>DYCH01000063.1:5000-17640 GCA_019418235.1 Sutterella sp.
GGGGTGTAGTTGCTTTGGATGAAATCACGGACGTCGATTTCATGCTTCCAGGCATCACCCTTGAAGCCAGCCCAACTTTCGTTGTGTAAATTCAACATGGCAATTTACCTATAAAAATCTAAATAAAAATAAAAAAACTTCTAAGTGGACTATACACGGAAATTAGTGCAATTTTGCTTGTCTTAATGGACAAAAGGCTAAGAAATGTCAGTGTCTATCAGAGTGATAAATTTTGAACTGTTGCGGGGATTTTATTATGACGATTGTGTGGCGTCCATACTACCGGAACGGAAACCTTCCAAGTCAATCGAAATGTGGGTAAAACCTAAAGATTTCAAAGCACTAGCGATAAGCTCTCGTTTCTCGAAAAGACGAGCCACATCGGCTTTATCCACTTCAATGCGAGCTGTTGACTCATGAAGGCGAACGCGGACATTAAAAAAGCCCATGTCTTTAATAAAACGTTCTGCCTTATCAATTTTTTGCATCCAGTTACGATCAAGTGCTCGACCGTAGGGAAAACGCGTCGCCAAGCACGGAGAAGAGGGACGGTGAGCAACCTCAAGCCCTAATTCTTCCAAAAGACTTCTGACTTCAGCTTTTGTGACACCACTGTAGGCCAAGGGGCTAAAAATCCCTAATTCTTTGATGGCTTTAAGGCCTGGGCGGTATTGTCCCAGGTCATCGTGATTGGTGCCGTCAATGACGTGTTCAATATTGCGCTTTTCTGCAAAGTCTTTGAGCGTTGAAAATAAAAGCTTTTTGCAGTGGTAGCAGCGATCACGACCGTTAGCGACAATCTCAGGCTTCATCCACTCATTCAGATGCAGAGCTTCAAAAGCAACATTTATTTTTTGAGCAAAAGTCTGAGCAAGCTCCAAGTCTTCATTCGGACTGAGTTCCGTGTTGATATGAACGGCAACAAGACGGGTGCCGGCTTTTTGACAAGCGCGAGAAAGCAAAACGAGTAAAAGCGCACTGTCGGCACCGCCTGAGAAGGCTAGCAGACAATCTTTTTGTGCCAAACGGTTGAGGCACACTTCAAGCTTTTCTCTTTTTGCGACATCCATGGCGTTATGCGTCTTTCAAAACGGCGTTAAAGACGAGCTTGAAGGGCACGTTTTTCTTTAAAGCAGCGGCTTTAACGCTTTCAAATTCCGGGTAATAAAATTTTTCGCCATCAGGGGTTGTACAGACCTTTACTTCAACTTCACCATAAGGTGTTTGAACCGTTTTAATGTCTCGCTTTAAAAGCGTGCGTTGAAGGGTTAATCGGCGAATCCCTATCGTGGTTGTTTCTCTAAAGATAATGGCTTCGAGAGTTTCACGAAGATTTTCTTTGCATAAAACCCTCAAAAGATACCCCGGACGATTCTTTTTCATGAAAATCGGGGAGTAGGACACATCAAGCGCTCCGGCCTCAAGCAAGCGATCCATGGCATAACCCAACACTTCCGGCGTTGAGTCGTCAATATTGGCTTCTAACTGGACAATTTCGTCTTGCGTATCAGAGGCTTGGTTCTCGGTAATCAACATGGCACGCAAAAAGCTAGGCCTCGCGTATTGGCGTTTGCCGGCGCCCATGCCTATGCGGTTGATTTTGTAGCTCTCGGCGGGCATCTGCGAGTTTGCGCTCATTGTTGCCAAAATCGCAGCCCCCGTGGGCGTAATTAATTCACCTTCAATATCAATGGTCTTTAAAGAAAGACCGTGTTCTGCAACAATATTGGCAACCGCCGGTACCGGAATCGGCAAAATACCGTGTTGGCATCGAACGGTTCCGTAGCCTTCGGATAGGTTTCTTACGATGACACGATCAATGCCCAAATTGTCTAAGCAGACTGCAGCCGACAAAATATCAACGATTGAATCCACGGCACCGACTTCATGGAAATGCACCTGATGCAAGGGCTTACCGTGAGCCTTGGCTTCGGCTTTAGCCATGACTTCAAAGATGTCCAAGGCAATTTTTTTAGCATTGTCCGTTGCTGTTGTTTTGGTAATTAACGCACCAATGTCAAAAAGCGAGCGATGGCTGTGCGAATGGTCATGGTGGTGATGTTCACCCACGTCATGACTATGCTCATGATCGCAATGATCATGACTGTGTTCGTGCGTATGGGGGTGAATATGGTCATGACCGTGAAGGTAGGCCATGTCATGATCATGGTTATCGTGCGTGAGCACGACATTAAAATCCATCATATCAAGTGCTGCCTTTTGCACTCGTTTGATTTCAATAGAAAATTCTTTTTCAGGCAAGGATTCAAGAACGGCACGAAGAACCTTTTCATCAGCACCTAAATCTAAGAGTGCAGCAACGGTCATGTCACCGCTGATGCCCATGGATGCGTCTAAACAAAGCGTCGTCATCTTTTGAGTCCTTTATTCGTGAAGGGCCAATCGATTCATTTGGGTGGCTAAATAGGCAGCGCCAAACCCGTTATCAATATTGACGGTGCACACGCCGTTGGAGCACGAATTCACCATCGTCAAAAGGGCAGAAAGCCCCTGAAAATTCGCACCATAACCGACAGAGGTCGGCACGGCAATGACTGGGTTTTGAACGAGACCGCCGATGACAGATGCTAAAGCACCCTCCATGCCGGCAATCGCAACCACACAGTTGGCTTTTTGAATCTCTTCAATTTTAGCTAAAAGGCGGTGAAGGCCACTGACCCCCACGTCATAGTGACGCTCAACGCGAGTTCCAAAGAATTCTGCGCATTGAGCGCACTCTTCAGCCACTTTGATATCTGCCGTACCAGCTGTACAAACAGCAACTAACCCCTTGAGCTCGAGCGGAGCATCGTCAATTTTGACAACGCAGGAGATGGGGTCATAGGTAAGGTGAGCGGGCATCACAGTCTTAAGACCCTCGTATTGGTCATGAGAGCAACGCGTGCCCAAAACTCGACCTTCCTTTTCATAGAGCTTTTGGAAGATGGCATTGAGATGATCTTGTGCTTTACCTTGGCAAAACACCACTTCGGCAAAGCCTGAGCGAATCGGGCGGTGAGAGTCAAGTTTGGCAAAGCCCATTTCCTCAAAAGGCGCACGTTGAAGTTGCGCTTGAGCCTCTTGAAGACTCACGCTTCCATCTTTGACACCTTCTAAAAGTTTCTTTAATTCCATCTTCTTCTCAAAGAGAGCCCCACCGTAAGGCAGGGCTATTTTTAATTACGACTGTAAGTTTCTGCACTTGAAGTGCGAAGCATTAAAGTTATTCAACGCGAGGAACCGTGAGGCTGCCTTCTGGCATCAACACCGTTGCCGGGTGTTCACCCACGTACTTCTTAGCGATTTCAAGTGCTTCTTCAACCGTATCAACAGCGGCCGTAAAGAGCATGTCCTTAGCCAATTGGCGATCTAAACCCGTCACCAAGATGTAGCGAGCGCCTTGAATCGGACGTGCGATAGCGAATGCCTTATTGGCACCGATCTTAAAGTTATCCTTTAATTCGTCACGAATGGCCTCAAAAGAGCCCAAACGACGGAAGGTTTCTTCCAAAACAACGGAACCGGAACCTTCTTCGCATTCAGCTAAAAGAATCACCACACCATCTTTGCGGACGGCGCAAGCGGCGTTGTCCATCGTCTTTTGCATTTGATAGACGTTAATGTCCTTCGGGTAACCGGCGCAAGAAACGATAACCAAGTCAGCCTTTTTCGGAATAACGCAACCGTAGACTTGGTCAACAAACTTACAAGCTTCCAAGTGAGCGGTGATGTAGTCACCGGCAAACATACGAAGGAATTGGTGATGAGCGTTCAAAACGGCGTTAAAGAGGAAAAGCGAACGGCCCTTAGCAAAGAGCTTGACGCCTTCGATTTGGTCTTCGTAGCAGGGGTTGCCTTGAAGCTTACCGAGTTGAGCGTTCGGATCCAACATGAAGCTGTGGTTAACACGCGTCGTTTCCATGGCCGTGCAGCCCGGCAAAATGGCCTTACGACCGCCACCGTAACCGGAGAAGTAGTGTTGCACAATGCTGCCCGTGAGAATCACGTGGTCAACGTGGCAGAGGTGCTTATTAACCCATACAGGCGTACCGCGAGAAGTCGTACCGAAATACTCGAAGTCTTCATCCTTCTTGCATTCGTTGTTGTACATCTTCAAACGACCGGCCACTTCAGCGCCCACGGCTTCAACCATTTCTTCGTGCGTCATGTTGCGGTGGGTGCCCAAAGAGAAGAGGATGTGCATGTTTTCATCGGGCACACCCAACTTATTCATTTCGTTAACGAGCACCGGCATGAAGTCATAACTATTGGCTACACGCGTGAGGTCATTACAGATAAAAGCAACCGTGTCACCGGGCTTAATAATCTTGTCGATCGGGTCTAAGCCGATCGGGTTGTAAATGGCATCCAAGACCCCTTGCTTGACGTCTTGCATCACGGGGAATTGTTGTGTCACGACTTCCTTAATCACATCAGACTCTTCGATTTCGAAGGTCTTGGTCGTGCGACCATAAGCAAATTCATATTTCTTTAATGCCATAACCGATCCTTTAAAAAGAGAAAAGACGATTTCGTCAAATTATTAACCCCAATATTGTAACGACTTCGTTTTTTCATCGAAGGTTCGATCTTGGTAAAAACACTTAATTCTTTTGATTGAAGAACAATAAATAGTATTCGACCGAGAGGTAAATCTCGGTCGAAGTAGTGGTTATTCAATCACCTTGAATTGGTATTGGCGTTGTCCCAAACCGATTTTTTCAGCGTGACTCAAAATGAGCGTGCCGTTTCGCGTTTCAATGCGTTCACGCAAAGAGTGACTGTCAGGCGCTGCATAAACCAAGTCAATACAGGCCTGATCCAGTGCCACGGGATCTAAAGAGGCCAAAATACCGATGTCATGCATATCGGGTTTGGCGGGATTACTCACACAGTCACAATCCACCGACATATGGTTCATGACGGAGATGTAGAGCATCTTTTCGCCCTTACCTTCATAATCTGAGACGGCTTTAGCGGCTTCGGCCATGGACTCAATGAAGTTATTGTGTTCTTTGCTGGGGTTAGCCAAGTATTTATCCGTGAGCCAGCCATCAGCATCGGTGAGTTCACCTCCTGTGTGAATGTTGGCTTTACCGTTTGAAGACGCAACGCCGATGGAAATATTTTTCATGGCACCGCCAAAACCACCCATCGGATGACCCTTGAAGTGGGTTAAAACCATCATGAAGTCATAATTGGCAAGATGCGTACCCACGATGTCATATTTAAGGTGCGTGCCACCTTCGACGGGAATGTTCATTTCACCTTCGGCATCCATAATATCCACAGGGGCAATGCCGGTAAAGCCATGTGCTTCAGCTAATTTTCGGTGATCTGCCGTATGCCGACGAGCGCCACCATAGGCGGTATTGCATTCCACAATCGTTGAATCAAACATTTGCACTAAATCTTTGATCAGTTGCGGGTCGAGGTAGTGAGGGTTGCCTTTTTCGCCGGTACTTAATTTAACCGCCACTTTACCGGTCGGCGTGCGCCCGAGAGTTTTGTAGGCCGCGATGACGCCTTCCGGCGTGATGTCTTTGGTGAAATAGACCTCGGGCGCCTTGGCATCGTCCGTTCGGTGTTCGAGTTTTGAAAAATCCAATTCACCAGCTGCGTAGGAGAGTGTTGTGCCGAAAATACTGCAGGCACAAGCCATCTTTTTGTAGGTCATAAAAAAGCCTCCAATCGAGAAATATCTTTCTTCTAATATTAGGAGGCTTTGATTTTGGCTGATATCCGAAAATTCCCGAATTCTTGCCTAATTCTCTATGAGTGTTTTGTCACACTGATTAAGAAGTCTCGAATAAGGGTTTTATCGTCCTTTTCTTCTGACTTCAAAATTGTTGAGGTTGCTTTACCCCAACCGAGCTCTTCAATGAGTTTCAAGTCATAGTAGGGTCGAAGATGGTGAGACATTTCTAAATTTTCGGCAATCTTCTCAATGACAGAAACATCCACACCATTCAAATGTTTGTGAGACGAAATACGAGTGGGATCGTCGTAGTTTGGATCCTTATAGAAATAGAAGTGATTACCGTCAAAATTAAGCAATACGCCTTTGGGCTTTAAAAGCTTGCCCCAACTCTCATATGCCAAACGGGGATCGGGGAGGTTCCATGTGAGGTTACGAGTAATGATGACATCGAAACTTTCGGGCTCAAAAGGAGGTTCCATGGCATTGCCCTGAACGTACTCAATTTCAACACTGTGATTTTGAGCATTTTGTCTGGCTTGGTTGAGCATCTCGGGGCTTAAATCCAAGCCTATTACTTTGAAACCTAATTGCGCAAGAAGAATCCCCATGATGCCGGGACCACAGCCCATGTCAAGTGCTTTCATCGTGGAGATGGGAGCGTAGTTAGGGAGCTTAGAGACAATGAGTTCCAAATGAGCGAAGGAACCATTGAGTTCATCTTGATTGGATTGGGAAAAGCCTTCGGCGCGTAAATCCCAATAGTTTTCGATTTCTTTTAATAGCATGAGGGGACTCCTAATTTCACTTCATCATATCAGGGATTGGATGCATGACAAAGTGTTGTTATTTTTACTTGCACTTTTTTAACTTAGACCGCACTTATGTCTATCGGTAATGATATGGATTGCGAAATAAAGAAGTAATTTATTTGTAACTCGAATTAAATATACCGAGTCAGCACAGCAGAGTTGGATATACTAGATTTGTAACTCATAAAATAGGGGAGTGACAAATGACTAAAACATTATTAATTTCCGGACATACTGACTTAGAGCATTCAGTGGCTAACAAAGCCATCATTACTAAGCTCAAAGAGCTTATGCCTGCAATGACTATCGTTGATTTAGGTGCAGAGTATCCTGACTTTAAGATTGATGTTCAAAAAGAACAAAAACGTTTACTCGATGCTGATGTCATCGTTTTGCAATTCCCTATCTTTTGGTACTCCGCTCCTTCTATTCTTCACCGCTGGATGGAAGAAACCTTTGTCCATGGTTTCTCTCACGGTCGTACGGGCGACAAACTCAAAGGCAAAAAGGTCTTTGTTTCAGTCACTTCCGGTGCACCTGAAGCTATGTACGCACGTGATGGTGCTGTTGGGTACACGATTGAAGATTTTCTCTCGCCGATTAAAGCTTCTTGTCAACTCTGCGGTATGACGTTTGAGGGCTTTGTGTACACAGGTGGTGTGAGCTATTCTGTTCGATCAAGCGATGAACAGATCGAAACTCAAAAGACGATGGCCGCCGAGCACGCGAAAAAAGTATTTGAAAAAATCAAAGACCTGTAATTAACATCAAGCATTAAAATGGGGCAGTTTAGACTGCCCCTAATCAATTAATATCTTGAATTATTTGAGTTTTGTCACATCGACCCAGGACACAAAAGATGTGTAACGCTCGAAGTCTGTGGGGATTAATTCAATAGCACTGTTACTACTTCCGCAAGCGGGGAAGACCGTTGGAAATCGTTTGAGAGATTCATCTAAATAAATTGAGACTCCGTCGTTAACAGCAAAGGGACAAACGCCGCCAACGGCATGACCAATCTTTGTCTCAACGTCTTCCGCAGAGAGCATTTTTGCCTTGGCGCCAAATTGGACTTTGTATTTGTGATTGTCGATTTTCACATCGCCGGCAACAACCACAAGAATCGGCGAGTCCTTGACAGAAAACGAGAGCGTCTTAGCGATGCGGCCCGGCTCGCAATTTAAAGCTTGAGCAGCCAATTCAACCGTAGCACTGGAGACGGGGAATTCGAGGATCTTATCCTCCATATTAAATGACTTAAAGTACTCTCTGACCTTTTCGATTGCCATGTTTTCTCCGATGTTTTTTCCAATCAATGAGAAAGCATTATAGTTCCTTTAGGTAATCGGGACTGAGCATGAAAGATACTTATTTGAAAAACTTGTTTTTGATCGTTTGCGTTTGGATCAAGAACGAATTTCTTTTAAATGCAATTAATCAAACGATTCAATCGCATACAAAAGTTCTTGCTCGATTCTACCAATAGCGAAGTCATCAACATTGGCAAATAATTTAATGGTTATCAATCAAAGGATTCCCTATGAAAGCGCTTCAACTTCATTTAAATGACAACATTGCAGTTTGCACGCTAGATGTCAAAGCTAACGACATTGTTGAGGTTATGACACCCAACGGGGGCAAGTTCTCAATTACGGCTCATTCAGACGTCTGTTATTGCAACAAAATTGCGCTCAAACCCATCAAAAATGGCGAACCTATTATTAAATATGGAGAGGTTATTGGCTTGGCAACGTCAGATATTCAAGAAGGAATGTTGGCTAACCATGACAATATTGCCAGTCAACCTCGTGCATACAAAGACGAATATCTCTTGACCTAGGAGAAATATCATGCAATTTATGGGTTTCAAACGATCCAATGGTGAAGTTGGTGTTCGTAATCATGTCTTAATTCTTCCAGCTTGTGCTTGTGCGTCGGAAACTTGTCGCATTGTTGCCAGCCAAGTCCAAGGCACTAAAAATGTCATCATTAATGTCGGATGTTCTGACGTGGCAGCCAATACCGAAATGACCCAACGAATTTTGACAGGCTTTGCTCTTAATGCCAATGTCTATGGTGTAGTCATTATCGGTCTCGGTTGCGAAACGGTTGGTCACCGTCAATTAAGAGAAAAACTTCAAAAACTCACAGATAAGCCAATCGTATCTTTTGGCATTCAAGAAGAAGGCGGAACGATCGTAACGGCCGCATTAGCCGTTCGCGCTGCTCGCGAAATGGTTGAGGAAGCCAGTCTGGACAAACGTGTTCCGTGCGAACTTAGTGATTTGTTTGTTGCTATCGAGTGTGGCGGTAGTGATGCTACCAGTGGTATTGCCTCTAATCCAGCGGTTGGAAACATGGCTGATCGCATTGGTGAAGCAGGCGGCACAACAATGATGAGTGAAACGGTTGAATTCATCGGTGCCGAACACGTTTTAGCTCGACGTGGAGCAACGCCTGAAATACATGATCAAATTATTCGAATTTGTGAAGAATATGAAAAGCATTTAGCTCTTGCCGGACAAGATTGCCGCGCAGGTCAACCGACACCGGGCAATAAAGCTGGAGGCCTTTCAACGATTGAAGAAAAGAGCTTAGGTTGTATTCTTAAGGGGGGTACTCGCCCTGTTGTTGAAGTATTACCAGAAGGTGTTCGCCCCACAAAGAAAGGCGCACTCATTATGGATACTCCGGGGTATGACATCAGTTCAGTTACCAGTATGGTAGCAGGCGGTGCTACGGTTGTTGTCTTTACAACGGGACGCGGCACTCCAACTGGTCATGCTTTAACCCCGGTACTTAAGGTGACGGGTAATCGAGAAACCGCCCAACGAATGAAAGACAATATGGACGTGGATGTTTCTGGCATCATTGAGGGAACGCTTTCTATTGATCAAGCAGGAGCAAAGTTAGTAGAAGAGGTTCTTGAAGTGGCTAATGGTCGAAAGACGAAAGCTGAGGCTTTAGGTTTTTCTGATATCGCTGTCGACCATATTTGTCGTTACATCTAACACATAGACAGGGGATTGGTATTTTTTTAGCCAATCCCTTTTTTCAAAATATTTTAATTTTATAAATTTATGCGCCCGATATGTTGACAATAGGCGCATTTTTGGTTTATACTGTCAGTAACAGTTAGGAAATCATCATGGCAGGCCAAAGTACAAACATCAAAATCGATCCCGAACTTAAGAAAGAAGCACAAAAGCTTTTTTCAGAATTGGGCATGGACATGACGACTGCCGTCAATATCTTCTTGCGTCAAGCGGTCAGAGAACAGGCGATCCCGTTCAGAGTAGGGGAACCAGTCAAAACTGACTACGATGCGCCCCTCAAAAACAAATAAGAAGCAAACCTTGTCAAAGCGGTAAAGTTTCGCGTCGCAATATCTTCAAATAATTTTCGTACGAGTATGTACGTCCACGTTGTTTATTGTCTTGTTGAACTAAAAGTCCAATATCAACCAAGTCGTTGACGGCACGCATCAACGTGTTGTAACTGACATTCATTGCATCTGCCGTTTTCTTTAATTCAATAATGGGAGAAGCTTCCAAATATGTTAGTAATTCAAGCCTCGTTTTTAAACTACGGGACGAGAATCCTGCGCTATTTATTCTCTTTAGGCTGTCGGCTCTTAGCATTGTTAATTCATCAATTGTTTTAATTGCATCCTCTGTTGATTCAACGAACGCTTCAATAAAGAATGAAATCCATTGCTCGTATGTTCCATTGCGACGAACATCCATCATGCGGTCGTAGTACTCGACTCTGTTAAATTTCAGAAAGTAAGAAACATACAAAGCCGGAGATTTCAGAACTTTTTTATTAAGTAAGAATAGCGTGATCAAAAGACGCCCAATTCTTCCATTTCCGTCCAAAAATGGATGAATGGTTTCGAATTGATAATGAATCAGTGCAACTTTAACCAAGGGATCCAAATCGTCCTCTTGATTCATAAATATTTCCAAATCGCCAAGCGCTTTCGTCATGTCCTCAACATTGGGCGGAACGTATTTAGCATTTTTTAAACTACTACCTTGAGGACCAATCCAATTTTGACTGATTCGGAATTCGCCTGGTTGTTTCTCATCACCTCTGACGCCTGATAACAATACTCTATGAATTTCTCGTAGTAACCGCATACACAAAGGAAGCTCCTTCAACCTCTCGAGTGCGTAGTAAGTCGCCTTAATGTAATTAATCACGTCAGCGACATCTTGATTTGTGTTACTGTCGATCATCGGATCCAAAATATCGTCCAACGTTGCTTGCGTCCCTTCAATTTGCGATGACAGGAGTGCTTCTTTTCGAATATACATTGAAAGGAATAGAGACTGGTTGGGGATTCTCTCTGTCAGTCCGTCCAATAGTCCAAGATTTGCAGTTGCTTTACGAAGGATGACAAGAGTATGTGAATCCAAATTAATCGTTGGATTGGGCGGCAACGGAGTCGGAAGAAATGAATAATATGTCATTTCTCCAGATAGATTTTTTCTCAGTGAACCGGAACGCGGATTAGTCATTAGGGGATCTCTCAAATGGAAATTAATGATTTAGAGTTTACCTCTTATTTCCAAAACTCGCGAGTTTTGGAAATAAGAATTGAAAAATAAGAGTCTTATTTCCAAAACTATTAACTTTTAGAAATAGCGATTGTCTGTTTTTGCGCAATAATTGCGAAAGTCAGTCCCAAAAAACTCATCGAGAGGCTAACAGCAACGAGCCCCATACTATGACTCAAATTCAAAAATGTAGCGATCGCTTCATAATAATATTTAAAATTCAACATAACTGTTATTATGTTGCGCTACTTAAATGTGAAAATTAGGGGAGTCACCCCTAATTCTTAGCTAATTTTGGATTCTTCGAGTTTTAAAGTCACGTTGAACTTGATCAGCTGAAGACACATTAGACAAAACCATCAATCCATCAGTCGTTACTGTGGAAGTCATCATGATTCACGTCTTGCAAATCTCCATCATTAATGTTGATTTAAAAATTCCCATCGGGTTGTGTCGGACCAGAGAGCAGACATTGGTAATGCGTAACAACTGTTACCGCCTGATCTAATTCGATCTCCAGAATACAAAACAATCCCAATGAATTTTTCAGAACCAAGCTGATCCTTCATCCAGTGCAAGTGCTTAAAGTCGTCTGAAGATACGCTTTCCCCTGCTTTAACTTCAATTCCAACAACAAGACCTTTTTCATTTGTCACCATGAAATCAATCTCATGTCGACGGGAACGAAAATAATTTATCTTCCAAGTTGGGTGCAAATTAATTTCTGACATTAATTGGTTATAGACCCAAGTTTCAACAAGTTTGCCGCCCTCATTTTGTGACTTTTCAGGACTGTATAAAATATCTTCTGCACTGGTTATTTGTAAGAGATGCGCCATTAATCCGCTATCAGTCATAAAGATTTTAGGAGCAATACCAGGACGGTCAAAATCCTTTTTGGCCCAGCCCGATACCGTATCTATAAGATACATTGCTTCAATTGCAGACATATATGTGTTTAGAGTATCCCAAGCAACTGAGAACTTGGAAGCAAGATTTGCTTTACTCAGTTCACGACTTGAGTAAATGGCAGCACTTTCCAATACTTGTTCAACCGTATTTTTCTTTCTTACTCCCCATTGATCTCGAATGTCGTAAAGCACTTGGTTTTGAACATAATCCGTAAACCAACTGCTACGATCTTCAGGACTATCAAATGAAATTACTTCCGGATAACCACCGCGAATAGCCATCTCTATCACAGAACGTTTATCACATTCAAAATCAAGCGACAATGGCAACATATTCTTAAACAAAGTGTTTAGAAAACCTGGTTTAATCCCTCTAAGTTCTGCTTCGCTAAATGTTCGCACACGAACAAATCCTGCGCGTCCTGCGAGAGATTCATTGGCTTGAGGCAATTTTCGATAATCCGATGATCCGGAAATAATATATTGTCCCTTCGCAGGGTCTCTATCGACATTAAATTTAATTTGACCAATGAGTTCAGGAACTTTCTGAATTTCATCAATGACCATGACGTCCGTGGTTTTTTTTCGCCTAACGAAAAAAGCAGCATCAGTCTTAGCTTCTTTGTATGTTGAGTCCGAATCCAGTGAATTAAAGTC
>DYCH01000063.1:17650-17882 GCA_019418235.1 Sutterella sp.
GGAATGGGCGCATTTAATAACAAGGTTGTTTTCCCAGATTGACGACAACCCACAACAGAAACTACTCGATGCGTTTTAAGTTTTTGAATGACCTCTTCATTGGCCCATCGCTGAATGATCATTGAGATCTCCTAGTTATTACCTTTAAGCTTTGTATAAATTGTACCAATATCTAAACTAAATTTGTACCAAACTATCAAATAGATTTGTACCAAATTATCAAATAGAATTG
>DYCH01000064.1:0-16623 GCA_019418235.1 Sutterella sp.
GAATTTAATCCTTGACAAACGGGAGTGATCCATAGATTAGAGAGGAGTTGTTTAGAGTCAAGCCGAACAGGGTACGAAAGTACAGTGACAAGTAACAGTAACGACCATGTTCTGACAAGTTTGTTTTTGCGAGGGTGGGTTTGAGGAAATTTTTATCTAATGCTTTATATTAGAAGCACTTATACCCACCGATTACACTAAAGTTCTAAGGGATTAAACCCATAGGCGGCTTCTCTTACCACTCCTACAATGTTGTTTTTACTCGAAAAAGGTAGGAGAGTAACATGAGCTTAAAAGCTGTGATTGACCTCTACGAGTTGCTAGACGATGCAACCGTTAATGGTCCAATCGTTCAAGAATGGCTTCAAAATCATGGCGTTACCCAATGTAAGGTCACGCCTGTCACAGGTGCCAAAGGCACAACGGATTTCATCCACGCATTCATCCCCGGTAAAAACGGCAAGTCCGTCGGTGGTACGGCACCCACGCTTGGCGTAGTCGGTCGTTTAGGTGGCATCGGTGCACGCCCCACTCGTGTAGGTTTTGTCTCTGACGGTGATGGTGCCTTATCGGCATTAGCCATTGCTACGAAATTGGGCATGATGGCTCAAAAGGGCGATCAATTAGAAGGTGACGTCATTGTCACCACGCAAGTCTGCCCCCACGCTCCGACCCGTCCGCACGACCCCGTACCTTTTATGGACTCACCGATCACAAGCGACGTTTGCAATCAATACGAAATTGACCCCGCTATGGATGCCGTTATTTGCATCGATACAACGAAGGGCAATCGCATTGTCAACCATCGTGGTATCGCCATTACGCCGACCGTTAAAGACGGCTGGATTTTGCGCACTAGCGAAGACCTTCTCTCCATCGTTGAAACCACGACGGGCGACTTCCCCTACGTGTTGCCGTTAACCACGCAAGACATCACGCCTTACGGTAACGGTATCTACCACTTAAATTCCATCCTTCAACCGTCTGTTGCCACGACCGCTCCTTGCATTGGTGTGGCCATTACAACGGTAACGCGTGTTGCTGGTTGCGCCACCGGTGCAACGCATCCGACCGATGTTGAAGAAGCGGTTCGCTTTGGCATTGAAGTGGCTAAAGAATTCACTGCAGGTCACTGCCAATTCTTCGATAAAGAAGAATACGAACGCCTGCAACAACTCTACGGCTCCATGAGCCACCTCCGCACCCAAGGCCATTGAAGGAGATAGAACATGACTTGGACTATTTGGATGGCCTGTATTGGCGTCATCTTAACTGTATTTGCTCTTTTGAAACGCTGGGAAACGCGCTTAGTGCTCGTGGCTTCCGGCTTATTGATGGCTTTGTTTGCCGGCGACCCGATGACGGCCGTTGACGCCTTTGCCAAAAACATGACCCGTGGCTCTTTGATTATGTCAATTTGTTCGTCCATGGGTTTTGCCGCTGTTATTGCTATCACCCGCTGTGACGTTCACCTCGTGGCACTTTTAGTTAAACCCTTGGGCAAAATCGGCATCTTCTTGCTTCCGGCCTGTATGTTGGTTGCCAGTTGTGTAGCCGTTGCCATTCCGAGTGCCGCGGGCTGCGCTGCCGCTCTCGGCCCCACGATGATTCCGTTGATGGTTCGTGCGGGTTTCCACCCCGCCATTGCGGGCGCCGCCATTATCGGCTCTATCACACCCTCTACCCTTTCCCCGGGCTCAAGCCACAACGTCTTTATTGCTCGTTTGGCTGACATGGACGTCATGGACTTGATCGTGCAATTTGCTCCGTCCATTTTGACGGTCTGTGCATTGAACATCATCTTGGTCACGGCCATGATTTTTGTCTTCCGCGACTATAAGAAACCCGGTACGGGCGCTGTCGTTGAACTCGACGTCGAAGCAAAAGAACACTGGCAATTGCCGGAAAAAGCCAGCGTTTTGCGTGCGATTGCTCCAGTCTTGCCTGTGATCATTTTGTTCTTGGGCGCAACGTGCTTACCGGTTATTCGTATGTCGATTCCGGGCGCCATGTTGATCGGTGCCATGTTTGCTTTGTTGGTGACTCGCGCTAACCCGCAAACTGTGACGAAGGAATTCTTTAACGGTATGGGTAAGGGCTACTGCAACATCATGGGTATCATCATCGCTGCCGGTACGTTCGCAGGGGGCTTGCAAGCCGCTGGCGTCATTGATGCTTTGATTGAAACGCTCAAGCACTCCAATGACATTGCTCGCTACGCTGCCAACTTTGGTCCCTTCGTGATGGGTGTCTTAACCGGTTCCGGTGACGCTGCCGGTCACGCCTTTAACCAGTCCGTCACGCCTTACGCCAACGAATTTGGTTTGGATATCGCCAGCCTCGGTATGGTCGCAAGTCTCTCCGGTGCCTTGGGTCGCATGTGTTCCCCGTTGGCAGGTGCCACGATTGTGGTTGCCGGTATGACGCACTTGTCCCCGTTTGATATCTCCAAGCGTATGGCGATCCCGATGTTGATCAACCTTTGCTTGTTAGGCTTCATCTTCAACCTTTAATTAACTAGGTAAACGTTATGACAAACGAAATTCAAAACTACGTTGACGAGATGGTGGCCGATCGTCGCCATCTTCACCAAAATCCTGAAGAAGGTTGGTACGAATTTGAAACCACGGCTTTTGTAGCTGATCGCCTTGAAAAGTTAGGCTTTGAAGTTTTACTTGGCACGCAAGTCATTAACCCTGACGCTGTCATGGGTCGCAATGAAGAAGGGGCGAAGAAAGCGATGGAACGCGCTAAAGCCAATGGCGTTAGTGACGCTTTCCTTGAAAAGTGTGAAGGCTACACGGGTTGTGTGGGGGTTTGGGACACCAAACGTCCCGGCCCCGTGACGGCCTTGCGCTTTGACATTGACTGCATGGTGATTGCCGAAACCGACGATCCCAATCACTTGCCCAACGTTGAAGGTTTCCGCTCGAAAAACCCAGGGCTTTCTCACGCCTGTGGTCACGACGGTCACACGGCCGTTGGCTTAGGTGTAGCTAAGTGGGTTGCCGATCACGCTGATCAATTGTGCGGCAAGATTAAGCTTTTGTTCCAGCCGGCCGAAGAAGGGGTTCGTGGCGCCGCTGCCATGGCCGCTTCCGGCATCGTTGATGACGTGGATTGGTTTGCTGGTGCTCATATCGGTTGTGATGCCAAGCCCGGTCAAGTTGGTGTTTCTCATGAAGGCTATTTGGCTACCACGAAGTTTGACCTTGAATATTTTGGTACGCCTTGCGCTGCAGGTAGCCCCGAAAAGGGCCACAGTGCCTTGATGTGTGCATGCGCCACTGTGATGACGTTAGGTAGCCTCCCCGGCCACAGCAAGGGCATCACGCGTGTTCAAGTCGGCAAAATCATTTCTGGTACGGCCCGCAATATTGTTGCCGGTCACGCATTGGTCGTTCTGGAAGTTCGCGGTGAAAGTACGGCTATTAATGAGTACATGGCCAAAAATGTTGAAACAACGGTTAAGGGCATGGCTCAAGCCTATGAAGTGGATTACAAACTCTCTCGTATGGGCGAAGCTGTGACCTATAAGGGTGATGAAGAAGCAGTTGAACTTTTAAAGGACGCTGCTGCTCACGCTCCTGGCGTTAATTCCGTTGTGGACATGAACGCTAAGGTGGGAAGCGAAGACTGCACGATGCTCATTCGTCGCATTCAAGCTCATGGTGGCAAGTGTGGTTTCTTCTACTTTGGTTGCAACCACCCGGGTCACCACCGTCCCGACTTTGAAATCCAAGACAAACAATCTTTGCCGATGGGCTGGGGCGTGTTTACGGGTTACATTGCTCGAATCAATAAGCTTTAATTAGTCTTTTTGATAGCACTGAGATAGGCATGCAACGCAGGTTGTGTGCCTATTTTATTTTTGGAATACCAAATACTAAATACTTCAGCTACATACAAGTGAATAGTTCATATTGGGATTTTCCCAAAAAATGTTAAAAAAGATAAGGCAGTGTTAATAAAAAGCGGTACGATGAAATAAAGACAAGCTAATCCTAATAGCTCTTCGTTAACTATTGAGAGGTGGGTAGTGATGTCAAAAAAGATTATTGTTGTCGCTACTGGCGGTACGATCGCCATGAAATATGACCCCCAATGCCAAGGACTTGTTCCAGCATGTTCGGGTGAGGATTTAGCACTTGCTGTCCCCGGCATCGAGAAGATTGCGCAGCTTGATTTTCTCCAATTCTCAAACATCTCCTCTGCCACAATGACCCCTCAAAATATGTGGGATCTCCACCAAAAGGTAGAAGAGCTTCTTTCTCACGATGATATTGATGGTGTCGTTATTACGCATGGCACTGATACCGTTGAAGAAACCGGTTATTTCCTGAATTTACTTCATACAAATCCCAAACCGATTGTTCTAACAGCGGCAATGCGTGGAGCCAGCGACATCAGCGCCGACGGCCCAATCAATATTTTTAATTCCGTCAAAGCAGCCGCAAGCGATGAAGCCATTGGGATTGGCGCATTGATTTGTCTAAATGACACTCTCTACTCTCCAACCGATGTCATGAAAACTCACTCTGCCAACCCCGCCACATTCGCCGCTCCATGGTGGGGACCTGTGGGTTATGTTGATTGCGACCGAGTCATCATTCGTCACAAAGTTGAGGGGGAAAAACGATTTGCCCCCAAACAGCTCACGGCCCGTGTAGACATTATCAAGTGCATGACTGGATCCGATCGCTCGTACATTGACTTTGCAGTCGCAAACGGTTGTCAAGGCATTGTGATTGAAGGTTTTGGTCGTGGAAACATTCCACCGGCAATGATTCCCGGCATCGAAGATGCTGTAAAAAAGGGAGTGGCTGTTGTCATTACCAGTCGGACGTTGGCGGGACGAGTTTTGGATGTTTATGGCTACCCAGGGTCGGTCACGGATAGCCGTCGAGTGGGTGCCGTTATGGGTGGAGAGCTCACTGCAGCCAAAGCTCGCTTAAAACTGATGATTGTTTTATCTGAAAAGCCAGAATTGGCAAAAAACCAAATTCAACTTGAAGCGCTGTTTGATCTTTGAATCAATCGTGACTGAAATTTGATTGATGTGGAAGGAGGATTGCTTATTCGAGTTCATGCTGATTTGATGTTAAAGCCCTTATAAGCAGCACCTCTTTCAAAATGTATTACCTCACTGGAGGAGAATTGTATGAAACGCTTTAATGTAAAAATGACGGTTGCGTTAGTTGCATTGACCTGTGCAGGTTTTGCACAAGCGGCAACCTATAACCTTAAATTTGGCCATACGGGCGCACCGAATCACCACTATCAAACAATTGCTACGCAATTTGCCGATCGCGTGTCTGAACTCACTAACGGTGACGTGAAAATTGAAGTGTTTCCCTCTGACCAATTGGGTAAACAACTTGAAATCACAGAAGGCGTCATGATTGGCACTCACGATATGTGCCAAACGTCCGACACGATTCTTTCAAACTGGATTCCTGAATTCGGTATCGGCAATCTTCCCTTCATCTTCAATGACAACAGCGACTATCGCAAAGTGTTTGACGGCCCTGTTGGTGAAAAATTTGCCAAATTGGTTGAACCCCACGGTGCAGTCGTCATCGGTTGGTGGGAAAACGGTATGCGTCACGTCTCGAATAACGTTCGAGAAATTAAGTCTCCTAAAGACATGAAGGGCATGAACATACGTGTTCCTGAAGGCGAAATTTTTGTGGATACGTTCAAAGCCCTCGGCACGAATCCGACGGTGGTTGCATTCGGCGAACTTTATTCTGCCTTGCAACTTAAGACCGTTGACGGACAAGAAAATCCGCCTGCTCACATCGTGACGCAAAAGTACTATGAAGTTCAAAAGTACGTCACTCGTACGGGCCACATTCACATGTCGTCGCCCATTTTGATGAATAAGGCATTGTTAGAAAAAATGCCAAAGAAATACCAACAAGCAATTTTGCAAGCTGGTAAAGAAATGGGACCGATTCACACGAAGATGGTCGAAGAGCTTGAAAAAGAACAATGGCAAGACGTGGCTAAACACGGTATGAAGATTACCGATGTTGATAAAGCGCCTTTCCGCGAAGCAGTCAAACCTGTTATCGAAAAGTATAAGAAGACGCTTGACGCCAAACTTATTGAAGAAGTTCAACAAGCCGTGGCTAAGAAATAGTTCTTTTAATTAAAAATAATGTGGAGGGAGTTTGGGTCTTTAATTTTTAAATAATGACTTCACTCCCTCTTTTACTTTTGTAGATCTGTTGTACAAAAGATCGTAAAGACTGAATCTTTTTAGTCTTTGAAAGAAGAGGAATTTCTATGAAACCTCTCAAAATCTTAAATGACATTGTGATGGGCTTTACAGCGTTGACCCTTGCATTCATGACCATTTTGGTCATTTTGCAAGTTATCTATCGCTATATCTTGTCTCAACCCTTCCCGGAAAGTCAGGAATTGGCAATTTATGCCATGGTTTATGTCGTGATGTTTGGTAGCACGGTTGCTGTGTACAAAAAAACACATATTGCTGTGACTTTTGTTGTAGACCGTTGTCCTCCTGCGCTGGCTTTCTTTGTGAGATGCTTTGCATACGTTGCATTGCTGGTGTTCTTCTACCTTTTAGCTGACGAAGGTTGGTCTTTAACACAAAGATCAATGTTCCAACGGTCACCATCCACAGGCATTCCTGTGGGTTACATCATGGGAAGTTTGCCGGTATCAGCCGTTATTTCAATGCTCTATGTTGCAGAGCAGTTGTATAACGAAGTGAAAAATTTCTTCGGTAAAAAACATCAAGAATAGGAGGCAATTTTATGGTTACGATTTTGTTTATTGCCTTTTTCTTCATGTTGATTGTCGGTGTGCCGATTGTGGCGGCATTGGGGTTGGCGTCGGTTATTTCTGTTTTACTCGGAAGTCATATGCCGTTGCTTCTTTTGCCTCAAAAGATTTTCAACGGTGTGAATTCTTTCCCCTATATGGCAATTCCCCTCTTCCTGTTAGCCGGCAATATCATGGCAGAGGCCAAGATTTCCGATAAATTGGTTGGGTTGGCCTCTTTAATGGTTGGCCGCTATCCCGGCGGTCTCTCACAGGTTAGTACCGGCGCTTCGGCATTTTTCGGTGCCATCTCCGGTTCTGCTCCTGCAACAACGGCTGCCATCGGTTCGATTATGATTCCATCGATGACTGAACGTGGCTACAAAAAAGCCTTCTCCGCAGCAGTTGTCGCCGCCTCCGGTGCATTGGGTTTGATTATCCCGCCGAGTTTAACCATGGTTGTTTATGGCGTCTCGTCTGGCGCTTCCATTGGTGCACTTTTTTTGTGTGGGATTGTCCCGGGTATCATGATTGCCATGATGCTTGCCGCTATTAACTATTGGCGTGCCAAGCAATTAGGTTTGGCTGCAGAACCACCGATTCCTCCAGAAATGCGTGGAAAGATCGTTAAAGACAGTATTTTGGCTCTCTTTATGCCATTCATTATTTTGGGTGGTATCTACGCGGGTGTTTTCACAGCAACGGAGTCAGCCGCTGTCGCTTGCTTGTACGGTTTAATCATCGGTTTCTTTGTTTATCGTACGTTAACGCTTAAGAAACTGTTTGAAATCCTCAAAAGCACCGGGGAAAATGCCGCATTGATCATGTTCCTTATGGGAACGGCAAATTTCTTTGGTTTCATTATTACGGCTGAACGTCTTCCGCAAACATTGGCAGAAATGATCATTGGCTATACGAGTAGCAAAGAAATGGTCATGATCATGGTGTTGCTTATGTTGTTGGTTTTGGGAACGTTTTTGGATAATGTTGCAGCATTGGTATTGTTCGTTCCGACAATGATGGGAGTTGTTAATGCCTTAGGTATCGATCCTGTCTACTTTGGGGTCTTTACGATTATTGCTTTGGCTGTTGGACAATTTACTCCTCCAGTTGGGCTAAACCTTTTCATTGCTTCAAACATTGCTCAAGTTAAATTTGAGCTTGTGGTTAAAGAAACACTTCCTTACCTTGCGGCTTATGTTGCAATGTTGATCTTGTTTATTTTTGTACCACAACTATTAATGGTTTTTGCATAATCTCCTGACTCATACTCAGTTTGGGCGAGCTCTTTTGAACTCGCCCTTTTTTATCAAATACCAAAATTGACTCAATATTAAACCTGATACTTTCACTATCCTGCAATCGCACAACATTAAAGTTTTGAGATGATTTTAAGGTACTGCTTTGGGTAGAATTTCAGATTTGTCGCTTCGAAAAGGAAACTTTATTTGAAGCAAAAAAATTGGGCGTTGCGCCCCAGTCCGTTGTCTTCAATCCCGGGGGCTACGGTTAATAGCAAAACGGCTCGAAATCCTCTTGCACAGGATAACAAGCCGTCTTAAAGGAGATTGTTATGTCTAGCCATAACTTTCTGCCTCGCATTCTAGCATGGATTCATCGCCATCGGAGACTTCTGATTGGCCTTGTACTATTGCTAGTTTGCTAGCGTGAACATCCTGCCGGGGAAACCCGGCAGGAGCGTGAAACTCCTTCAGTTCTCATCTTACAACATTTTTTCTTTCTTGCAATCAATCAGTTATTGCAATTCTTTTCTATCTACCAAATAAAATTTGATTTTGCAGCTTCCCCGTTATCAATCAAAATATCCTGCGCCGTCATTGATTGATTCACCACCGCCACAAAGTACGTCCATTTCGCGATTTCTTCAACCGTAGCCCACTTGGGTAAAAGCGTCTCATTCATCACTTGGGCCCAAAGCTCGGGGTCATCGATGATGTGCGCATTCATGTCGGTTAACACGCCTCCGGGCGAAAGACTATTTGACGTTGCGCCAAAAGGAGCCACACGAAGTGCTACATTTTTCATGTAAGCGATCATCCCACCTTTACTGGCGGCGTATTCCGGAAACTCCGCTCCCGTTTGACCGCTTGCAGAAGCAATAAAGACAACGCTTTTAATTTTGTTCTGAATCGCATAACGTTCAGTGACTCGAATCGTGCCTTTAAGGTTCACATCAATGTCTCGACCGCTATTTTGAACGCCTGCGTTATTGACCAAGACTTCAACTCCGTCAATCTCTGGCAAGTCGCCCGAGAATATATCGGTCACAAAATGCGTGTAGTGAGTGTGAGTAATGCTTGAAGGCAAAATATCCAAACCGATCACCTCATGGTCGTGCTTTAAAAACTCTTCGGCAATGGCTCTACCAATGCCGCAACTGCTTCCCGTTACCATCACTTTCATAAATAATTACCTCGCAACTGGAACGACCTGACCCAAATAGGGTGTTCCGACATTATTTTTACGCCACGTCTCGCTCACACGATAGCCAAACCAAGAAAAAAGCACTTGACACAAAAGTTCAACCACCATGCCCAAAAGCGCGCAGGTAAAGCATTGCACCAACGACCAATCGAAAAAGACGCGACTCACCAAAAAGGCAAAAACAAAGTTGTCCACAAATTGCGAGAAAGCCGTCGATGTTAAAGAACGACAGAAATACGCCACCGGCCCATTGGGATTGCGTTTGAAGGCTCTTCCCACGAAATAATTTATAAAGTTATTCGTAAAAGAGGCGATCATGAAAGCCGTAGCACTGCCGAAAATCACATACCACGTTCCACCAAAGGTGTTGTTTAATGCCGTATTAATTAAGGCCTCACCGCCTTCGATGTAAGCTTCTCCCCAAGTACCGGGAATGATGCTCACCAGAAAGAAAACACCGCAAAGCGCCAAATTCAAAAGCGTTGCAAAGATGGATAGTTGCGTCGCTGCCTTGGGACCGAAGTGTTTCGTTAAGACATCCAAAACAAGAAACACAAACCACGAAACAATCATTCCGCAATCAAGCGCCAGCCAATCAAAGGGAACGTTAATGCTTTTGTTAGCCATCAAGTTCATGGAAAAGACGGCAACAACAAAGAGCGTAAACGTAACGGTAGGAACCGATTGAAGAAGAAGTTGAAACTCAGCGAAACTTAAACTGAGTTTTTCTTTGTACGAAAGATTTTCCGCACAACAATAAATGGGGTTTGACAAAGACCGCACCTCAAAACAATTTAATAGAGGCGACAGAGCGGACAAAAAAATAAGGATGCTCCCACAATAGAAGAATCCTTCATTCTCCCGTAGTTTTATTTATAGACAGGATGGTCACGAACTGTCTCCGACAAGTTGATCTCAGACCAACTTCTTTTTAAGCTAACACTTTCATTAGTAAAGGTTTTCTTAAAAAATGAAGATGGCGAGCCTTATCCTCGGCACTGCATTCAGTTCGCTATGGCTGCTTCGTTCCCGACCTGACCAGGTTAACGACGAATACATGCGAGGGGACCCGCCGAGGCGAAGTTTACCAAACATTCCCGCAAAAGTTCAATTCTCATCTGCTCAAAAATCCGTACCGACTCGTAATGGCGCCTTAGGTTTAAACAATCAATGCCATAACTGGAAACTTTTATACATACAAATTCGACCAAAATCGTTTAAAGTTTGACTATCGAATTTTTGAACACCTTTGATAGGGGTATATGACTATGAGTAACATTATTCATCTTGACGACAGCAACTATGCAGCCGAAGTGGCTCAAGGCGTTGTGGTGGTTGACTTCTGGGCACCGTGGTGCGGTCCTTGCCGTGCTTTGGCTCCGAGCCTGGAAAAGGCCGCTGACGCATTTGCCGGTCAATTGCGCATTGCTAAATATAACGTCGATGAAGCTCAAGAATACGCTGCCAAATTAGGCATCCGTTCCATCCCGACGTTGGCCGTCTACAAGGACGGTGAGTTGGTTCACCAACAAACCGGCGGCATGGGTTATTCTCAATTAGAAGACTTTTTGAAACAATTCATCTAAAATACATCTCGCGATGCATGGGGTCGGTCATCGGCCCCATTTATTTTCTTATCGCAAATAATCCTTTTTTCAATCACGATCAGTAACGCAGCTTCGGTTTCATACCCTTGCTCGACTTTTCAATTTGCTTTTAGTTATAAGTACTTACGTACTATTTCGTTATGCATCTTTCTGAACTCAAATCCCTGCACGTCTCCAAGCTCCTTGACTGGGCTCTTGAACTTGGCATCGAAAACGCCAACCGTATGCGCAAGCAAGAATTAATGTTTGCCATTTTGAAAAAGCGTGCCAAAGAGGGTGAACAAATTTTCGGTGATGGCACACTTGAAGTGTTGCCCGACGGTTTCGGTTTCTTACGTAGCCCTGAAACGTCCTATCTTGCCAGCACCGACGACATCTACATCTCCCCGTCTCAAATCCGTCGTTTCAATCTCCACACGGGTGACTCCATTGAAGGGGAAGTTCGTACGCCGAAGGAAGGCGAACGCTATTTCGCATTGGTGAAAGTCGAAAAGGTTAACGGCTTGCCGCCAGAAAACCTCAAGCATCGCATCTTGTTTGAAAATTTAACGCCCTTGTTCCCGGATGAACACTTGGTGTTAGAGCGCGATATCCGCGGTGATGAAAATCTCACGGGTCGCGTGATCGACATGATCGCTCCGATCGGTAAGGGTCAACGTGCTTTGATCGTTGCTTCTCCCAAGAGCGGTAAGACCGTTTTGATGCAACACATTGCTCACGCCATCACGGCTAACCATCCTGACTGCGTGCTTTTCGTTCTCTTGATTGACGAACGTCCGGAAGAAGTGACCGATATGCAACGCACCGTTCAAGGTGAAGTCGTTGCTTCGACCTTTGACGAACCGGCCTCCCGCCACGTTCAAGTCACGGAAATGGTGATTGAAAAGGCCAAGCGCTTGGCTGAAAGCAAGAAAGACGTCATCATCTTATTGGACTCCATCACCCGTTTGGCTCGTGCCTACAATAACGTGATGCCGACCTCCGGTCGTGTGCTCTCCGGTGGTGTGGACGCTAACGCCCTTCACCGTCCTAAGCGCGTCTTCGGTGCCGCTCGTAACTTAGAAGAAGGCGGTTCTTTGACGATTATCGCTACGGCTTTGGTCGATACCGGTAGCCGCATGGACGATGTGATCTACGAAGAATTCAAGGGCACGGGTAACATGGAAGTTCACCTCGAACGTCGCTTGGCTGAAAAGCGTATCTACCCGGCCATCAACGTTTTGCGCTCCGGCACCCGTCGCGAAGAATTGCTCTTGAAGCCCGACGTAATGCAAAAGGTTTGGATCTTGAGAAAGCTCTTGAGCGACATGGACGAAGTCGAAGCCATGGAATTCTTGCTCGAACGCTTGAAGAACACCAAGACCAATCAAGACTTCTTTGATTTGATGCGTCGCGGCGGTTAATTCGCTCAACTTTGAGGCTTAGCCTCAAAAACGCACATCTCACAAGGCGCTGGAAGACTCTTTCAGCGCCTTGCAATTTATTGAAAAATATCGGATAATTTCGTCCTTCTGTCGGAAACGCAGTTTGGCATGCCCGCTGTAAGACCTTTACAGATAAAGGCAGGTGCGCAAGGCCACTCCAGACGCCTGACTTTTTATTAGGAAATTTAACAATGAAACAAGGTATTCACCCGGAATATCGTGAAGTTGCTTTCTGCGACTTGTCCATCAACAAGACCTTCATCATCAAGTCTACGGCTCAAACGAAAGAAACCGTTGAAATTGATGGCGTGACCTATCCGTTGATCAAGTTGGATACGTCTTCTGACAGCCACCCGTTCTACACGGGCGCTCAAACGCGTATCGTTGAAGCTGGCCGCGTTGAAAAGTTCCGCGCCAAGTACGCCAACATGGCCAAGAAGGCCTAATAAACAGTCGGTTTTCCGAACGTTTATTGCGAAAAGAGGCACCCCGATTTGGAGTGCCTTTTTTCATTCCTGCTTAGTTTTTAAAAACTAAATCTTATTTTTCAATTTCTTAAATTGAGCAATCGCAGGCGCCATTTTTGCGGGATCAGTCATAATGATGGGATCAAGCAAAATTTGAGCTTCCTCTTTGGTCATCAAATTCATGGACAAAACGGCTTCTTTCACTGTCACGCCATGCTTTTCAGCATAGTGAGCCACGCGTACACCTTCCGGGTAACCCAAAGAAGCGGCAACCACTGTCGATAAAGCAATCGAGCCTTCGGCTTCTTCTTGGCAACGTTCTCGTTTTGCCTTAATGCCCTCAACGCAATCACGACGCAAAATCACGAGTTCTTCAGACACTAAACGCATGCTCTCAAA
The DNA here is from genome assembly GCA_019418235.1 of Sutterella sp. GTDB lineage: Bacteria > Pseudomonadota > Gammaproteobacteria > Burkholderiales > Burkholderiaceae_F > Aphodousia. The sequence goes on from DYCH01000064.1 coordinate 13,135, forward strand.
CAGGCACTTATAAAACGTTGCATCCCAAACGTTAAGGTCCAACTCCCCTTCATCGTAAGCCATGGAGATCGCCACATCATTGCCCACCACTTGATGCGCAATTTGAATCACCATTTCAGGAACGGTCGGATTGATTTTCCCCGGCATGATGGAGCTTCCGGGCGACAAGGACGGCAGCTCGATTTCCATCCAACCGGCACGAGGGCCACTGCTCATCAGGCGAAGGTCTTTACTGATTTTGCTCAAGCTGCAAGCGAGTTCTTTCACAAGTCCAGAGAGGTTGACCATTAAGTCACTGTTTTGGAAACCGTCAAAGAGATTGTCCATCGGGCGAACATTTTCGCCCAAGTTTTCAGAGATATGACGATAAAAGGCTTCCTTCATACCGGGAGCGGCAGACAAGCCCGTACCAACAGCGGTGCCACCCATGACAAGTTCCAGGCATTCCGGACGGATACGCTTAAACTTTTGAGCAGTGCGACGCATTAAACTGGCGTAGCCACCGAATTCTTGACCAAGCGTTAAGGGAAGAGCATCTTGCCAGCAAGTGCGACCGACTTTAACCACATCTGCAAACTCATTTGCCTTGACTTCAAACGCTTTTTGGAGAGCTTCGACACCGGCAATGATGCTGTCAATCATCGGTAAGCACGCCAAGTGCGTTGCTGACGGAATCGTGTCGTTCGTGGATTGCCCCATATTGACATGCGTATTGGGGTGAACGGTTTCTTGACCTTTATTGCCAGTCATCAATTCATTGGCCATGTTGCCCAAGACTTCATTCATGTTCATGTTAAGGCACGTGTAGCCACCGCCTTGCCACATATCTAACGGGAACTGATCGTCAAAGCGCCCATCCATCGTCATATCACAAGCCTTGGCAATGGCTTGGGCGATTTCAGGCTTCATGGCGCCGACTTCAGCATTGGCTTGAGCGCAAGCTTTTTTGATTTGTGCCAGTGCTCGGAAAATTTCCGGGTAAAACACAATGGGCATATGGGCTGCGCCCGAGACTTTCAGCATTCGATGGGTTTGAATACCGTAGTAGCAATCGTTGGAAATCTCCATTTCCCCGAGACAATCTCTTTCGATGCGAGTAGACATGTTCGCTCCTTGCGAAATTTGTTTAACTCACACCATTGTGAAGGCGGGCTTTATTGATTGCGAAAAATATTAGAGAAACTAACGCACAAATTAAGAGTTACTTAATCAAAGTGATGCTTTGAGGCAACGTTGAATGAATACGCTTAAGTTGAGGCAAGATTTGCGTCTGCATAATTTCTGCGTAATCATGAGCAATCTGATCAACCAACGGTCGGAAACCTTCGGATTGCGTTAAGACATATTGTTGGCGAACGAGATTCACATCCGCTAAAGAACGAATGGCGACACTGTCGGCAAAAGATAACCCCATAAAGAGATTCGTTGCCGGCATCAACGTCCAGCCTTGACCTTGAGCAATAAGCCCCAACAACGTAGAAGAAGATTCCGCTTGAAGTGCTCGAGAGGCTTCAAGACTCAACGTTCTCAGAAATCGTGCGGTCAATTGGCTGTCCCAAGAACTTGGGTTGTAGGTGAGATACGGTAAGGTATTGGCAAAAGTGGTCAGTTCGCGCTTTTCTTTTGGTAAGTCACCGTGTTGCTGAGGTGCAATCAAAAGAAACTTTTCAGAGAGCACTTGGCGACGATAAATGTTATCGACATCGGGAAAGGACACTGGCCCGATAAAAATATCAAAATTGTCCTGCAGAAAACCTTCAGAGAGACGATGCGTCATCGCGGTCGTCACAGTGATGTTTTGTACTTTTTTGCGCAGCAGTGGCAAAAGCCACGGGATGATAGTGGCACTTACGGATTCTGAAACGCCTAATCTTAAACTTGGGTAAAAATCGCTTCCAACAAGCACCGACTGCTTAAGCGCTTTGGCATTTTCGACGATCGTTAAAACGGACTTATAGAAGTTTCGCCCCTGTAGCGTCACCCCAATAGGTCGCACGGAACGGTCAATAAGTTCTACCTGATACTGCTCTTCTAACGCTCGAACCGCTTGAGATACAGACGAGGGCGTCACGCCACACTCTTTTGCGGCGTCTTTAAAACTTTTCGTTTGCACTAATGCCACGTACATGGCCAAAGCATTCATATCAGGAAACGCTTTCACTACCGCACCTTCATGATTAACGGCTAAATTTTATGAGTGTACTACATTCTTTTTCTCTCTACGAATAACATAAGAACTACTTTTTCTATACATAAGTATGCTGTATTCGGGGAATTATTTAAAAAAAATACTTTAGGATAAATTAATAGTTTTCTCATCAATACCTTTGAACTAATTATGCAGAAAGACGACCTTGACCTACCATCGCTGCGAGTTTTTTTAACAGTATGTCAAGCTCGCAATATGTCCACTGCAGCTAAGCTTCTACAGTTGACACAACCAGCTGTTTCATCTTCCGTGCAGAAACTAGAACAAACACTAGGGGTAGAGCTTTTTGATAGAACTACACGTCCTTTAACCTTGACACCTGCCGGACGTGTTTTAATGAATAGAGCTAAAAGTATTTTTGACTCAATGGCAGGATTAACGGCTGAAGTTATTGAAGCTACGAAAGGAGCAAAACTTGATTTAAAACTTGCATGTTCCGACTCAATCAGCGGGTGTTGTGTCCCTCACTTTATAAAAGATCTGTTGCCTAAAGTTAACTATCTTTCTGTTTACAGTGGTCAAACTCCTAGCGTTTGCAAAATGCTGTTAGCTAGAAAAGTGGACATTGCTATTGCTACGGATCCGATGCACTCAGTGAAGGAGGTTAATTGCATTCCACTTCACTCTGAAAATTATCTTGTTGTCACTCCCAAAAATTACCCAGGCCCTTATCACACTCTGAGTGATATGACTGAACTAGCCAATCGCTTACCCGTGATTCGCTTTAATGATAATAGTCTTGATGCAGTTCAAGCAGAAAGAATTTTTAGACACTTTAAACTTCACTACACACGTCGTATTGAAGCTTGCACTGATTTGATGGTTCTGAGCTTAATTGCTCAAAATGCAGGTTGGACTGTTATGCCAGTACTGGGTCTATGGTTAGCAAAAGACTTTCTAGGACAAGTAAATATTCATCAACTCAGCAATTTGTACAGTCAACGAAGTGCATTCTTACTCTACACAAATCCAGCTTTTGAATCTTTAGCATTAGAAATGGCCACGATGATTAAAAATGCTCTACGCAATACCGTTATTCCAGAGATATCAAAAGTTAATTCTGTAATGGCTAAGTCCATCTATGTAGAAGGGCATTAAAAATGTCTGAATACTGCCTATCACATTGAACAATATAAATTTTTTTAATGAACAAACTCATTAAAAATCAATACTATTTCCCTGTCAAAGGGATCCTGATTCATAATCAGCTCGTAAGCTAATTGCTTACATCGATTTTCAACATCGATCCTTTTACTGTGATTTGTCCCGATATGTTTTCA
>DYCH01000064.1:16633-27242 GCA_019418235.1 Sutterella sp.
TGTTTTCACATATCGGGACTTTTTTAGACCAACTCCGTAATTAATTTGAATCGCACTTTAACTGATTAAAGAATCTCAATGAAACAGATATTCCAATTAATAAAAGAGCAAACCCCCAACAGAGCGTTAAAGTTGGCCATTCCATTCGCCAGATTTGACCATAAACAACAGAGAAAATGGTTTCAAACACTAATAATTGTCCAACTAAAGCTGTTGGCAATTTTGCGCTGCACGCATTCCAAAGAGTTGCGGCTAACCAAGCACAGCATACCCCAGCTAAAAGCATGAAGAACACGTATCTCCACGGAGTAACACCCAATAAAGACGGCATTGAGTCGTCGAAATACCACACTGCAATATATAAAAGAGTCGACACTGGCAACAATACGACAGATTGAGCGCAGGTCCACACCGCAGGGCTAACTTTAGGGTGAGCCAACAACCAATCAGCATTTCGAATCGGATACCATGTCCACATGGCTGTTGAAATTAAGCCACATGCTAATCCGAAGAAAAATGAACCAGAAGAAGTTTCGCCTTGTCTAAGAAATACTTCTAATTCCGTTGCATTAATAGCAATAAAACCAATCACGATGCAAAGTAATGGCCATGAAAGTTTTTTCAGAGATACGTAAGGCTTTCCCATACGTCTATCTCGTTCATTCGAAATTAATGCTACTAACACAGGGACAGCGCCAAAACATATCCCCGCAACAGCTACCCCGGCAAAGGAGACCGACAACATAACAAACCAAGGTTGAATAAGATTACCTATCAACGTCAATTTTGTAGCGAATCGCCAATCTTTTTGAGACAGTACCCGAAACTGTGAAAATAAACCTATCACAATCCCAACGGATACGGCTCCCATTACGAAAGCTCTGCCAATAGCTAAATACAATGAGTCATATTGTGGCAAGAAAAGTGGCATTAAATAGACTATGCCCCAAAGTGCACAAGCACTTAGACCATACAAAACTCCAACCAACATTGCGTGCCTCCTCCACAAATTAAGCACAGAAGATTGAATGTACAAATCTACGAAAAAACGAAAAAGGAGGGCACTCTATTAAACGAATTAATCATGTAACAAAAGAAATAGTTATACCGATAGGAGATATTGACTTTTCAATCACATAATGTTTTTAGAATTAAATCTAATATCTTCGATATTAGAACTCGTATTTTAGGAGGACATCATGCTTAATATTGAAAACCGTCGCGGAAAAATCAAAGAACCTCCTTCAGAAGAGGTTGTTCGTTGGATTATTCAGCCTGGTATTAACGCAGATATTGATCATGCCTATCAATGCTACTTAGACATCAACAAAGCCCATGTTTTAATGCTTGCTAAACAAGGCATCATTGCTGATGATGTTGCCAATTCCATTTTAAAAGTAACCGATGAGATGGCAAAAATGGGCAAGCAGCCCACTTTCCCAATTGATCCGAGCAAAGAAGACACATACTTCAATCTTGAACACTATTTAATTGAACGTACAGGTTTGGATATTGGTGGTCAACAACACACGGCCCGCTCTCGTAACGACCTTTTGGCAACCGTTACTCGCTTATACACTCGAGACTTTTATTTAGATATTTGTGATCTGTTCAACAAGATGAGAGAAGCGGTACTTCAAGTCGCTAAAAATAATACAGATGCCGTGATGTCTGGGTACACTCACTTGCAACCCTCAGAACCGATCACCTTCGCTCATTATTGTTCCGCAATTCTATCTGCATTGGAACGAGACTATCGACGTATCAGTGCGGTTTACCAATCATTGAATCTTTGCCCTTTAGGCGGTGGCTCAATGGGTTCAACGACATTTGATATTGATCGGGATATGACTGCGCAATTACTCGGTTTTGATGAACCCCTTGATAACTCGATTGATTGTGTTGCCAGTCGTGATTATGCAAGCGAATTGCTTGCCGCACTATCCTTAGCTTGCAATACATTTAGTCGCTTCTGCTTTGACCTCTATATTTGGGCAACACCCGATTATGGTTATGTAGAAGTTGCAGACTCGGAAGCCGTCTGTTCTTCCATCATGCCCCAAAAGAAAAATCCATGGACGCTGGAACACGTCAAAGGGAAATGTGCTCATATTGAAGGTTTCTTCATTTCTTGCATTAATGCTATGAAGAATACCCCATATACGCACAACCAAGACGTTAACGGCGAAGGGACTTATTTCTTGTGGACTGCCCTGGTTGAAACGAAAGCCTGTCTAGAGCTTCTTACTAAGACGGTTGAAGGGATCACTTTGCATAAAGATAAGATGGTCAAAACAGCTAGAGGCAACTTCTGTACGGTAACAGAATTAGCCAATTATTTAGTTCGCCATGATCACATCTCCTTTAGAGCTGCCCATGAAATCGTCGCACTCGTTGTTGACTACATGATTACTCACGATAAAAAAGCAAATGAGATTGGAACTGACGTTGTAAATGACATTTTCTATCAACTTTTTGGTAAGAAAACGTGTATGACGGATGACGACATTCAAAGAGCTCTGGATCCTGTTCTTAACGCACAATCTAAAACCGTTAAGGGCGGTACTGCTGAGAAAGAAGTCTTACGTCAATTAGCTCGACGTCAACAACATTTAGAGCAAGACCAACAAGAAAATAGTCAACGACGTGCTCATTTGTGTAACGCTAAAGAAACACTTGAAAAGGCCGTTCAAGATAGAATTTTTAACGGTTAAATTCTTTTGAACTTTAGTGTTTTTTCTCACTGACCGACATAGTTCTAGTGTCGGTCAGTGCATCATGGTTAAAGGAAATCTTTATGCAAAACAAGTCTCAAAATTCAACATTAAATTCAATCTTCTTTAACCAAAGTGCCAAAATTTTCTATGCTGTGTGTGTCTATAGAAGTTTCACTGAGGCTGCAAAGCAACTTGGTATTACTCAGTCGGCTGTCAGTCAATGCATCGCAAACCTAGAAAAACAGCTCCAGTTCGATCTTTTTGACCGATCGGTTCGACCTTTATGTCCAACACAAGAGGCGTTAGTTCTACGAGATCAAATTCTTCATCAAATCGGAGAATTTGCCACAACTCTTGACGCAATCCATGCAAAAAATTTTATTCAAACATCTGTCAGTGTTGGGGTAATTGAATCAATCGGACGATGTGTTGGGCCTGAGATTATTTCTGGGCTTGTCGATCAAGGACGTTATGTAGAGTTGCGCAGTGGCACATCGGATCATCTATATCAAGAATTATTGAAAGATCGGGTTGACTGCATTATTGCAACCGGTCAACTCTTTGATGCAGAAAATCTAGAAAGAGAACTTATATACACAGAACCCCATATTGTCATGATGCCAAAGGAAATCGCTTCTGCTCGTGCGAATTGGACATGGGAAAATTTAAACTTCTGCGGTCTGCCTATGGTGAGATATAGCAGTAACACAGGTTCTGGCGAACAAGGTGAAAGAATCTTACGTCACGCCAATTTAAATCTTCCAAAACGTTTTTCAGTTGATGACAATCAGGTAGTTTTTGCTTTAGTTGCTGCTGGGATGGGATGGTGTTTAACTCAACCTATTACGGCACTTCTAGCTAAAGATCTTTTGGACAAGGTTTGTCTCATTCCAGCCCCGGCTCCTTGCACAAAACGTAAGGTCTACATTGTGTGGAAAAAAGAAACGCCTCGAATCTTCGCCGATGAATTAAAAGCAATTTGTAGGAAAGCTCTGAAAGATAAAGCTGTTCCACGAATTATCAAAATGATTCCATGGACAGAAAATTGTTTCCGGTTTGATTAAGTTCCAGTATTAACGAACTGAGAGACTCAATATCAAAATCATTTATATTCTCCGCAGGTCTTTCCATATTCTTGAATAATTCTCCCAACGAAGAGGCAATTTTGAGCCTTTTCATTTAGAAGTTCTTTAGGAGAAATTTCATGGCTGAAAAGATTCACCGCGGTAAGATCAAAACGGCACCGGATCCGTTGGTTGTAAAGTATTTGATTGAACCTGGTATTCGCAACGATATCAAATATCGTTTCCAAGCTTTTTTAGATTGCAACAAAGCCCACGTTTTAATGCTTGCTAAGCAAGGGATCGTTCAAAAAGAAGTTGCTCAGGCTATCTTGAAGTGCAATGCCGAAATGGCAGCCATGGGTGATGCCCCCACATTTGCTGTAGACCCTGGTCGTGAAGATTTTTATTTCAATCTTGAAGCCCATTTAATTGAAAACGTTGGTATTGAAATCGGCGGACAACAACACACCGCCCGTTCTCGCAATGACCTTTACGCTACTTGTGCGCGTTTGGCTGTTCGTCAAGCTTATTTTGACATTTGTCATGTATATAACCGCATGCGCCAAGCAATCATTGATGTTGCAGAAGCTAATAAAGATGCTGTCTTTGCTGGTTACACTCATATGCAACCCTCTGAACCCATCACATTTGCTCACTACTGCTCTGCGATCCTCAATGCCATGGAGCGTGACTATCGTCGTATCGCTCATGTTTTTGAAGGTTTGAATGTTTGCCCGTTGGGTGGTGGCTCCATGGGTTCAACCACCTGGGATATCGACCGCAATTACACTGCCGTACTTTTAGGTTTTGATAAACCCATTGATAACTCCATCGACTGTGTTGCCTCTCGAGATTTCGCAACGGATATTCTTGCAACACTCTCAATTTCAGCCAACACTATCAGTCGTTTCTGCCAAGACCTCTATGTTTGGGCAACGCCTGATTACGGTTATGTAGAAGTATCTGATAGTTGCGCTGTCTGCTCTTCTATCATGCCGCAAAAGAAGAATCCTTGGGTTCTTGAACACATTAAAGCCAAAGCCGCTCACATTGAAGGTTGCTTTATCAGCTCTTTGAATGTGATGAAGAACGTCATTTACTCACACTGCGAAGATATGTGCGGTGAGTCTGCTAACTATCTCTTCCCTGGCATTGAAGAAATGAAGGTTATGTGTGAATTGATGGAAGTTAGCATTAAAGGCATCACGGTTAAGAAAGATCGCATGCTTGAGACGGCTCGAGGCAATTTCTGCACGGTAACTGAATTAGCTAATTACTTGGTTCGTCATGACAACATTAGCTTCCGTATGGCTCATGATATTGTCGCCGATGTTGTTGCATATATGATTGAACATAACAAGAAGGCTGATGAAATTGGTACTGATGTCGTTAATCCGATTTTCATGAAGCTTTTTGGTCGTACAACAACGATGACTGATGAAGAGGTTCGTGCTGCTTTAGACCCAGTGAAAATCGCTTATGCCAAGAAGTGTATTGGCGGTACGGCCCCTGAAGAAGTTTCTCGTCAATTAGCTCAACGTCAGGCTGATCTTAATCGAGATGAGATGGAATTAGCTAATCGTGAAAATACGGTTGCTGAAGCCAAGCGCACTCTTGAAAAAACGGTTGCTGATTTTATTGCCTAGTTAATTTAAACATTCAGCAAGGAGTTAGCCCTGTCATTTTTTTGACAGGGCTTTTTTATGATTAGAGAAAGATTATTCCTATAAAAAATACTTTACATGACAAATACTTATAGTACTAACAAATCTAGCATTACAAATGAATAATCTCACTAAGTCTACGTAATTCAATGAGGTTTACTTATGAGAACAGAACAAGATTCTTTAGGTCAAATGACGTTGCCCGATGATGTCTACTACGGTATTCAAACGGTTCGTTGTATGAATAACCACAATGTAACGGACAGAACTTTCAATGAATTACCTGAAGTTACTCGAGCCTTGGCTGAAATTAAAAAAGCTTGTGCCATTACCAATGAACAAATTGGTGCTTTAGAAAAAATCAAAGCAAAAGCAATTATTCAAGCTTGTGATGAGATTATTTCTGGAAAAATCAAAAATCAATTTCCAATCAATATTTGGCGCTCTCATGGCACGGGAGCAAACATGAATATGAATGAAGTAATTGCTAATCGTGCCAATGAAATCCTAACCGGCCATAAAGGATACGACAGTATTCATCCGAATACTCACGTCAACATGTGCCAGTCTTCCAATGATGTTTATCCCACTGTTCAATCAATTGTTCTTTACCGACTGATTGGACAAGCTCTCGAAAGTGTCAAAATTCTGGAACAAGAGTTAGGTAAGAAAGCGCTGGAATATAAAACAATTGTTCGCTTGGGAAGAACATGTCTTCAAGATGCCGTCCCTAATACCTTCGGACAAGTCTTTGGTGGATGGCAACATTTAATCCATCGCAATCGGGTCAAACTTCAGTCCTATCAAACTGACTTTCAATCTGTCGTTCTGGGATCAACGGTTTTAGGAACAGGTATGGGTCAAATGCCTGGGTACGCAGATAACATCATGCGTAATCTTTCCGATGTAATTGGCTTCCCGGTTCACTGGCCAACATGGGATAGTGAAGTCATTGAGGACAGTGCTGCATTTGATGGCATGCAAAACTGTGATCATCATATGATTTTAGGCGGGTACTTGAAAGCATTGACTTTTGCGGTCGCAAGAATCTGTAATGATCTCTTCATTCTATCGTCCGGCCCCAATTGCGGATTCAATGAGTTGAGTTTGCCAAAAATTTATCAACAGGACGCAGACAACCATTGGAGTGATTTTCCCTTTATACCATCGATGATGTTACAAATCGCCCAGCAATCCGTTGTTGCTGATCAAATTGCGACATTGACACTCAATGAAAATGATAGCGATGAAGCCATCACTGATGGTGCTTGTTTTATGGCTTCAATGGAAACTTTGAATACGATTGCAGAAGGTTTTAAACAATTTGCCCTCCAGTGCATCTCTGGCATTCAAATCAATAAAAACAAAGTTCACGAAAATGCTGAAATGTCCACATCGCTCGCCACCATGGTGAGTTCTCTCTTTGGCTACTCAGTGGGAACTCAAATTGCTCACAAAGCTTGGAACGAAGGCATCTCATGTAAACAGGCCGCATTAGAAGATCAGTTACTCAGTCAAGAGATTGCTGATGAACTTTTTGACTTGGACAAATTAACCAATCGTCAGTCGATGGTTGAAATGTTCAGCAAATACGGCAACTTAAGAAATATCCAATAAATTTAGTAAATCGGAGCATGCTATGAACAAACAACAAAACAAAGTATTTGATATCTACACTTTGTCATATAAAGACTTCCCTTCATTAATTGAATCCGTTTTACTTACCAAAGTTGCGTCCGCAAGAGCAAATGCTCACTTTGGTCTTATATCATCGGAAAGCGCAAAGCTTATTGAAGAAGTTTGTCTCAAAACAATCAAAGACTCCTGTTATGACATAGTTCAAGGCAATATTTATGGTGGTTCAAAATACGCATTGATTCAAGCTATCGACAGAGCTATTTTGCAAAAATCTGAACAAATAAACGATAAAGACTTATCACAATCTTTGTCCGTTAATGCCACTCTTTATACAAGTTTTGAATTACTCATGAATAAAGAGTTAAAAAAGGTCGTTTGCTCTTCTGATCTTTTGCAAGAGGTACTGGTCAAATTAGCTAATAACTTTAAAGGTATTCTAAAAGTAGGAAGGTTAGGGTTAAAAGACAATATGCCGATTGATCTTTCCTCTCAATTTTTCGCATATTGCACTGCATTAAGAAGACTGAGAGAAAAAATCGCAACTGAACAATCCGGTTGGACTGTTTCCTGCTTAGGAACTTCGGAAATAGGAACAACGCTACCCTTACCACACGGCTGGGCTGAATTTGCAACAGATGAATTAAACAAATTAACAAAACAAAAACTCAATATATCTGAAAACTATATCGATTGCATCCAAGGAACCGACCGACTCATCGTTTCTCATGCACACATTCAAGCTCTCTCTAATCTTATTTGGAAAATTGCACGAGATCTTCGGTTAATGTGTAGCGGACCAAGAGGTGGCATTCAAGAAATTACTCTGCCTGCTGTAGCACCTGGTTCTTCGATTATGCCGGGTAAGCTCAATCCTGTTATCGCAGAAATGGTTTTTAATACCGTAGATCAAGTAGATGCCAATCATGCAGGTCTTACATTAGCCCTTAAATCGGGTTGGTTAGAAGGCGGTACAAATAGTTTTGTTCCCCTAAGAGCTGTCATTAATAGCTGTCATTTATTAAGCCGCAGAATGGATTGCTGTGATAATCGTTGTCTCATTGGTATTGAAGTAAATCAAACTCAACTTGATATTTTCAACAAGAAATCACTTGCTATTCGCTTTGTCCTTTCTGATATCTTTGGAGCAGAGTTCACTAATAAATTAGTTGATGACGCTAAAGAAAAACAAGAAAGTCTTGAAACTGTTTTTAGATTAACTCAAAGCCTACCTTCTGACTTTTGTGATGATTTATTTGATTTAAATACTTTGGTAAATCCTGCAAAGCTCAATCAGTTGATCGTTAAAACAAAGAGTTATCTCGAAAATAACAAGTAAAGGATTTCTCTATGTCAAAAACTACCAAAGGCTTCATTCTTGTTCTGCTCAGTGCGCTTTGTTTTAGTATCAGCGGAACACTGCAAGCCATTGCTCCAGAAGGGGCTACGCCTTTTGTCATTACAGAAGCGCGTATGTTAGTGGGGGCTATTTTCCTATTCTTTTGGTGTTTTTTTACGAAAAAAATACCAACGTCGCTTTCAATAATTCCAATGAAACCATTGTTATTTTGTGCATTATGTTTGCTCATTGGACAATTATGTTTTTTCACTGGAATGCTGTACATGGGGGTCTCTGCCGGAGCGATTATTTCAATAGGTAGCGCCCCTCTCTGGGCTGCAGTGATCGGAAAAATTTTCTTTAAAAATTCTCCTCATTGGGATTGGTATTTAGCAACGGCTGTAGCCATCTTAGGAATTATTTGTATTAATGGTTTTGACCTTGATATTGATCGACTCTTTTTTATTGCTCTGCTTCTTTTAGATGGATTAACTTATGCTGCCTACATTAGTGTAAGCCCGAAATTGGTTAGAACTATTGGTGCAGAAGCCTCAATTATGGTGGTTCTATCTGTTATCGCACTTTTCTTATTACCCGTCATTTTTATTTTTCCTAGTGAATGGACTTTAACTCCCAGAGGACTTTTTGTTTGTCTAGGACTGGGTATTTTTACTGCTGGGTTTGCCTTTACACTCTTGACTGCCGGTACTCGCTATATTTCACCATCCGTTGCCTCTACACTTTGCCTAGCGGAGCCACTAGGAGCTGCTTGCTGGGGTATTTTTTTCTTAAACGAATATACTAGTCTCACGACTTTGTTAGGCATTGCATTGCTATTTTTATCAATTGTCGTTTTGTTGCTCGGTGAAAAATATAGGGAGCGATCAAAGTCATAGTCCGTTATTACTGTGCCCTACCATGATTAAATCAAACACTCCTAAAATTTATTCACTTAACCACCGTTGGGACATTTTTTTGCGACTTTACGAACTTAGAAATTTTTCCGAAGTCGCAAAAAACTTAGGTATTACACAATCAGCTGTTTCCAAAAACATTCAACAATTAGAAAATGATATTGGTATTACCCTTTTCCATCGTCATATTCGCCCCATTCTACCCACTGCAGAAGGAACAATTCTCAAAGAACAGCTCACGGAAAATATTCAAAAGTTTGAGACTCTCATTCATTCTCTTCAAGAAAATAATTTCGTCCGTCCCATTCTTCGCTTTGGATGCACCGAGAGCACTTGTCGAACAATGGTTCCAGCTGTCTTAAATAATTTCAGAGGTCGTGTATCCAAATTTATACAACTAAGTGGAAGTTCTGATGTTTTGATTGAAAAATTAATTAATAGAGATGCTGACGTCGTATTGGTTTGCGATTCATTTCATGAAAAAAAACATTTAAATCGCCACTTTGCATACGAAGAACCTTCAGTGCTTGTTATGCCAAAAAGTATTGCTAACCGTCATACGTGTTGGTCAGTTGAAGATCTAAAAAAATGTGGAATACCACTGATTAATAGTGTTAGTAGTACTGGCGCTGGCAGACTAAACAACCGGATCCTTTCGCAAATTACAGTCAAAGCATCAACGATTTACGAAGTAGACTCTGATGCCGTTATGATTGAAATGCTAAATGCAGGTCTTGGATGGACCATTACTCGCCCGTCCACCCTTCTTTCCAATACACACACAGACGGCAACTTCATAATTTGTCAACTTAATCAACCACTTGAACCGCTCCGATTTTTTGTCATTTCCAGAAACAACGAGTACGAACAAGAAGCAAAAGAAATCTCTGCTTTATGCAGCAAGGTATTTAAACTTGAAGTTCTACCTCAATGTTTAAATATGCCTCCATTATTAAATCAACTCTACGACAAGTAACTGATTTAGAGTAATTATTTTGTTTTATCTCAAAGTCTTAACACTATTTTTATCTAACAATTAATAATAGTTATAGTCTATATTAAGTTTTTCTAATATCACTGTAATTCAACTAAGGCCCTTGCCAAAATAACCTTATGTCTAATTGGACTTACTTAAGACCATCATCTCAACCAGGTTCTCTCTTCTGATTTTGAGGCGTCTTCTCATTCCGATAAGGCATATTCCAGCAGGGCCTTGTGAAATTGTCAGAAGGCATTTAAAAGTGATACAGATAAGGCGTTAAAAAGTAGCACACTC
>DYCH01000065.1:0-23423 GCA_019418235.1 Sutterella sp.
CCAACGACCCCCACCATGTCAAGGTGATGCTCTAACCAACTGAGCTATGTGCCTGTCGAAGATCGCTATTATGAAGCATTAATCGCTATGTGTCAAGAGAGTGGCGGAAAAATTTTCTCCCGATCCGACTAGTCTTCAACGAACGCTTCTTCACGAGCAGATTTAATGCGAGGAACCGTTGTAGAGATCAATAAAAGGGCTGCCAAGGCTAAAAGGGTGGCAGAAATGGGGCTCGTAAAGAACACGCTCGGATCGCCGCGAGACAAAAGGAGCGCACGACGAAGATTTTCTTCCATCAATGGCCCCAAAACGAAACCTAAGATAAGGGGTGCCGGTTCAAAGCGAAGCTGATAAAAGGCGTAACCCAAGCCCGCAAAAGCGGCCATGAGAACGATGTCATAGATGTTGAAATTCACCGAATACACACCGATCACACAAATGGCGAGAATGGCGGGGTAGAGCCAGCGATAGGGGATACGAAGAATTTGAACCCAAAGGCCCACTAAAGGCAAATTCAAAATCACGAGAAAGAAGTTCCCTACCCACATCGAAACGATTAAGCCCCAAAAAAGCGTGGGATTGGTGTTAATGACTTGGGGGCCGGGGGTGATGTTATGGATAATCAAGGCCCCCATCATGAGTGCCATCACAGCATTGGAAGGGACGCCTAACGTGAGCATCGGGATGAAACTTGTTTGTGCACCGGCATTGTTGGCAGACTCGGGGCCCGCGACTGCTCGAATATTGCCTTGACCCACGGGGGTTTCGTCCTTTTTCAACGTAAGGCGTTTTTCAAGCGTATAGGAAGCAAAGGAAGACAAAAGAGCGCCGCCACCCGGCAAAAGTCCAAGAACGCTTCCTAAACCCGTGCCGCGAAGAATGGCACCAACGCTTTCTTTGACGTCCTTCATTTGTGGCCACGGGGATTTCACTTCGTGGGTCTCGATTTTGTCGTTGGCGACCAATGCTTGAAGGTTTTTGAGAATTTCGGCGACGCCGTAAATCCCCATGGAGATCACCACGAAGTCAATGCCGTCTTGAAGGGTAAGTGTCTCAAACGTAAAGCGCAGACTGCCGGAATTGATGTCAGTACCCACTAAACCTAAGATGAGGCCTAAAACCACCATAGCAACGGTTTTTAAAATGTCGCCATTGGCTAAAACAACGGCGCCGACAAGGCCTAAGAGCATAAGGCTAAAGTATTCCGTCGCTCCAAAGTAAAGGGCAACTTCAGCCAGCAAGGGACTCATCATGGCAATTAAAAGGGTTGCGATAGAACCCGCAACGAAACTTCCGATAGCCGCAATGCCCAAAGCGCTTCCTGCGCGCCCATTTTTTGCTAACTGATGACCGTCAATACAAGTGACAAGGGCAGAGGCTTCCCCCGGAATATTCATCAAAATGGCCGTGGTCGAACCGCCGTATTGGCTGCCGTAGTAGATGCCTGCCAACATGATGATGGCAGCTGTCGGGTCAAGGGCATAGGTAATGGGTAACAAAAGAGCAAGAGTGGCAACGGGGCCCAGGCCCGGCAAAATCCCTACGAGTGTGCCAATTAAAACCCCGAGGAAACAGTATCCGAGATTAACAAGGGAAAAGGCGCTTTGAAGTCCTAGTGCTAAGTTCTGAAGTAAATCCATCAGTTGCCTCCCAAAAAGACAGGCCAAAGCGGTACTTCAAGGTGAATCCCGAAAATAAAGACGCCACACACCAAAGCATTAATGACAAGCACCAAAAGAACGACTTCACGCAAAGAGCGACTGGGGGTAATGACCGTGGACAAAACGATCATGGCCGTCAGTGCGATGAAAAGA
The DNA here is from genome assembly GCA_019418235.1 of Sutterella sp. GTDB lineage: Bacteria > Pseudomonadota > Gammaproteobacteria > Burkholderiales > Burkholderiaceae_F > Aphodousia. The sequence continues at coordinate 1,815 of DYCH01000065.1, forward strand.
CCGAAAGCGGGCAAAAGGATGGCAAAAAGCAAAACTGAGCCACACAAAATGATTAAGCGCTTAAGGTCAAAGCGATAAATAACTTCATGCGGTTTTTTAGGGGTAAAAGTGCCTTTAAGACTGATGGCAAGCCCCAAGAAAATGAGAAGAGCACTTAAACAAACCGGAAAATAGCCCGCGCCCATGCGTGCTGCGCTACCCATGGGTAGCTCAAGCGCAAAAACTAAGAAAAAGACACCGATAGCAGCAATAAAAAGGCCGCCTACCGTGTCTCGGGCTAAACGAGGCTTCAGTTGCATGAAATTAGGCGTTGAATCAGATCAGTTTCAATGTCGAAAACAGTTGTTGATATTTTTGCTGTTCGTTTTTAATAAAGTCTGCAAAAGCTTGCGGTCCCATTAATGAAACAAAGGGCGTGGCAATGAGCAGTTTTTGAAGAACTTCGGGTTCTTTAACGACAGCTTCAAGCGCATTATAAAGCGCAAGGCAAATATCAGGGCTTGTTCCTTTGGGAGCGAGTAGGCCAAACCAAGTTGACAGATTCATCGGGACGCCTAATTCTCTCATGGTGGGACACGATAAGAGTTTAGACGTTTGAGGCGTTGTGACGGCAAGCGCTTTAAGCCGACCGTCTTTAATGGCTTGTTGGCAACTGGCGTAGTTATCAAACACAAAATCCGTTTCACCGGAAAATAGTGACAGTTGCGCAGGGGATGCGCCCGCATAGGGTACATGAGCGGCAATAAACCCATTGGCACTTAAAATGGCATTGGCCAAATGACCGATTGAGCCCGTACCGCCCGAAGCGCAATTGAGTTTATTTGGGTTTTTCTTTAAGTAATTCAATAAGTCTTTTGCCGATTTAATGTTAAGTTTTTCCATTGTTTTGGGTGTCATCACCAAAACGTTGGGAACGTTACTTAACATCGCCACCGGTGCGAAATCATCGACCGTATAGGGGAGATTTTTAACAGTTTGCGGGTTGACCGCCAAAGTAGCAACGGCTCCCATGACGAGGGTTTTGCCATCGTTTTTAGCCTTTTTTGCCGCTAACATTCCGCGTGCACCGGCGCCGCCCGCAATGTTTTCAATGACCGTCTTTCCCCACACGGGCTGCAGGGTTGCTCCTAACAGGCGAGCAACGTTATCAAGAGGGCCACCCGGCGGATAGGGAACGATGATGGACATGTTTTTTGGCGCCGCCAATGAAGTCAGCGGCGCAAACGCTAACGAAAGACAAAGAGTACGGCGACTTAACATATTGAAGTTCCCCAAAGAGTATCCATCCCCCATTCTAAACGCAGTAACGCATTTTTTTCCTTAAAAAAGGTAATATGAATAGATAGTTGTATGTTTGGTGACTTTATGGATTGTCTATCAAAGTTCTTTTGTTCCGCTGCCGGTGCTCAGCTTCGGCGTTGGGAAGCTCAACAGCTCGATCAGCTGTTAAAGGGCTTGCAGGGTGGAACGGCTCTGCAATTAGGCGCTCCGTTTGGTCCCGTGATGAGAAGTGCCTCTCATTCATTTAAAGTCTTTTCTGCTCAACAATCAGATATCTCAACGCTTGAAGCCGATGGCTCAGCCCTTTGTCAGTCTTATACTGATTTTCCTTTTAGAGAGAATACTTTCGATTTGGTCATTTTGGTGCACGTGCTTGAACGTAGTCCTGATTACGAAAAAACGCTCTCGGAAGTGCTTCGTGTCTTGGCTCCTGAAGGACGAATGGTCATTTTGGGGTTAAACCCCTGGGGGCCGTGGTGGATTCGAAAACGTAAACGACTCTGCAAGGATCTTCATCATCCCGTGAGCGTCGAGCAAATTAAAAAATCATTAGGGGTTCGCGCCATTATTGATCGCGGTCGCTTTGGCATCTACAGCCCAAGTTTAAGTGACAATCCTCACCGATTGATGTCTTGGTCGTGGTGCGAGAAGGCGGGTGATCGTTGGTGGCCTGCGCTTGCCAATGGTTTTATGTTAAGCGCTGTTAAAAAGGTAAGTGGCGTGCATCTAGTGGGAAGCGCCTCTAAAAGCGAAATTTTGAAGAAAACATGGGTAGGAACCGCTGCTGTTCGTAATGTTTCTGCTTGCAAAAATCATCGTTGATTTTGCGTTTCTCGCTAAAATACTCTTTTTCTTATTTTGGTATTCATCGCATTATGACCGCAGAACGTAAATTACAAATCTGGACTGACGGCGCCTGTAAAAATAATCCCGGGCCTGGCGGTTGGGGGGCTTATTTGGTTTTTGGTGAAAAAACATTAGAGCTTTGTGGCGGAGAGGTAGAAACTACCAATAACCGAATGGAGCTCATGGCTGTTATTTCGGCTCTATCTGCGATCAAGCGTCCCGTTCCTATGACCATCTTCTTGGATAGCCAATACGTTAAGAACGGCATCATGACGTGGATGGAAGGTTGGAAACAAAAGGGCTGGAGAACGGCGGACAAGAAACCCGTTAAAAACGTGGACCTTTGGATGAAACTTGATGAACTCGTTGCTCAACACGACATTGAATGGCGTTGGGTTAAGGGACACGCAGGGGACTTCGGTAATGAAAAGGCCGATGAATTGGCCAATCGTGGTGTGCCGACGACTGGGAGATAACGATGAAAAAAGAAATTCGCCGTCAGGTGGCGCTTGATACTGAAACGACCGGTATGGAAATTTCCCAAGGCAACCGCTTAATCAGTGTGGGTTGCGTAGAAATTATTGGTCGCAGTGTCACGAAAAAACATTTTTATGCATTGGTTAATCCCGAATGCGAAGTCGAAGAAGGGGCTGCAAAGGTTCATGGCTTCACGTGGGAAAAATTAAAGAACAAACCACTTTTTGGCGATATCGTCCATGACTTCTTAGCTTTTATTAAGGGAAGTGAACTTTTAATTCACAACGCTCCCTTTGACGTGGGCTATTTGGATATGGAATTGGGTCGCTTGGGCTTAGGCAAGTTAAGCGATCACTGCGAGGGCATTGTCGATACCTTACCGATGGCCAAAACCTTGCGTCCGGGGCAACGTGTGAGTTTGGATGCATTGTGTTCGGCCTACGGGGTGGATAATTCCGATCGTAATTTGCACGGCGCATTGATTGACGCCAAGCTTTTGGCTCAAGTCTATTTGTGCATGACGCGGGGTCAGGAAAGCCTTGATATTTCAACGATTGACTTATCAAGCTTACCGCCAATGCCGGCTGCTGACGCCTTACGAGTTCAAAAAGCCTCTGACGATGAACTGCAAATGCATGCGGCAACGATGCAAGCCATTGATAAAGAAAGCAAAGGCAATCGTGTTTGGACGGACGATTAATTTGAACGGCAGATGAACTTCCGTAAAATATTGTAAAAAGTAGGGAAAGTCACGGGGGCTTTCCCTTTTTTTCTTAGATAAGATTGCAGTAACAAATTCTCTAATAAGTTTGAAAAATCATGCGTATCAGCACCTTATTTCTTTGTGCAACATTGGCGAGTTCGCTCGTGATGATCTCGGGCTGTTCGGATCAGAGTAATACAAACAAGAAGACCGAGCTCGAAGTCGAAACCATGGTCGTGCAACCGCAATTGGCTTACCGTTGGGTTGAAACTTTCGGTCAAACCGAAGGGGTTCAAGAGGTCGAGGTGCGCGCTCAGGTCGGTGGCATTTTGCGTAAGCTTCATTTCACCGAAGGCGAAGCAGTGAAGGCTGGTCAAACTTTATTTGAAATTGAAACTGAGCCCTATGAGGCTGCACTTCGTCAAGCACAAGCACAAACGCAACAAGCCAAAACCAATTTAAATAAAGCGCGTCGTGACGCCAAACGAGCTCAAGAACTTATTAAAGTTCAAGCCATCAGTCGTCAAAACTATGATGATGCCATCAGTGAACTCGAAAATGCCAAGAGTGCATTAGCGCTTGCCAATGCAGTTCAAGTGAAAGCGGAGATTGATCTTTCTCACGCCAAAGTGCCGGCACCCGTTGATGGGATTGCCGGTAAGAGCGAAGTCAATATTGGTTCTTTGATTTCTTCCGGAACGACACTTTTGACAAGCATTACGCAGCCGGGAGACTTGCGCGTGACCTTTGCGGTGAGCGACCAAGATTTGGCTCAAGCCTCTTTAACTCGAGACTCACAAGTGCAAGTGATGGTGCCGGGTAACAAAGAACCCAAGACCGCCAAACTTGACTTCATCAGTCAACAAGTCGATGCCGATCGAGGGACGGTACGTATGCGCGCCAAGCTTGACCCCAATACGGGACTTTGGCCGGGCCAATACGTTGAAGTGCGTTTGATGGTCGGTACCATTAAAGACGCCTATGTTGTGCCTCAAGGCATCATTCGTCAAAAGTCAGACGGTACATACGCAGTTTACGTGTTAGAAAACGGTATGGCGCGCGAACGTGAAGTTTTCGTGAGCCACTGGGAAGGTAAAGACTGGGTTTTAACCGGTGGTTTGAAGCCGGGGGATACCGTGATTACCAATCAGATTTTGCGCTTGCGTGATCGCACGCCCGTTAAAACCAAAAGCGGCGACATCGCTGCCCCTAAGGCACCTTAATGTGAAGGGGTAGAGCATGCTGTCTCAATTTTGTATTCGTCGCCCCATCTTTGCTACCGTCCTTTCAATTTTGATTGTGGTGGCAGGGCTTGTGGCCAGCCGAATTTTGCCGGTGTCTCAGTACCCGGACATTTCGCCCCCGAGCGTCTATATTTCTACGAGTTATGAAGGGGCTGATGCCAAAACTTTGGCGCGTACCATTGCGGCTCCGATCGAAGATCAACTCTCCGGTGTTGAAGGCCTTCAGTACTACACAACTTCCATTCGCTCTAATGGTGACGTTCGTATTAACTGTACTTTTGAAGTGGGTACCGATCCGAACGAAGCCATGTTGGAAATCAATAACCGTGTTCGTTCGGCAGAGCGTCGATTACCTGAAACGGTTCGCCAAAACGGCGTCAATGTCAGAAAGCGTAGTGAAGAATCCCTTTTGATGGTGGTTTTAACGTCGCCCGATCATTCCATGGATCCTCGTCAAATGGCTGACTATGCGACTGTGAACATGGTTGACGACCTCAAGCGTATTCCGGGCGTCGGTGACGTGAGTGTCTTTGGTAACGTGCAAGGTGCCATGCGTTTGTGGCTCAATCCCGACAAGATGGCGATGCTAGGTGTGACGGTGCACGATGTTGAAAACGCCGTGAACGTTCAAAACCGTCAATATGCGGCCGGTCGCATGGGTGCAGCGCCCACTGAAGATGATCAACAGCTCTTTTATACCATCACGACGCGTGGTCAACTCTTAACGCCTGAGGAATTTGGCAACATCACCATTCGCTCCAATGGCCCCGATGGCATTATTCGTGTCAAAGACATTGCTCGAGTCGAAGTGGGTAAGCGCAGTTACGATTCCTATAACCAATTAAATGGTTCGCCTTCCGTGACCGTTGGTGTGTATCTGCAAACGGGTGCAAATGCGATGAGTACGGCTACGTTGGTGAAGGCAGAGCTCGCACGTTTGGTGGAGCGCTTCCCCGAAGGGCGCCTGACGCATGAAATCACGGACGATACAACGGTCTTTATTTCCGCTTCTCTGAGTGAAGTCGTCAAGACGTTACTTGAAGCCGGTTTGTTGGTACTCGTGGTTGTGTACGTGTTCTTGCAAAACTGGCGCGCTACTTTGATCCCGATGATTGCCGTTCCCGTGTCTTTGATTGGGACAATGGTGGGGCTTTGGGCTTTTGGTTTCTCGATTAACACGTTGACGCTTTTTGCTATGACGTTGGCAATCGGTATCGTGGTCGACGATGCGATCGTCGTGTTAGAAAACGTCGAACGTATCATGGTTTCCGAAGGTTTGAGTGCAAGAGCAGCATCGAAAAAAGCCATGAAAGAAGTTTCCGGTGCGTTGGTGGCCATTGTTTTGGTGCTTTCATCTGTCTTTGTTCCGGTTGCTTTCTTAGGGGGCATGGCGGGCGAACTTTACCGTCAATTTGCCATCACCATTACCGTATCCGTTGTCTTGTCGGGCTTTGTGGCTTTGACCTTGACACCGGCGCTTTGCGCATTGATGCTCACGCACCGTGAGGGTGAACCTCATGCTTTCTTTAGACGCTTTAATTTGGCTTTAGGGCGTTACACCCATTTCTTCCAACGTTGGGTGGGTTTGGCTTTGCATCATCGTGTGGCAAGCGGCTTAATTCTTGTCGCTGTCATCGGGGCCTGTTGGGCCATGTTGCAAGTTACCCCCACGTCCTTTGTTCCGCGAGAAGACCAAGGGATGGTGAGAATGAGTCTGACTTTACCTGAAGGCTCTGCTTTAGGGCGCACTGAAAAAGTGGCTGAAGAGCTTCGTCAAGGGATGGAAACGATCGAAGGGGTGTCTTCCATTTTAACGTTGACCGGTTTTGATACGGTGGCCAACGACGTGCGACAAAATGCTGCAACGTTCTTCCTTAAGTTAGAGCACTGGGATGATCGCGAAAATACCGCCAACGATATCGCTTCACAATTAAATCAACTTGGACGAGAGTTAACCGAAGGAACGGGGGTAGCCTCAACACCAGCACCGATCCGTGGTTTGGGTTCTGCTGCGGGTTTCTCAGGTTACCTTCAAGCCCGTGAAAACGATGACCCGTTGGTTCTTCAACAAGTGGCTGACCTTTTCATTTCTGAATTGGAAAAGTCTTCCATCCTGACGAGTTTACGTACCACGGCCAAGGCTGAGTCGCCCATGCTAATGGTCAATGTTGATGAAGCCAAGGCCATGGCTTTGGGTGTTTCTATTGATGAAATCTATGAAACGTTGTCAACCTTTATGGGGAGCAACTACATCAATGACTTCACGCGTAACGGTAAGATCAATCGCGTCATCATGCAAGCCGATAGTCAATACCGCATGAAGCCGGAACATTTGGGTCGTGCATGGGTTCGTTCGCAAACAGGGGAAATGATTCCCTTATCGGCGTTGGTGACTTGGGAGCGTACGTCGGGCGCTGAAACCTTGGCAAGAATGAACGGTTACCTGTCAGCTCGTTTTATGGGTCAAGCCATTCACGGGGTGAGTTCGGGTGAGGCTATTGCAGAAGTTGAGCGCATTGCCGAGCAAATATTGCCCGAAGGCTATGCCATCGGTTGGGTGGATCAAGCTTTCCAAGAAAAGCGTTTGGGGGCATCAGCCACGACAGCAGTGGTCTTTGGGATTTTGGTTGTCTTCTTGATTTTGGCCGCCCAATACGAGCGCTGGTCATTGCCGATTGCTGTGGTGTTATCGGTGCCGTTTTCGGTCTTAGGGGCGTTGGTAGCGACCTATTGCCGAGGGCTTTCAAATGACATCTACTTCCAGATCGGACTTTTGGTGTTGATCGGATTGACCGCTAAAAACGCCATTTTGATTGTGGAATTCGCCGCTCAAAAATTAGAATCCGGTAAGAGCGTTTTTGATGCTGCTCTTGAAGCCGTCTCCTTGCGTTTGCGCCCGATTTTGATGACGTCATTGGCCTTCATCCTTGGTGTGTTGCCGCTTGCCATTGCAACGGGGCCGGGTGCCGCCGCTCGTCAGTCCATGGGCACGGGCGTTTTAGGCGGGATGTTCATGGCCACCTTTATTGCGGTGATCTTTGTGCCGGTGTTCTTTACGTGGTTTGTGAGCAAAAAGCCTGTTCGTCGAGAAGAAGATGACGATGAAGAAGGCAAGTCTCCCTTCTTGGAACACAAGGAAAAAGCGGATTAATCGCCCCAATTAACGCCAATCAGAAAGGTCCCTTGGAGAGAAATTCTCTTTAAGGGGCTTTCTTTTTGTTGTCATCAAATTGTCATAAAACCATCAAAGTCGTCATTAAATCTTCACGTTTTCGTCACAGACACGTCACACGTGGCCTTCAAAATACCACCCAAGTTCAAATGACTTAAATAATCCTAAATTCTTTTTAAAGGAAAAAAGAAAATGAAACGTACGATGGTTTCTGTTTTGGTTGCTTCTGTGATGGGCTTGGCAAGTTTGGCAGCTTCTGCCGGTAATGTGGTGGTCAATGGTTCGACCACGGTTTTGCCCGCCATGCAAAAGATTACGGAAAACTTTATGAAGGCTAACCCCTCTATTCAAGTGTCTCTTTCCGGTGGCGGTTCTGGCCACGGTATCAAGGCTTTGATGGAAAACACGACTGACGTGGCCATGGCTAGCCGTGATATGAAGTCTGCTGAAATTGAAAACATGAAAAAGAGCGGCAACGAAGCTGTTCGTCATGTGGTGGCCATTGACGCTATCGTCCCGGTGATCAATCCTCGCAATGGTGTGAAGGATTTGACCTTGCAACAAATCCGTGACATCTATGCCGGTCGTATCACGAACTGGAAAGATGTTGGCGGTAAGAATGCTCGTATTACGGTCGTCTCCCGTGACTCTTCCTCCGGTACGTTTGAAACGTGGGAATCTTTGGTAATGAAGGGTGAACGTGTTCAACAACGTGCTCTCTTGCAAGCCAGTAACGGTGCTGTTTTGCAAACGATTGCCAAGAACCCCAACGCTATCGGTTATGTCGGTTTGGGTTATTTGACCAAGGACATCAAGGCCTTGTCTATCGGTGGTGTGAAGGCCACGATGAAGACGGCAGAAACGTTTGAATGGCCCTTGTCTCGCGAGTTGTACCTCTTTACGAACAACCATGTTAACGCCGATACGAAGGCTTTGATCAACTACGCTTTGAGCAAGGATGGTCAAGCTTCTGTGAAGGAAGTGGGCTTCGTTCCGGTTGCTCGCTAATCGAACATCTCTTCAAACTTCTCTCTGATCGCTATGACAAATGTTTTAACGAAACGTCGAGAAGGGTTTGAAAAACAATTGGCAGTCATCGCTTTTGCTTCGATCTTAGCGTTGGCTGCCATTTTGGTTTTCCTTCTTTCTCAAGCATTACCGCTTTTTAGCGAAGTTTCTTTCTTCCGATTCTTATTCGGTACTGAATGGTATCCGACGGGCGGTACGCCTGATTTTGAAATCGGTGCTTTGTTGGTGGCAAGCCTTTGTGTGGCTGCAACTACGACCTTAATTTCGTTGCCGATCGGCTTATTGACGGCAGCGTATTTGGCGTACTTTGCTACGCCTTCTGTTCGTCAGGTTGTAAAGCCTGCTATCGAATTGTTGGCAGCCCTGCCCTCGGTCATTATCGGTTTCTTGGGGATGGTTTTGGTCGCTCCCTGGCTTCAAAACACCTTGGGTCTTGATTCCGGTCTTAACTGGATGAATGCCTCCGTGATGTTAAGCCTCATGTGCGTTCCCTTTATTTGCTCCATTTCTGAGGATGCTTTGAGAAATGTGCCGACCGCTTTATCGGAAGCCTCTTTGGCGTTGGGCGCTACGCGTTGGGAAACGCTCTACAAGGTGCAATTCCGTTACGCTTTGGGTGGTATCGGAACGGCCGTGATGCTCGGTATTTCTCGTGCATTGGGCGAAACGATGGTGGTTTTGATGGTCGCCGGTGGTGCTGCTATTATTCCGGAGAGCTTCTTCGATCCTTTGCGTCCGATGACCGCTTCCATCGCCGCAGAAATGGCTGAAGCCGCTGTGGGTTCCACTCACTATCACGCATTGTTTGCCACCGGTTTAGTGCTTTTCGTGACGACGTTTATCTTTAATGCGACGGCGTTTTACTTCACGAAAAAATATCAAATCGGTAAGCGCTAGGAGTCATGATGACAGTATCAAAAGCTCGTTCTTCCAATGGACGTTACGTTGCAGAATTTATTGGCTTAAATTTAATGCGTGCCGCAACATTAATTACGGTTGGTGCCATTGTTGCCATTTTGTTCTACTTGATTGATAACGCTTTGCCGGCACTTTCTTGGGAATTCTTTTCCGAATCTCCGCGCGAAATGATGACCGCAGGCGGTATCTGGCCCTGCATTGTGGGGACCTTCTATTTGGCCGTGGGGGCTACGGTGATTGCTCTTCCGTTGGGTGTTGCTTCTGCTTTGTACTTGACGGAATACGGTGGTCAAGGTCGCTTTGTCTCAGGTGTGCGCTTGGCCGTGTCAAACTTGTCAGGCGTGCCTTCGGTGATCTTCGGTCTTTTCGGTTTGACGTTCTTTGTCACGTTCTGTGGCTTTGGTGTGAGCCTTTTATCCGGTATTTTGACCTTGGCCCTTTTAGCGTTGCCGATTGTCATTAATACGACGGAAGCAGCCTTGAATCAAGTGCCTCAAGCTTGGCGTGAAGCCTCTTTGGCTTTGGGTGCGACGAAAAAGCAAACGATTTTTAAGATTGTGTTGCCCGCAGCATTGCCCGGTCTTTTGACGGGGAACATCTTGGCCCTTTCCCGCGTAGCAGGGGAAACGGCCGCCATTATGTACACGGCAGCGGTTTTCTATACGCCCACGATGAGTCACTCCGTGATGGATCCGGTGATGTCTTTACCCTATCACATCTACGTGTTGGCCACTTCAAGTGTTGACGTCGAAGCCAGTTTGCCCTTGCAATACGGTACGGCCTTTGTGTTGGTGTTAATGGTTTTGGGTCTTAACGCTGTTGCTTTGACCATTCGCTCTCGTGCACAGAAGAAGTTAGCCCGTCAGTAGGACTTTCGATTATTCTTTTTTCCCAAAAATGGGCTTATAGTTATTTAATGACTATAAGCCCATTTTGTATGGAGGTAAGACGTTATGAACCACGAGCAAAAGTCACACGCTTTGATTGAACGCTTTTTAGGTTATTTGGCGATTACGAGTCAGAGCGACCCAAAGGTGAAGACCGTTCCGTCGACCGAGACGCAATGGGATATGGCCAAAGTTTTGGAAGCTCAACTCAAACATTTAGGGCTTAAAGAAGTTCAAACGGATGAGCACGCCATTGTGACAGGGCTTTTACCTGCCAATGTTGAAGGTGTGAAACCCGTGGGTTTTGTGGCGCATATGGACACGGTGGATGTGGGTTTAAATGCCGACATTCATCCTCAAGTGATTCATTATGTCGGGGGTGACGTTTGCCTCAATAAGGAAAAAGACATTTGGATTCGTTTGGTTGACCATCCGGAGCTTGAACGCTATCGTGATCAATTCATTATTTTCACGGACGGCACGAGCGTTTTGGGGGCTGATAATAAGGCCGGTGTCACCAATGTCATGACCATGCTTGAAATCATGGTAACCGAGCAACTCCCGCACGGCGACATTCGTGTGGCTTTCGTTCCCGATGAAGAAACGGGTTTGCGTGGTGCAAAGCTCTTAGACTTAGACAAGTTTAAGGTCGATTTTGCATACACGGTCGATGGCGAAGATTTGGGCGAAGTGGTCTATGAAACGTATAACGCCGCCGAATGCCACTTTGATATTGAAGGGGTGACGACACACCCGTGTGCAGCCAAGGGCGTGTTGGTGAATCCCATCTTGATAGCCCAAGACTTGATTAATAGCTTTAACCGATTAGAGACGCCAGAAAACACGGATGAACGTGACGGCTACTATTGGTTTAAGACGATGACGGCCAATCCGGCTCGCGCTCATCTTCAACTCAATATCCGAGACTTTGATAATGCCAAGTACGAGGCTCGTAAGTCCTATGTGTTGAGTGTGACCGAAGTTTTGCGTCAACGTTATCCGAAGGCCAAGATTAATGTCGATATTGAAGACATTTACAGCAATATCTCCGGCGGTTTGGGTGAAGATCGCTTGCCGATTGATTTGATGTATGAAGCTTTAAAGGAACTTAACATCGAACCGCGTACAGTAGCGATGCGAGGCGGCACCGATGGCTCGGCTTTGACGGCACGAGGTTTAGTGACGCCCAACTACTTCACCGGCGCTCACAATGCGCACGGTTATGCGGAATTTTTGCCCGTTGACAGCTTTGTGGCTTCGTTGGATATGACCTTAAAGATCATTGAACTTTTGGTTCGAAAGGCTGCTTAAAAAAGTCAATTGATCAAGAAAAAATCGGCTCCGAAGTTCATTTTCGGAGCCGAAGTTGTTTTAATCGTCGGATTTCTTTTTCTTGATGAGATGCGAGACGTTTGTCGTCACATTCGCTCTTGAGAGGATGAGGGGATCGATACGACCGATCGAATCCATGTCCTTGCCATCGTAGTCAATGACAGACAAAACGTAACGGATGGCATTTAAACGAGCACGCTTTTTATCATCGCTCTTAATGACAATCCAAGGGGAGGTGGTCGTGTTCGTGGCAAAGAACATCACTTCGCTTGCCTTGGTGTAATCGTCCCATTTTGATAATGAGGCGACATCGATGGGCGAGAGTTTCCAACGACGCAAAGGATCGATTTGACGTGCCTTAAAGCGGCGGTGTTGTTCCTCTTGCGTTACCGAGAACCAAAGCTTAATCAAAATGGTATCGGAGTGGATAATGTTTTCTTCAAATTGCGGGCATTGACGCATGAATTCCGTGTATTGCTCATCCGTGCAAAAGCCCATGACGCGCTCGACACCGGCGCGGTTGTACCACGAACGGTCAAAAAGGCGAATTTCACCGGGAGACGGCAAGTGCGCCACATAGCGCTGGAAGTACCATTGACCGCGTTCCGGATCGGTAGGTTTAGGCAACGCCACAATGCTCGCTGTACGAGGATTTAAGTGCTCCATGAAGCGTTGAATCGTCCCGCCCTTACCGGCAGCATCTCGACCTTCAAAAATGATGACAACTTTCTTACCCTTTTCTTTCACCCAATCTTGAAGCTTGATGAGTTCGACTTGTAAGCGATAGAGCTCTTTCTCGTAGCGCTTTTTATTCATTTCGCGTTTATAGGGATACTCAGCCGTTTCCCAATTTTCAACGAGTTCGTTCTCATCGGGATCATCACCTTCTTCAAGTTTTAAATGAAGGCGGGCTTCTTCAAGCAAAAGCTTCAAAATCTTGATGCGGTCCGCTGGGCGTTGTGTTTGGAGCACTTGATGCAACGCAGCTGAATGTTCCATCACTTTTTCTTTGGAAACCGTTTGATTATTGATTTCCGTTTCGATTTCATTGCGAACCTCTTGAACTTCGTTGACGATGTCCATCCACTTTTGAAGGTCTTTTTGTTTGAGGTTTGCTAGATCTGAGGGTTTAATTTTTTCGTTAGCCATAACACGATCTCTCAATGTCGATGAAGATATATTCACTGTACCACGAAGCCCGCGGATTGCTTACTGAAAAAGTCGTAATAATGTGTCCAAAAGCAAAAACCTCGAAAAGGTTTTCGAGGTTTTTGAGAATTAACGGACGAGAAGCTCTGAAGGAAAGATCAGACTGAAGGTGGAACCTTCGCCGAGCTTGGATTCAATGATGAGTTTGCAGTGATTGCGAATGGCAATGTGTTTGACAATGGCAAGTCCCAGACCTGTACCACCAGTGTCTCTGGAACGACTTTTATCGGCACGATAGAAGCGCTCTGTCAGACGCGGAAGGTCTTTTTCTGCAATTCCAATGCCGTTATCTTTAACGGCGTAAATACAAGAATCAGTTTCTTTGTCGTAGTGCCAAGAGATATCAATTTTCCCGTTATCGGGCGTATAGCGAACGGCGTTACTGACAAGGTTTGAGCAAGCGCTTCGAATTTCATCCACGAAGCCCAAAATGGCGAAGTCCGTATCAATGTGCGTCGTGATGGTATGACGACCGCGAGATAAGGCGACACCGTCTTCTGCGACACCAGCAACTAAGCGTTGCATACTCACAACTTCAGGACTTTCAGAGGCCACATCGTCCTTATTTTCGAGCGAAGACAAAGCCAAGAGGTCATTAACCAAATTTTTCATGCGAGAGGACTCATCTTGCATGATGGTGAGTTGCTCGCGAATGGTTTTTTCATCGATTTCGGGACTGGCAAGAATCATGTCCAAAAAACCCGAAAGGACGGTCAATGGGGTACGAAGTTCGTGACTGACATTGGCCACAAAGTCTTTGCGCATACTGTCGATGCGATGCTGTTCCGTCACGTCGTGTGTCACGATAATAAAGTGCGTTCTATCGGCGACCACGGCAGATAAAAGTAATTCACGGCCCGGTTCTTTGGAGAGCACTTTAATGGGTTTGGAGAAGTCGCCTTCTGAGAGGTATTGCAATATTTTTTTATCTGAAATAACGGAGTCAATTGCAACCCCTAGGTGTTTCGTGAGCTTAATGCCTAAATGATGTTCGGCGGCAGGATTACACCATTCAATTGACTGGCCGCTACGAATCAAGATAACACCTTCAGGCAAGGCGGCCAAAGACAAACGATAGCGATCCAATCGAGCGGTCACGCGAGAGCGATCACTGTCTCGCATTTGTTCGACTTCGTTGGCATCAATCCATCCGTCTCCCATCTTGGCAAGAACCCACAAGTAGGCCGCTCCCAATAAACCACAAGTGGTAGCGATCGTCATCATTAAGGAGCTTGTATAGTAGAGGAAAACGGCAAAAAGGACGATACCCGTAAGTATCCATCCTGCTTGTTTACGTGGAGTCATTTTCAGGCCCTAGCGATATGAATTAACTCTCTATGTGAGCACGATAACCTAATCCGCGAACCGTTTGCAATAAGTTTTCAGCGGCCGTACCTTGAAGTTGCTTACGAAGGCGCAACATATGAACGTCAACCGTTCGTTCGTCAACGTAAGCATTATCCCAAACGAGCGATAAGAGCATTTCTCGGCTGTAGACGCGTTCGGGGTTTTTCGCAAAAACCAAAAGAAGTTTAAATTCCTTTGCGGACAAAGCAATGGGTTCACCATCGACTTCTGCTTTGTAACTGGCTTCATCCATGGTGAGCGGGCCGCACTTAATCAAGGATGAAGTCGTTGTCACTGCCTTTTCACCCTGGATGTTGTAGCGACGCATCACGGCTTGAATGCGGGCGATGAGTTCGCGCGGCATAAAGGGCTTGACAATGTAGTCGTCAGCGCCGGCGTTAAGCCCCTTAACACGGTCTGTTTCACTACCGCGAGCCGTCAACATAATGACGGGGAGGTGACGAGTTTTCTCGTCGCTACGAAGCTTTTCCAGCCACTCGACACCGGAGATTTCCGGCAACATGTAGTCAAGCAAAATCAAGTCAGGTTTTTGAGAATCCAATAAAGCTTGAGCCGCGATGACACTGTCGCAGCTCTCGACTTCAAAACCGGCGCCCGCACAAGCAAAGGAGATGAGAGTGCGAATCGGGGCTTCATCTTCAACGATGAGGATTTTGGGTAAGGGTTGTGTTTGTGCCATGATTTTTTACCTGTGATAACAGGAGCATTTTCCCACAAAAAAGAGGAGATCAAAAGCCCAGAATAGTTTTGTCTCCTCACTCTTGCCTATTCTTCCTCAGGAATGAGATTTTGAAGATTTTCCGGCAACGCATCCAGTCTTAAGTGGCGAATGTCTTCACCATCAAGAATGAAGATGATGTGTTCGCCAATATTGGTTGCGTGATCGCCCAAACGTTCATAGGCGTGAATCAACGACAAGCAAGACATGGCAGGTTCAATGTGTTCCGGGTGGTCTTTAAGGAATTTACTCAAAATCTTAAAGCCATCGGCATAACTTTTATCCACATCACCGTCGGCACGAAGCGTATTGACAGCCGCCGTTTCAGAAAGATTTTTGAGAGCCAAAAGCGCAAGATTTACGACTTTACGACTGTTTTCGATAATGTTCGTCGATGAAAGTTGTTCAATCAAGTCTTCGGGCAAATCACTGCGAGAAACGCGAGCAATGCTTCGAGCTTGGTCGCCCATACGTTCAAAGTCCGTGGCCATCTTGGAGATACCAAAGACTAAGCGCAAGTCGCTCGCACGCGGTTGGTGCTTTGCAATCAAAAGCGTGCAGGCACGGTCGATCGCGACTTCCAATGCGTTAATAGCGGCATCGCGATCACAAACGCTTTGTGCCAAGTCGATATCGTTCGTTTTAAAAGCTCTACTGGCATCGTCAATTTGATCAACCACCAAGTCACCCATGCTGATCAAGAGGTGCTTGAGTTCTTCAATGTCTTGGTCGTATTGACGTAAAAGATGAGATTGTTGAGATAAGATCATTTTTGCCTCTTTAACCGAAACGTCCCGTGATGTAGTCTTCCGTGGCTTTTTTATCCGGATGGGTGAAGATTTTTTCGGTTTCACCAAATTCCACAAGCTCGCCCAAATACATAAAGGCGGTGTAGTCCGAAATACGTGCAGCTTGTTGCATGCTGTGCGTCACGATGACGACGGTATAGTCGTTTTTCAATTCATTGATAAGGTCTTCGATTTTGGCCGTAGAAATCGGATCCAATGCAGAACACGGTTCATCAAAAAGAATCACCTCAGGACGAACGGCGATACCGCGAGCGATACACAAACGTTGTTGTTGACCGCCGGATAAGGCAAAACCGGATTCCGACAACTTATGATGAACGTCATTCCAAAGAGCGGCTTTTTTAAGTGCCCATTCGACGCGATCATCAAGTTCGCTTTTACTTAAATTTTCAAAAAGGCGAACACCGTATGCAACATTGTCGTAAATGGACATCGGGAAGGGCGTCGGGCGTTGGAACACCATGCCAACCGTGGCACGCAATCGATCGATGCCATCGGTTTTGGTGACAATGTTTTCACCATCGAGCCAAATTTCGCCTTCAGCACGTTGATCTTCGTAGAGATCAAACATACGGTTAAACGTACGCAATAAGGTGGATTTACCACAACCAGATGGGCCGATGAAAGCCGTAACTTTCTTTTCCGCAATGTTGAGGTTGATATTCTTTAACGCATGAAATTGCCCATAGTAAAAATTGAAGTTTTTCACTTCCATTTTGGGCTTAACTGACAGATCAGTCATTGATCATCACTCCGTGATTTTAGAAAGACTATTTTTCTTGGCTGAGAGTGTACGAATGAATAATGACCGATTTGTGACAGTTTTATGAAGATATGATGACAAGAATAGTTTGTCTGAGTCAGGTAACTGACCTATTCCAAAATCCAGAGGGAGGTATAAAATCGAACACCATCTCCAAACTTTTTTGAGGTAAAAACAACATGATTCGTTTGGCTTGTGACTATCAGGAAGGGTGTCACCCGAAGATTTTGGAAAAGTTGGTGCAAACCAATTTAGAAAGCACGGCCGGTTACGGTACGGATGAATACTGCGCTAGTGCCAGAGAAAAGATTAAAGCGGCATGCGAAGCTCCGAACGCAGAAGTGCATTTTTTAGTCGGTGGTACGCAAACCAATGCGACTGTGATTCGTTCTATTCTTCGTCCGTGTGAAGGTGTGATTTCTGTTTCAAGTGGCCATATTAACGGTCACGAAGCCGGTGCCATTGAATTGGGAGGTCACAAGGTTTTAACGATTGAGCCTCATGACGGTAAGATGCGCGCTGAAGATTTGGATCGCTTTATCGTCAATAACTATAAAGATGCCAGCTGGATGCATGGCGTGTTGCCGGCTTTGGTTTACATCTCTCAAGCCACGGAAACGGGTTCGGTTTATTCTTTGGCAGAATTGACGGCCATTTCTGAAGTTTGCCGTAAGCACCAATTGCCGCTCTTTGTTGATGGTGCTCGTTTGGGTTATGCCTTAGCTAGTGAAGGCAATGATGTCACGTTGGCCGATATGGCTCGTTTGTGTGATGTCTTTTATATTGGTGGCACGAAGGTGGGCGCCCTCTTAGGTGAAGCTGTTGTGTTTTCCAATACCGCATTGGCAAAGAACTTCTTTACGATCATGAAGCAAGGCGGTGCTGTATTGGCTAAGGGCCGTGTATTGGGTATTCAATTTGATACGCTCTTTACCGATAACCTTTATATGGAAATTAGTCGCCACGCCATTGCCATGGCCATGAAGTTGAAGAAGGCTTTGAAGGAAAAGGGTTACCAATTCTATTCTGAAAGCCCGAGCAACCAACAGTTTGTGATTTTAACGAATGAACAAATGGCTGAAGTTGCAAAGAAAGTGGCTTTCACGCAATGGGCCATTGTGGATGATAATCACACGGCTGTGCGTTTCTGCACGAGTTGGGCGACGACCGAAGAAACGATTGATCAAGTGATTGCTCTGCTTTAATGCTTCTTTAAAGAAATCGAGCCATTCATATTTGCAATTTTTTGCGGATATGAGTGGCTATTTTTTTTTCGGTAGCGTGTGGTCGCGGTTAGGTTAACTCCTAGGGCATGCATAATAACAATAGCGTTTTTGAGAGTCAGATCGCCCTCTTCGCTAAATGAGCGTTGAAGTTCTTCTTGAGCCAATCTTGTTTCTTTTGTGATATTCGTCATGCCTTTTGCTCTTGCAGTAATGCCAAGACAATGTGCAATATGCTTGTAATCTTCAGTTGCAAAAGCCTCACTCAAGAAAATAGCAATATCTTCATTGGTTTCAAGGTAGTCAGTGGGATTAAATTCAGAAGTTGTCATAACCATCGTCAATCTCCTGATGGTATTTTAAAAAAGTTTAATGCGAGCAACACAAAAAAGGCATTGAGGTTTCGTTCTCAATGCCTTTTCTAATACGTAGAAATTACTTCATATTTTGGAGCAATTTACGTGCTAAGCGTTCAGCTTCCATCATGTCGTTGGTCATATTATTGCCCAACGTTTGAGCGATGCCGGTGCGTTGCATTTGACGCAATGTGTGACCCGTGGCACCACAAATAATCAATTCAAAGTGACGGCGCTTCAACGCACGGATATACGTTTGAATGATGTCCATGGCAGAGTTGTCGATGTTCATCAACGTCGTGCAATCAAAGATCACCACCTTGTTGGCGTTGTGAGCTGTGATGCGCTTGGGATCCGTGACCGTGTTGAGTTTGGACACAGAACCAAAGAAGAGCGAACCTTGCAATTGCCAAGCTTCGATACCTTCAGGCGTATCGACGGACAACGTGATGGGCGTCACCTTCGTCAACGTATTCATGCGATAGATGAAGAATAAGCAAGACGTCAACAAGCCCACTTCCACTGCCACCGTCAAGTCAAAGATCACCGTCAAGAAGAACGTCAACAAGAGCGTGACCTTGTAGCTCATCGTCATTTGACGCAAGCGGTTAAATTCAGCCCAGTTGCCCATGTTGCTGGCAACAAAGAACAAGATGGCAGACAAAGCGGCCAACGGAATGTTGCTGGCTAAAGGAGCTGCAACCAAAACAATCACCAAAAGGGTGATGGCGTGCACAACACCGGAGACCGGAGAGATAGCACCGCTCTTAATGTTCGTAACCGTACGGGCAATGGTACCCGTGGCGGGGATGCCACCAAAGAAAGGCACTACCAAGTTAGCAATGCCTTGGCCCATCAATTCTTGGTTCGGGTTGTGACGATCGTCTGTTAACGTGTCAGCCACACGAGCACACAACAAGGATTCAATAGCACCTAACAAGGCCAACGTGATCATCGGGGAGATCAAGTGACGGATGTTTGCCCAGTCAAAAGCGGGGATTTGCAAATCTGGTAACGTTTGGGGAATGCCACCGAACTTACTGCCGATCGTTTCGACCGGAAGGTTAAACGTCGTGACAGCCAACATGGAAAGCACCAACACAACGACCGTGCCAGGAATCTTGGCAACCCAACGCAACCATTGGGCCGAGTGCGTGGACGTATCCTTAGGCCAGAACTTCACAATGGCAAAGGAAACCAATGCAACGCCCAAAGCGTAGTAATTGACCGTGTGGATATTGGCCCAGATCGCGTTGATTTGACCGAAGAAGTCGGCCGGCATATTTTCAATCTTTAATCCCAAGAAGTCCTTGACCTGAGATAAGGCAATCAAGACGGCAATACCGTTGGTAAAACCGATCACGATGGAAACAGGGATAAAGCGAATGAGGTTACCGACCTTCAATAGCCCCATTAGTAGCAAAATAATACCGCTACCGATGGTGGCGATCATTAAGTTGGCTAAGCCATAGTTGGCAATAATGCCGTAAATGATCACGATGAAGGCACCGGCGGGACCGCCGATTTGCACGCGGCAACCACCAAGAATGGCGATTAAAAAGCCGGCAATGATAGAGGTATAAATACCGGCTTCAGGGGTGACGCCAGAGGCGATGGCAAAGGCCATTGCCAAAGGCAAAGCAACCATACCGACAGTTAAGCCGGAGCTGATATCGCGTGTTAATTGATGGGCACTATAGTGTCCGATTAAATCAAGGCTGACCGGGTGGAACGGTTCAAGAGGGATATTTCCCATCACCTTTTTTAAGCGTTGACCCAAACTCATTTTTATTTTCGAAAAGATTAGAGAGAATTTTGGAATAAATGTAAAAACAGTTGGCATGAAGCCAACTGTTTTTAGATACGTCCGTAAGTTTAGAGACTTTTCTATTTAAAGCAAGTCCTAATTAATGTAGACGCATACCCGGGGTAGCACCTTCTTGCGGTTCAAGAATGTACAAACCCGTCTTTTCATCGGCGTTGCAGGCCGACAAAAGCATGCCTTCGCTCACACCGAACTTCATCTTGCGCGGAGCAAGGTTGGCGATCACGACCGTCAACTTACCTTCGAGATCCTTCGGATCATAGTAGGCCTTGATGCCGGAGAAGATATTACGGGTCTTGCCTTCGCCTAAGTCCACCGTCAAGCGTAAGAGCTTCGTGGAGCCTTCAACGTGTTCGCACTTCACAATCTTGGCGATACGAAGGTCGAGCTTATTGAAGTCGTCAATCGTGACCTCAGGAGCAATTTCTTCACCACCGGGAGCAGGCGTTGCAGGCACTTCAGGAACGCCCGGAACCAAAGCATCCAATTGCTTGATGTCAGCGCGTTGCATCAAGTGCTTATAGGGCATGATCGTGTTGGCGCTCGTTAATGCGCAAGCGGCCGTATCCCACGTCAATTCGCCACAACCCAAGAAAGCTTCAACATTAGCAGCGGTTGCCGGCAACACGGGCTTGAGCATCGTCGTCAAGAGACGGAACGTTTCCAAGGCAACGGAGCAGACTTCGTGCAACTTGGCCTTTTGCGTTTCATCCTTAGCCAAATCCCAGGGCTTTTCGCGGTCAACGTATTCGTTGACGTAGTTTGCCATTTCCATAGCCAAGCGAATGGCTTTACCGTATTCACGGTCGTTGTAGAACTTGGCTACGTTAGCGACGTTGTCGCGCAAACGAATCACCAATTCATGATTTTCCAAGCCATCGGCCACATGACCGTCAAAGCGTTTGACGATGAAACCTGCTGCACGGCTAGCGATGTTGACATACTTACCGATCAAGTCGCTGTTAATACGAGCGATGAAGTCTTGCTTACCGAAGTCAACGTCATCTAACGTGGGACCAAGTTTGGCGGCCAAGTAGTAACGCAACCATTCAGGGTTCATACCGAGCTCAAGATACTTCATGGGGCTGATACCCGTACCGCGGCTCTTACTCATCTTGCGACCGTCAACGGTCATAAAGCCGTGAACGAAAACGTTATCGGGCACACGGTAGGGTTGACCAGCAAAGTGCAACATCACCGGCCAGAAGAGCGTGTGGAAGTAAATAATGTCCTTACCGATGAAGTGAATTTGTTCGGTCTTTTCATCGTTTAAGAATTCCCAGATGTCAAAGCCTTGCTTTTGAGCATAGTTCATCAAGCTTGCGTAGTAGCCAACCGGAGCGTCAAGCCAGACATAGAAGAACTTGTTGGGAGCATCGGGAATCGGAATACCGAAGTAGGGGCCGTCGCGGGAAATATCCCAGTCGCCCATCTTGCCGTCTTCAAGCC
>DYCH01000065.1:23433-36345 GCA_019418235.1 Sutterella sp.
CCACTCTTCGTCCTTGGCACGAACTTCAGGTTGAACGCGGGCAGCGCCGCTCTTGCCTTGACCGCGAACCCAGTCACGCAAGAATTCCGTACAAGCCGGATCGGACAACTTAAAGAAGTAGTGCGTCGACGTGCGCAATTCAGGCTTAGCGCCAGACAAGGCAGAGTAGGGGTTGATCAATTCGGTCGGAGCGTAAACGGCACCGCACTTTTCACAGTTGTCACCGTATTGGTCATCAGCACCGCACTTCGGGCACGTACCCTTAATGAAGCGGTCAGCCAAAAACATGCCCTTAACCGGGTCATAGAATTGTTCGATGTCTTTCGTGTAGATCAAGCCCTTAGCTAACAAGCGCTTGTAGATGTCTTGAGACAATTGAACGTTTTCTTCGCTGTCGGTGGAGTACCAGTTGTCGAAGTGGATGTGGAAACCATCGAGATAAGCCTTACGACCGGAGGCAATACGAGCCACCAATTCCTTGGGCGTAATACCTTCTTTTTCGGCTGCAATCATCATCGGAGCGCCGTGGGTGTCGTCACCGCCGCAGAAGTGAACCGTGTTGCCGAACATGCGTTGCGTGCGTGCCCAGATATCCGCTTGAATGTATTCCATGATGTGACCGATATGGAACACACCATTGGCGTACGGTAACGCCGAGGTCATAAAAATTTGTCGCTTTTGCATGATGATAGGACTTTCCGAAAAGAAATTAAGTAACAAACCCAATATTTTAGCAAAGCGAAGGCAGGAGAGCTTTTTTCTCTAATAACTAATGTATAGGACAGAAAAAAAGAGCTTTTTGTAAGAGGTTTTGTCGTCACTTGTTTCTGCCGAGAAAAAATCGCAAAATTAGTAACACTATTGAGGAGGACTTTTTTGTGATTAATAAAGAACAAATTCAGAACGTTTTAAAAACAGTCATTGATCCGTTAATGGGCATCGATTACGTGGCAGCCCGTATGGTCAATATTGATGAGGCAGGTGCCAAGGTAACGATTCAGTTGGGTTACCCCGCCAAGCGCTACATCGATGAAGTTAAAACTAATGTCGAAAAAGCTTTTGCTGCGGCCGGTCTCAAAATTGAAGTGGAAGTTGAACAAAAGATCGTGGCTCACGCCGTTCAACGCACACTTAAGGTATTACCCAACGTCAAAAACATTATTGCTGTCTCAAGTGGCAAGGGCGGTGTCGGTAAAAGCACGGTGGCTGCCAACGTTGCTTTGGCCTTATCTGAGCAAGGCGCTCGTGTCGGGATGCTCGATGCGGACATCTATGGCCCGTCTCAACCTTTAATGTTAGGGGCTTACGGTCGTCCGATGACCAACGATGGTCAAAATATGAATCCGATCGAATCCTTGGGATTGCAAATTAATTCCATCGGGTTCTTGATTGACCCCGATGAGCCGATGATTTGGCGTGGTCCCTTGGTCGCACAAGCCTTAACGCAACTTTTAACGCAAACGGCTTGGAACGAGTTGGATTACTTGGTCATTGATATGCCGCCGGGCACGGGGGACATTCAATTGACGCTTTCTCAAACGGTACCGGTGACGGGGGCTATCGTTGTCACAACGCCTCAAGACATCGCACTATTGGACGCCAAGAAGGGCTTAAAGATGTTCCAAAAGGTCAATGTGCCGATTTTGGGTATCGTTGAAAATATGTCGATGTTTAAGTGCCCGAATTGCGGTCATATGGAACACATCTTTGGCGAGGGTGGTGCCAAGCGCATGAGCGAAACGTATCACGTGGATGTTTTAGGCCAATTACCCTTAGATTCCAAGATTCGCGAAGAGGCCGATTCCGGTGCTCCTACCGTTGTGGCTTCGCCTGATAGTTATGCCGCTGAGGTTTATCGTGAGATTGCTTTGAAGGCAGCCGCTGCGATCGCAAAGACTGCAAAAGACATGTCTTTGAAGATGCCCACAATTAAAGTAGAGAATAACTGATGCCGATAGTGATTCCTGACTACCGAGCCCCTCGGTGGATGGCTGGGGCTCATATGCAAACCATTTTTTCAGCAAAGGTTTGCAAAACACCGAAGGTTCAATATCGTCGCGAGCGTTGGGATACGCCCGATGATGACTTTATTGATGTGGATTGGGCAACGCCTGAACCGGCGGATCCCAAAACGCCTGTTTTGGTTCATTTCCATGGATTGGAAGGGAGTTCCCACAGTCACTACGCCTTGGCTTTAATGGACGAGACAATTCGTCGCGGTTGGCGAGGCTGTGTGGCGCACTTTAGAAGCTGCTCAGGCGAAATCAATCGTCAAATTCGCACCTATCATGGAGGCGATATTGATGAGATGGAGTGGATTTTGCGAACGGTGAAGTCTCGCTATCCTGAAGCTCCGCTTTATGCAGTGGGGGTTTCTTTAGGTGGCAACCAACTCTGCCTTTTGTGTGGCAAGCGTCCAAAAGTCGCTAAAGAGTTGCTTGAAGCTGGGGTTTCGATTGCTGCTCCCGTGGATTTGGTGGCAGGGAGCAATTTGCTCAAGCAAGGCTTTAATCGTATTTATTCGGAAGTGTTTTTAAATAGCTTAATTCCGAAAGTGCTTAAAAAGATGGACATGCACCCAGAGCTCAATAAGATCATCGATCGCGAAGCGATTGAAAAGTGCGTGAATTTCTATGACTTTGATTCGCTCTTTACGGCGCCAGTTCATGGTTTTAAAAATGCGATGGACTATTGGACCAAGTGTTCAGCAAAGCCATGGCTAAAGTATGTAGAGATTCCATTATTGGTATTAAACGCAAAAAATGACCCGTTTTTACCAGAATGGGCGCTGCCAACCTTGTCCGATGTCAGTGACACGGTCTGGTTAGACCAACCCAGAGAAGGTGGGCACGTGGGCTTTCCGACCGGAAATCCCCCGGGGCGAGTCGATTATCTGCCGAAAAGGGTTTTCAGATTCTTCTTAGAACATCGGTAATTTTCGATTTCAAACAAAAATCCGTTCGCAATCCACTTTAAAATGGAACAGTTGAACGGATTTTTTGGTTCTTTGTAATGTCTGAAAACAGTTTGCAACGTCAATCGCTCTACGGTTGGATTGCGCTCACACTTTTCATTTTGACGATTCCCGTTAGCAACTGGGTGATTGTTAATGTGGGGGTTGTGTGTGAGCCCAATGGTCCGTGTTTAATTCCGGTGGCCCCCGGCTTAATGGCACCATCAAGCGTCGTTGTTGCCGGTATGGCGCTTGTATTGCGCAATGCCGTTCAAGCTTTCATTGGCGCTTCTTTTTCCTTGGTGGCCGTGGCCATCGGGACACTCCTATCAGCGCTTTTTGCCGAACCCGCTTTGGTGATTGCTTCTGCAACGGCTTTTTGTTTTTCTGAGTTGGCAGATTTCGCAGTCTACACGCCGATGCGAAAGCGTTTTCCGGCATTCTCAGTCGTGATGGCTGGCCTCGTGGGTTCTTTTGTTGATAGTGCTATTTTCCTGTCGCTTGCCTTTGGCAGTATTGATTTCATCGTGGGGCAGGTACTGGGTAAATTCTGGATGTCTTTGTTGGCTGGCGTCATTATTCGTTATTTCCGCTCGCATTGGGTAATGAATCCCAAGTTCTAGATGTTTTTGTGTCTCTAAGCTCTTTTTCTCATTGAAGAGTTCCGAAGAGATACGTTAAAATTTTCGCCTCGTTTCCGCGCTGGTTTGTTCTACCGGGTCTTGCGGTTGCCGATTTTCTTAACAATTCGGAGGCTCTTATGTCGCATAAGTGGCTGCAACACCAAACGCTTTGCGGTTGGGTTGCTTTAACGCTTTTTATTCTCACGATTCCGGTGGGTAACTGGGTCGTTGTCAATGTCGGTTTGGTTTGTGAACCGAATGGTCCTTGTTTAATCCCTGTGGCGCCCGGCCTTATGGCGCCGTCTGCGGTAATGATCGCAGGCCTTGCACTCGTTTTACGTAACGCCGTTCAAGCCTTCTTAGGTGCCTACTTTTCCTTGGTGGCAGTGGCCGTCGGTACGTTTTTATCTGCTTTTTTTGCTGAACCCTCGTTGGTTGTGGCTTCGGCTGCGGCCTTTTGTTTTTCAGAGTTGGCTGACTTTGCCGTCTACACTCCCATGAGAAAACGCTTTCCGGCTTTCTCCGTTGTGATGGCAGGCTTGGTGGGTTCCATTATCGATAGCGCCATTTTCTTGTCGCTTGCTTTCGGAAGCATCGATTTCATCGTTGGCCAAGTGCTGGGTAAATTCTGGATGTCTTTGTTGGCGGGGATGGTGATTCGTTACTTCCGAGCTCAATTGGCAGAACAAGTCAAGTTCTAGAAACGCTTAAAAATCAATTGTCTTTTCGATAAGCCTTGAGTTTTTTTGAACTTCAGGGCTTATTTTTTGCCCACAGTCTTGAAAAAATACGATTCGTCCCCATATATCAATCATCGTAACAATAAAACCCATAACGGAGTCATAAATCCATGCAAGATCCCGTGAAGAACGAAGCTGAAGAAATGAAGACCTGCGGTCAAGAAGGTTGTGCCTGCGATCAAGAAGGCGCAGCACAATGTGAGGCTTCTCAAGAAGAACCTGTCGTTGAAACTAATGAAGAAGTCAAGGAACCCACGATTGAAGAATTGTTGGTGGCCATGAAAGCAGAAAACGACAAGTTGCAAGACATGTACATGCGCGCTTTGGCTGAAATGGAAAACGGTCGTCGTCGTGCTGAAGAGTCTGTCGAAAAGGCTCATAAGTTCGGTGTTGAAAAGTTCGCGAAGAACCTTTTGCCGGTGCTCGATAGCTTGGAAAAGGCGTTGGAATTGTCCTCCGACAAAACCTCTCCCATGATGCAAGGCGTAGAAGCGACCTACCGTCAATTTATCCAAGCCATGGAAAGTAGCGGCATGGTTGAAATCAATCCCGTCGGTGAAGCTTTTGACCCCACGCGTCATCAAGCCATTTCTATGGTGCCCCCGCAAGAAGGTCAAGGCTCCGGCGTTGTGGCTCAAGTCTATCAACGTGGCTGGATTTTAAATGAACGCGTGCTTCGTGCCGCCATGGTGAGCGTGACGCAGTAACAAGTTTTTGGAGAAATGAAAAAAAAGTTACATTTCTCCCCTTGAAAAAGCATCTAGCAACCCCATATGAGAGTTAGATGCATGAGGAATGCGGTGAAAACCGCCCTCAACGTACAGATTTCAAACAAAAAGGAAATTTAAAAATGGCAAAGATTATTGGTATTGACTTAGGTACGACGAACTCTGCAGTTGCCGTGATGGAAGGCGACAAGGTTCGTGTGATCGAAAATAGTGAAGGTGCTCGTACTACGCCGTCCATCGTTGCCTACATGGACAACGGTGAAGTCTTGGTCGGTGCTACGGCCAAGCGTCAAGCAGTGACGAACCCGAAGAACACGTTGTTTGCTGTCAAGCGTTTGATCGGCCGTCGTTTTGACGACGCTGAAGTTCAACGCGACATCAAGTTGATGCCCTTTACGATCACTCGTGCTGAAAACGGTGATGCTTGGGTTAGCGTTTTGGAAGACAAGAAGCTCGCTCCGCAACAAGTTTCTGCTGAAGTTTTGCGCAAGATGAAGCAAACGGCAGAAGACTACTTGGGTGAAACGGTCACGGAAGCCGTGATTACGGTTCCTGCTTACTTTAACGACAGTCAACGTCAAGCTACGAAGGATGCCGGTCGTATCGCCGGTCTCGAAGTCAAGCGTATTATCAACGAACCGACCGCTGCTGCTTTGGCTTTCGGTCTGGACAAGGCTGGTAAAGGTGACAAGAAGATTGCTGTTTATGACTTGGGCGGTGGTACGTTCGATATCTCCATTATTGACTTGGCTGATGTTGACGGCGACAAGCAATTTGAAGTGCTCTCTACGAACGGTGACACGTTCTTGGGTGGTGAAGATTTTGACCAACGTATCGTTGATTTCTTGATCACGGAATTCAAGAAGGACACGGGCGTGGACTTGAGCAAGGACATCATCGCTTTGCAACGTTTGAAGGACGCTGCTGAAAAGGCCAAGATCGAATTGTCCAGCCGTCAAGAAACGGAAGTGAACCTCCCGTACATCACGGCTGACGCAACGGGCCCGAAGCACTTGAACATCAACTTGACGCGTTCTAAGTTTGAAAGCATGGTTGAAGACTTGGTCATGCGCACGATCGAACCGTGCCGTAAGGCTTTGGCTGACGCCGGTTGCTCCGCCAGCGAAATCACCGACGTGATCTTGGTGGGCGGTCAATCCCGTATGCCGAAGGTTCAAGAAACGGTGAAGGAATTCTTCGGTAAGGATCCGCGTAAGGACGTGAACCCGGACGAAGCTGTGGCTATCGGTGCTGCTGTTCAAGGCTCTGTGTTAACGGGCGAACGCAATGACGTTCTCTTGTTGG
Source organism: Sutterella sp. (assembly GCA_019418235.1). Taxonomy (GTDB): domain Bacteria; phylum Pseudomonadota; class Gammaproteobacteria; order Burkholderiales; family Burkholderiaceae_F; genus Aphodousia. Next base: position 29,783 of record DYCH01000065.1, read on the forward strand.
ACGTCACGCCTTTGACCTTGGGTATCGAAACGTTGGGTGGCGTGATGACGGCCATGATTAACCGTAACACGACGATCCCGACCAAGCACGCTCAAGTGTTCTCTACGGCTGAAGATAACCAACCGGCCGTGACCATTAAGGTCTACCAAGGTGAACGTGAAATGGCTTCCAACAACAAGCTCTTAGGCGAATTCAACCTCGAAGGTATCGCCCCGGCTCCGCGTGGTTTGCCGCAAATCGAAGTGACGTTTGACATCGACGCTAACGGTATTTTGCACGTTGCCGCTAAGGATAAGGCCACGGGTAAGGAAAACACGATCACGATTAAGGCTAGCTCCGGTTTGAGCGAAGACGAAATCAAGCGTATGGTTGACGATGCTGAAGCTAACAAGGCCGAAGACCACAAGCGTTTTGAATTGGCTCAAGCCCGTAACGTGGCTGATGCTTCCATCCACCAAGTTCAAAAGACCTTGAAGGATTTGGGCGATAAGGTTGAAGCCGCTGACCGTATGGCTTGCGAAGACGCCATCAAGAAGGTTGAAGAAGTGGTCAAGGGCGAAGACAAGGCCGCTATTGACGCCGCTGTTGAAAAGTTGATGACGGCTGCTCAAAAGATTGGCGAAAAGTTGAACGCTCAAGCTCAACAAGCTCAAGCCCAACCGCAAGATCAACAAGGCGCTGCTAAGGCTGATGACGACGTCGTGGACGTGGACGCTAAGGAAAAATAATCTGACGGACCGATCTCGACAAGTGATCGGTCAATCAGAGATTTGAGTACATGAGAGAGGGGGGAAGGCTCAAGAAACGGGGGTTAACCGCAAGACTTGAGCCTTTCTTTTTGGCACATATAGGATTAGACGTTCAATGAGTGATCGCGATTATTACGAAGTATTGGGTGTAGAGAAAAACGCCAGTGCTGCCGATATTAAAAAGGCTTATCGCCGTTTGGCGATGAAATATCACCCCGACCGCAATCAAGGGGATAAAGAAGCCGAGGACAAATTTAAAGAAATCGGCGAAGCTTATGAAGTGTTAGGTGACGAGCAAAAGCGCGCCGCCTATGATCGTTTTGGTAAGGCCGGTATTAACCCCGGTGCTGCTGGTGGCGGTGCTGGCGGCTTTGGTGGCTTTGGCCCTGAAGGTTTTGGTGGCTTTAGCAACATGGGTGACTTTGGCGATCTCTTTGGTGAGATTTTTGGTCAAGCTGCGGGCCGTCGTCAACAATCTGGTCCTCGCGCAATGAAGGGAACAGACTTGCGCTATGACATGGAAATTACGCTTGAACAAGCCGCTAAGGGTCACACGGCTGAAATTCGTGTTCCTGTGTGGGAAAAGTGCGATGTCTGTGATGGCACGGGTAGCCGCTCTAAGGCTAAGCCCAAGACTTGTCCGCATTGCCAAGGCACGGGGACCATTCATGTCAAGCAAGGTTTCTTCGCTGTTCAACAAACGTGTCCCCACTGCCACGGTACGGGTACCGTGATCAGCGATCCGTGCCCCAATTGTGATGGCACGGGCTTTAAGAAGGTTATGAAGACCTTGGAAGTGAAGATTCCGGCCGGTATCAATTCCGGACAACGCGTTCGCTTGCAAGGCAAGGGTCAACCTGGTGTTAACGGTGGTCCTGCCGGTGACTTGTACGTTGAAATCATGGTTAAACCCCATGAAATTTTCCAACGTGACGGCAATGATTTGCACGTCGAGTTGCCGATCTCTTTTGTGGTGGCTGCTTTGGGTGGTGATGTGGATGTGCCGGTGCTTGATGGCGAAACCCGCATTACGATTCCTGAAGGCACGCAAAACGGCAAGATTTTACGCTTGCGCGGCAAGGGTTTAAAGGATCTTCGTTCGGGTTACATGGGCGACTTGTACATCCATGTGTTCATTGAAACGCCGGTGAATTTGAACGACAAGCAAAAAGACATTTTGCGTCAATTCCAAAAGACGATTGATGATAACGGCAAGAAGCATTCTCCGAAGCATCAAAGCTTTATGGATAAGATGAAAAATCTTTTTAGTTAAGCGTTAAAGTTGCAAAGAAGCGTCTCAATCAAGAGGCGCTTTTTTGTGCCTATCAGAAAAGTCGAAGCTGTTTGTTCAGAGTTTCGTTGTGTGATTCTTCAAGCTCTGTTTTAGAAACGGTTAACCCCAAAAGTCGAATGCCTCGATAGGGGATGGGAACGCTATTTAAGAGTTCTTTCGCAAGGGGCTCGATGATGTCACGGTGATTGAGGTATTGGGCTTGTCCGAGACTTCGGGTGACGGTGGTGAAGTCGGGGAATCGAACCTTGAGTGTCAAACGTTTTCCGGTGAAATTTTTCTCTTTGACTCGCAAGACGAGCTCATCGATAACGTCCGAGACGGCTTGATCAATGTCCGCTCCTCGAATATCGTGTCTAAACGTTCTCTCGCACCCAACGGACTTGCGTTCTCGGTAGGGTTGCACTTCACGGTCGTCAATGCCTCGCACGAAACGGTAGTAGGTTAAACCAGCTTTCCCAAAAAGCTCTGTGAGTCTGGGTAAACTCAAGGCGCGAAGTTCTGGTGCTGAGTTGATACCCATGGCGTGGAGTTTCTTTGCAGTGGCAGGACCTATGCCCCAAAACGCTTGAATGGGCAAGCGGTCAATAAAATCCAAGGCCTGATCAGGGTGAATGACACAAAGTCCGTCAGGCTTACGATAGTCGCTCGCAATTTTGGCTAAAAACTTGTTGTAACTGACACCCGCACTGGCAATAAGGTTCAATTCTTCTCGAATGTCTGTTTTGATTCTCACAGCCACATCAACGGCTAACTCGGCTTGGATTTTATTATTCGTTACGTCCAAAAACGCTTCATCAATAGAAATGGGTTCAATGAGATCGGTATAACGATGAAAAATTTCCCGTGTTTGAAGGGAAATCTCTTTGTAATGATCCATGCGAGAAGCTACGAAAATAAGGTGCGGGCAAAGCTCCTTTGCTTTTGTGCTAGGCATGGCCGAATGTACACCAAATTTGCGAGCTTCGTAGCTTGCTGCCGCCACAACACCACGACCGCCAGCATGACCCACGGCAATGGGCTTTCCCCGCAATGAAGGATTATCGCGTTGCTCGACGGAGGCGAAGAAGGCGTCCATGTCGATGTGGATGATTTTGCGATAGGCGTTAGTCATGGGAAGAAAACGATATTCGGGTTAGCGCTTACTTTTTGGGTTCAAATTGAAGTAAGTTGAGTAAGATTACCTAGATAATGACAATTAGGGGGATTATCTCATAGGTATCTCTGATAGAGTTGCCTGCTTATCTGACTCATTCTTTCATCAATCGACCTATGCATCAGTTTAGTATGAAAAAGCGCCTCTTAGTAGGCTTGACTCTTTTTTCAATGTTTTTCGGCGCCGGTAACTTAATTTTCCCGCCGTTTTTAGGTTCCCTTGCTGGCACCGAAATGCCTTGGGCCATCCTTGGTTTTGGGGTGAGTGCTGTTATTTTCCCGGTTTTGGCTGTGATGACAGTGGCGCGTTCTGGCGGTTTGATGACGTTGGCAAGTCGTGTTCATCCGACCTTTGCGTTTATTTTCACACTGCTGATTTATTTATCCATTGGTCCTTGTTTGGCCATTCCTCGTACGGCGAGTACCTCTTTTGAAATGGCTTTCTCGCCCATGTTTATTGGTGATACAACGCCAGTCTTTTTGGGATTGACGTCTTTAACGATCGCTCAAGCTATTTACTCGGTAATCTTTTTTGCCTTTGCTGGTTTTGTAGCGTTGGATCCTTCTAAATTAACGCAACGTTTGGGTAAGGTGACCTCGCCCGCATTGCTTTTTATGATTGCCGCTCTTTTTATCGTGTGTGTCATCAATCCGATTGCTGACTATGGCATGGTTTTGCCACCTTATGACGTGAATTCTGCCGTGCGAGGTTTTTTAGAGGGCTATCAAACGATGGATACGTTGGCCGCTTTGAATTTCGGTTTAATCATTGCTTTAAATATTGAAGCATTGGGTGCAAAGAGCACCGATGAAGTGGTGAGCGAAACGGTGAAGGCAGGTTTGATTGCCGGTTTTGTTTTGATGGTGATCTATGTGGCTTTGGCCCATATCGGTGCCACGGTGGGTGGCGCCGGTCGCATCATGGATAATGGTGCTCAAACGTTGACGACCGCAGCTCAAATTCAGTTTGGCTCTTGGGGCATGATTATTTTGGGTGCGATTTTCTTTGTGGCGTGCTTAAACTGCTGCATCGGTTTGTTATCTTGCTGCAGTGACTATTTCGCAAAGACTTTCCCGTGTTTGTCTTATCGTGGCTGGTTGTTGGTGTTTGTGCTTTGCAGTATGGTGGTTTCGAACGCAGGTTTGACGCTGATTTTGAAATTCTCCATTCCTGTATTGTTGGCCATCTACCCGGTTGCTTTGGTGTTGATTATCTTGGGCTTAACGCATCACTTTAACCAACGCTTTCCGCTCACGTATCCCGTGACGGTTGCATTGACGATTGTGGTGAGTATTGCGGGTGCCGCTGCTGACTTAGGCGTTGATGTTCCCTTTATTTCGTATTTGCCTTTCTACTCCGTTGGGTTGGAATGGATTGTTCCGGCTTTGATCGGTTGGGTGATTGGTGCTATGTCAGGTAAAAAGCCGATGATTCAATAGTCAGCTTCTAACTGATCGATAAAAATGGGCTCAAATGGGCCCATTTTTTTGTGAGTTGTGTCAGAATTGCGTCACACTTTTTTCTCTCGTTTTGTATGTCTTTTATTGAAATTGTTGCAATTGCCGTTGCGTTATCAATTGACGCTGTTGTGGTGGCGCTTTGTTGGAGTGCTGGGCAAAAGCATATTCGTTACACACACGTTCTTCAATTTGCCTTGGTCTTTGGTGGCTTTCAAGCTTTAATGCCTGTGGGTGGCTGGTTTGCCGGTGAATGGTTAATTAGTTACATCAGTGCTTTTGACCACTGGGTGGCATTTTTACTTCTTCTTTGGGTGGCTTATTCCATGGTGAAGGAAGCGCTTGAGGGCAATGAGGACGAAGAGGCTTGCTGCGGTCACTGTCAAGGCAAAAAAGAAGTGGGGATCACGTGGTGGACATTGATTGTTTTAGCCGTGGCTACAAGTTTAGATGCTTTGGCTGTCGGCTTTTCATTTGCGATGGTGCAAACGCCCATTCTTATGCCTGCAATAACGATTGGGGTGATTTGTGCTGTGTTGACAGCAATGGCGGTTTCAGCCGGTAAGGCGCTTGCTCAGAAAGTGCAGCGCCATACCGATAAACTCTCTTTTGTGGGAGCTGCCGTGCTCTTGTTGATCGGTTTAAGAATCCTTTGGGAGCACGGCGTATTCAGTTAGTAGCGCATGAATAAGTCACGCAAGGCATCGACATCGTTGATGCCTTTTTTTAATGCCAATTGCAACAAGATGCGGGCCTTGATGGCGGACAGATTCCAGGAGGAAATGAAGCCAGCCTCTTCCCATTCGGATAAACCATTGAAAATGGCGCCGCTAAAGACGCGAGAAGAGCGAATCACGCGAACACCCGATTCGCTAGCTTGACTTAAAGCGGGGAAGACCTTGGCGGGGATGCAACCATTACCTAAGCCGGCAAAAACAATCCCTTGAGCACCACCCTTGACGCAAGCTTCGACCAACATCCCGTCATCGTCGGCGTGAGAGAAAAGAATATCCACACGCGGGAAGCTTTCATCTTCAGCGAAGTCTTCAATGCTAAAGGGCGTTTGCATCGTGTGAGGTTTGATGTTCTTATTCATGAACATGACGGCGTTATCAACGACAGAGCCTAATTCACCGTGCAACAAACCGGCAAATGTCGCAACGTTCGTAGCATGAGTCTTTGTGGAGGTGCGAGCGCAACCAATGATGTTATTTAAAACCATCATGACGCCTTGGCCGCGAGAAGCGTCGTTTGCAGCCACTTGGAAGGCATTATAGAGATTGAGGATGCCGTCAGAAGACAAAGCCGTTGCCGGACGCATAGCACCCGTAATGACCACGGGTTTATTGGACTTGAGGATTAAGTCCAAGAAGTAGGCCGTTTCTTCCATCGTGTCGGTACCGTGCGTGATCACCACACCGTCAACATCGTCACGATTTAATTGAGCTTGCACGGCGCGTGCCAACTTTAACCAGATCTCGCACGTCATGGAGCTGGAGTCGACGCGGCATACCGACTCTTGTTCCAATTCAACCAAATCTTTCAAATCCGGAAGTTTTTCCAATAAGGCATCAATTTCAAGGTTACCTAAGCGGTAGCCGGTCGTTTGCGTAGCAGTTTCACCGGAACTCACAATGGTGCCGCCGGTACTCATCAAAATGATTTTTTTCTTGGACATGGAGATACTCCTAAAAAAGATGGCTTAATTATACGTTTTGCGCACCTAGAGGTTTTCTTCGAAATTATTTTTTGACTAAGTGATTGATGCAAAAAGGAAAGACGCAATATCTCAGAACTAAGTGAAAAAAGTTCTTGACAAAGTGGAAGATGTCCTTAAAATACGTACTTCTCTGATGCGGGAATAGCTCAGTTGGTAGAGCGCAACCTTGCCAAGGTTGAGGTCGCGAGTT
>DYCH01000066.1 GCA_019418235.1 Sutterella sp.
GTTTTAGGTGAACAATGTTTACTCGTTTTTTAATTTTCTTTTTTGGTCTTTGCACCTTATCTCTTGGCATCGCAACGGTTACACACGCAGGATTAGGCACAGGCACGGTGAGTTTATTGGCTTTTCTTTTAACAAAGCTCACCGGGCTTAGTATGGGCTTTTATGTGTTTTTGACGAACGTTTTCTTTTTCGTTCTGCAGATCATGGTCAATCACAAAAACTTTTGGATCAAGGCCGTGAAGCAATTGCCGATTTGCTTTGTGTTCGGGATGATTTTTGACGTGGCCATGATGGTAACGGCGGCCATGGTTCCTCAAACCTACACACAACAAGTGTTGATGGTGCTTTTAGGTACCACTTTAACGGGGCTTGGTATTGCCTCGATGGTTTTTGCTCGCTTGGCAATTTTGCCACCTGAAGGGCTTGTATTGAGTATTATGGATCGCTGGGGCGGCAGTTTCGGTCACCTTCGCATGGGCGTTGACGTTTTCCTTGTCACTGTGACGGTTATTTTGTCCTTGTTAACCTTCGGAACCATCGTGGGTTTACGAGAAGGCACACTCATCACTGCCGTTTGTTCAGGCCAAATTGCTAAAGTTTTCTTGAAAGTCTGGGGGAAGATTTTCCCTGCTCATCGTCCGATCGACTAGTTTGGGATCTCTGTCTTAAAATTGGGTTAACGAGACAAGTCTGTTAGAGGGAGTTCTATGGACATCAAAATTCAAAAAATTGACGTTGCTTTGACTGTCTGCAAGGTCAAGGACTACACACAAGTCGACTTGTCTCAAGACTTTTGCTTCATCGGCAAGACCGACTGCGAAAACTCTTTGGTTTGCGCTACAGACAATGTTCCCTCTAACGCAACAGAGCGAGAAGACGGTTGGAGAGCCTTCAGAATTGTCGGCACGTTGGACTTTTCTTTAATCGGTATTTTGTCAAAGATTTCAACGATCTTGGCCAATGAGAAGATTGGGATTTTTGCGATTTCAACCTTTAATACCGATTACATTCTCGTTAAAGCGGAAAACTTTGAAAAAGCGCTTTCGGCTCTTTCAACTAACGGTTACAAGATTATCTAATCAACTGCGGTTTTAAGTCGAAAAGACTTATCAGACATGTGTAAAATTTGAAATGTTATTTTTAATTTACACGCATCATGTCAGTCATTACTCCCCGAACACTGCAGTCAACGCTTTCTTTAGAAGCCGATGACTATACTTTGATTTTGATTGAAGGGTTGCCCAAGGTGGGTAAAACCACTTTGGCTAAAGCGCAGTTTCCCGATTTTGATTACGTTGATTTATCCGATATTCAATCAAGAAGCTTGGCTACCAATCATCCAGCTGACTTTTTTGCGCTTCATGGTAAAAAACTTTTAATTGACCGCATTGAATTAGCAACGCAGGTGCTTCAATCACTCCCCGTTTTTGATGAAACACGCCGTATCGTCTTAGTGGGAAACCTTCCCGAAGAGGTGAAAGCGACGCTTAAAGAAACACATAACCTTCGTGTTTATCACTTAATGCCCTTTAGCCAACGAGAGCTTCAAGGTCAAACGGCTGAACCTTTTGCCTCAAAGGGTGTCGTGCCGCTCACAATCACCTACCCACAATCGCTCTTTTTTGAGACGGTTCGTCATGGCTTTATGCCTCGCCCGACGCCCAGTCAAAGCACGCGAGCCTTTTACGATCAATGGCTCTCAACGTTTTTCCAAGAAACGGTGATGGGCGTGATGAAGGTGGCGAAAGTTGATCTCTTTTTGTTGTATTTGAAAGCCTTGGCGCACAACAATATGCAAGAGATTAATCACAGTCGTTTGGCAAAAGAGTGTCGTATCAGCTATGCAACGGCCATTTATTGGACGCAGTTTTTAATTGATTGTGGCGTTTTGATGGAAGTTCCCTCTTTAAAACTTGCTCAACGTCGTCAAGTCAAGCGTGGCAAGATGGTCTTTACCGATACGGGACTCTTATGTCATTTACTCAATATCGGTAGTGCTGATGAGCTCTTGGCCTCTGAAGACTACGATAAGATTTTCTCGGGCTTTGTTGCCTCAGAAATCGCCAAGGGCTATGCCGCTTGGGGCGAAGCCTCTCCCCTTTACTTTTACCGCGATACGGCCAAAAAGCACGTTGAGTTGCTCCTGAAAACCCCAAAGGGTTATATGCCCGTGGGATTCTTAACCGAGAAGGCTCGAGCTATGCCTGAGCAACTTCGCCACATGGATGTCTTGCGTCGAATGAATGAGATGTGTACGGACAACGTTTTTATTACCGATGGTTCTGCCATGCGAGAAACGTCCGACTTTCCGCTCGTCAGCGCAATGCGTCTTTGAGTACAATACAAGCATTGAATTTTTGAAAGGTTACATCATGCGTTTAGTGTCTTTAAGCTTAGTCGGCCTCTTAGCCTTAGGGTTAACGGGTTGCGCCAACATCTCTAATGAAGTGGTTGAAAATCATCGTCAACTTGATGCCACCACCTATGAAGTGGAAATCATGCAAGCTTGGGTGAAAGATGAAATGATGATTCGTGAAGAAGCTCGTCGTCTTGCCACGAACTTTTGTTTAGAAACCAAACGTGGGATGCAACCCGTTCAAGTGATTTCTCGCTCTCCGCAAGAAACCGGTAAAGGTGCGATGGCTCGTTTAACCTACCGCTGTGTGGGTTACATGGAAGCTCCGAAGCGTGAATACCAACCGTTGATTTTCAAGTTGCCGGAGCTTGATGACGAAGAAGCCAGTAAGAAGTAATCAAAATTTCTAAGATAAGAGCGTTCGTCACGTCTACAATGACTTTGAGAACGCTCTTTTTTAATGCCTCATTCATGCAGTTTCAACCATCGTATTTCAACTACAGACCGATATTTAATGAGTTAGAACGTAAAAATCTAAACTCTCTTGCCTCGTCTTATCCACTTTCAAAATTACTTTCGGATCGACGTCGGTTGGTAGAACGCTCCATTGACTATGCGTACGTCTCCGCAAAAATGGAACACAATCCGTATTCGCGTAAAGGAGCTGCAATGCTATTGAAGCATTCCTTTACCGAAGGTGGAAAAAGGTTAGACGACGCTTGGATGTTGATTAATTTACGCGATGCATTCATTGATATTGTTTCGCCATTGCATTCAAACGTAGCTGACACTTTGACCACCCAAGGTCTTGCTCGGCTACATTGCCTAGCAATGAATCATTTGCTCAATGACAATGAGTTAGGAGTAGTTAGAACTGTCGCTTCAAGTATTGTTGGTTCAGCCTACAAACCCATATCGAGTCCTGGCGATCTAAAAAATCTATTGACCACATTACTGAAAAATGCCAATAGTATTGAAAACCCGTTTGAACAAGCGGTATACGTGCATTGCAACTTAGCCTATTTACAATTTTTCCATGATGGCAATAAGCGAACGGCTCGATTGATGCAAACGGCTATCTTGGTTGCCAACAAAATCACACCCGTTTTCTTTTCAGAAGATGCCGTCTATCCCTATTTAAATGCAATCGTCACTTACTATGAGACCGGCGATTACAGTCTCTACAAGACCCTTTTCCTAGAAGAGTACGAAAACACTATTAAACATCTGTTGGGACAAAGTCCTGAGCAACTGCGTGCTCAACAACTTGCAAACGAATCAATTCAGTCTCAGAAAATCAAATAACCTCAGTTGCCAAAAGGCCGATTCCTAGGAACCGGCCTTTTGCTATGGTTTACTCTTCAACGAGTTCTTTAACCATTTCTCCATACGGGTCTTTAACCGTTGTCTTCATCTTCAAAAGAACCGACCAACGCTTCACCGTACCGACAATCACAAAGCCCATAAGAACCATCACCAAGCAGCTCAAGAAAGCTAAGAGGTGCTGTTCTTTGGGCATGTATTGGTTGACAATCAACCAAACACCAGCCCACATCGTGATCACCGTCATAAAGATACCCGGCACACCCGTCATCCATGCATAACGCACTTTATTCATACGAAGCAAAACCGTGGTACCGATTAAGAGCGTTACAGATGCCAAGAGTTGGTTAGAAATACCGAATAACGGCCAAATGCTCGCAATGTCACCCGAGTAAACGAGGTAACCCCAAGAGCCCGTGAACAATACCGACGTAATGATGACGCCAGGTACCCAATTCTTAACGGCAAATTGCGGAACGACTTTACCCAACATTTCTTGCAAGAAAAAGCGCCCGACACGGGTGCCGGCATCAACGGCAGAAAGAATAAAGACTGCTTCAAACATAATGGCAAAGTGATACCAATAAGCCATCAAGTTTTCCATCCAAGGAATGCGGCTAAAGATATAAGCCATGCCGACAGCCAAGCTCACAGAACCACCGGGACGCGCTGAAAGCGTTTCTTGAACTTCAGCTTCTAAGCGCGGTAACTCTTGAACCACCATGCCGAGTTCTGCGAACTTTTCTGCCGAAGAGTTAATGGCAAAATAGTCTGCTGGCACCAACACACAAGCCGCAATCAAAGCCATGATGGCAACGAAACCTTCGACCAACATGGCGCCATAACCCACAAAGAGCACATCGCGCTCCTTGGCGATCATCTTAGGCGTTGTCCCCGTACCGATCGTTGCGTGGAAACCGGACAAGGCACCGCATGCAACCGTAATAAAGATAAAGGGAATCACGGGGCCGCCGACAATCGGGCCACCGCCATGGATAAATTCCGTCAAAGGCGGCATTTGGAAAGACGGCATCACAAAGACAATGCCTAAGGCCAAACCAACGATCGTGCCGACTTTAAGGAACGTTGAGAGGTAGTCACGAGGCAAGAGAAGGAGCCACACCGGCAACACAGAAGCCAAGAAACCGTAGATCGGAATCACGATCGACATGGTCTTCTTATCGAGGTTTAACCAACCGAAAATTTCAGGGTGAGATGCCACCCAAGGACCCGTCAAGATGACGATGACCAATAACACCAGACCTAAGAGACTCGCACCGATCACATCACCCTTGCGCCAAATTTGCATGTAAAGGCCCATGATGATGGCGATAGGAATGGTCGCTGCCACCGTGTAAGTTGACCAAAGCGAGTCATGCATAGCATTAACGCAAGCAATGGAGAGCCCCGCCAAGGTAAGAATCAAAATGGCTAAGACGGCCCAACTGGCGACAAGCCCCGTCGTGGGGTCAATTTCGCGAGAAGCAATGTAAGCCAGAGACTTACCGTTATGGCGCACAGAGCAAAAGAGCACAACCATATCGTGCACGCCGCCAGCTAATACGCAACCGATCAAAATCCACAAGAGCCCCGGCAAATAGCCAAACTGTGCGGCCAAGACAGGCCCCAAAAGAGGGCCGGCTGCAGCAATGGCAGCAAAGTGGTGACCAAACAAAACAAACTTATCGGTTTGCACATAGTCTTGACCGTCAGCGAGTTTGACCGCAGGGGTTTCACGAGCATTATTGAGGTTAAGAACTTTCTGCGCAATAAAAAGGCCATAGAAGCGATAGCCTATGGCGAAAACGCAGAGTGCAACGAAAATAATGGTGATGGCATTAACGCCGTCCGTTGACATACGACACTCCAGAACGTGAGTAATGAGAAGAGAGAGTTAAATGGAAACTCACAGGTGAAATTTTAACCCTTGACTCAAGCCACCGATGAATTAATGAAAAAAAAACTTGATCAAAATCGAAAAAATTTAGGGCAAAAGTTTTTTTGCCTTTTGCCCTACTGCCCGCTTCTTTCGGAATTATTTCGATTGTTTTTCTGCTTGTTCTTTCTGAGCAGCTGCCATTTGAAGCGCTAACTTCACATAGGAGTCCACCGCCTTGGTGCCGTAGGTGCAGGCAACGCGCTTAGAAAATAAGAAGTAAAGCGTCCAAACCAAAGCGTAGAAGGTCGTGCGAATCGCACTCGTCGTATTAAAACTTGCATCAAAGAAAGCCATCAAAAGTGCGATCGAGATCGGCCCCACAACCCACAAAATGACGATCGTTTGCTTCACTACCGATGCGTTACGCTTACAGGTAATGATCCAGAGAAGATACAGGTAAAGAAAAACAATCACAGCGTGCGGCATGAATAAAAAGCCGTTGACGGCACCTTCAGCACTTAATTCCGTGTAAAGCGTTGAAATATTAAAGAAGGTCACAATGATCGATAAAACGACCGTCGCGACAAAAAGCAAAAGCCAACCGTCAACCCCTTGCGGGAAAAAAGGCACGGGGTGTGCAGCCGGATAGCGTTTGGCTAATTGACGCACCAAAAACGTCGGACAAGCCACCATCACCGCAAGAATGGCGATGGCAATAATCATTTCAATCGTAAAAAATTCAGCCATTTTTATTTACTTTCATTACTGGTCGAACAGGAACACTTCGTTGCGTCTTTCTTCGTCGAGGACTTACGCGTCTTTAAACCTTCGCAGTTGTGGCAACAAGCTTGGTTGGTTAACCCTTCAATTAAACCACAAGGTTCACCATTGGCGTGATTGCCATGGCAGCAGAGTGCCAAAAGCGCCAAGTGTTGCTTTAAATGCTTTAAGTCATCGATTTGTTGATCGATTTTATGCATGTGCAAAGCAATCATATTGTGCACTTTTTCAGCATCTTCATTTCGACGGGCATCGACGTCCGTCAAAATACGAATTTCATCAAGACTCATATCCAGACTACGGCAGTGCTTGATAAAGAGCAAACGCTTTAAGTGACCTTCGGTGTAGGAGCGGTAATTATTCATACTGCGCTCGGCCTTAGGAATAAGGCCTTCTGCCTCATAAAAGCGAATCGTCTCAACCGTTAAATCGGATTGTTTGGCCAGTTCACCAATTCTCATTTTTCATTTAAGGAAAAGTTTTTAGCTTTTCCCCTTGACTCTAAAGTTACTTTAGGCATTTTAATGATATTCATCAAAAAAGCGCAATTCTTGTAAATGCACAAAAGGATAACGAAATGTTAAATAAAAACAGTCTGTTAGATACGAATCAAGAAAAAGTAAATGATGAGTCTCATCATGAGCACGATCATGCTCACTGCAGTTGCGGGCATGATCACGCATCTGATGATGCTCATGAACACCATCACCACGATGAAAATGGCCATGTTCATCATCATGAAGAAGATGAACATTGCTCCTGCGGGCACGATCATGACCACACCCCGGCTCCCGATGTCTCGACTTTAAATATCGAGCAAAAGCCCGGTGTTGCCACGCTTTACGTGGCGGAGATGTGTTGTGCGGTTGAAGGTAATCAAGCCGTTAATGCATTGAAAGATTTGCCTGAAGTTGACGAGGTGACATTTAACACCCTCAATCGCACGGTGACCGTAAAGCATCACGCTAAAGACCCGAAGGTTTTCGTTGAAGTTCTGGATAAGGCAGGGCTCGTTGCAACCCTGCCCGAGGCAACTGCCGATGACGAAGCTAACGCCCCCACGGTTCTTTATATCGCCGAGATGTGTTGCGCCGTGGAAGGCAATCAAGCCGTTGACGCTTTGACAAAGTTGCCGGAAGTCACCAGCGCCACCTTTAATACCATCAACCGAACGGTGACGGTACATCATTCGTTGGGTGATGCCGCTCCCCTTTTGCAAACATTGGCCGATGCCGGTCTTGAAGCCCGCATTGTTCAAAACGATGTGAAAAAGGTTCGTACGCGATTGGTGGTCGACGGGTTAGACACGGAAGTGGAGGCTGAAGTCATTACCAAAGCGCTTGAAGTGCTAAAGCTTGAAGATCTGCAGCTTAATACCCAAACCCACACGGTAAGCGCATTAATGACGCGCGAAGAAAAGCGCTCTGCCTTGGATTTAATTGACTCGGCGGGCTTTAAAGCCAAAGAGCAAAAAGATGCTCAACCCACGGGACAAAAACTTCCATGGATGCGATTGGGCATTGCAGGCCTTTTTGCCTTGGCAAGCGAATTGGTGGAATTGGCTTCTGCCCCTGAATACTTAGGTTTAGGTTTTGCCGTTGTCGCCATCTTACTTGCGGGTTTAGGCACATACCGGCGCGGTCTATTAGCGATGCGCCACTTCAACTTCAACATGAATGCGTTGATGAGTGTGGCGGTCACCGGGGCCTTGATCTTGGGTGAATGGCCTGAAGCCGCCATGGTGATGGTCTTATTTGAAGTCTCTGAAGCCATTGAAACGCTCTCGATTAATCGAGCTCACAAAGCCATTAAAGACTTACTTAAACTCACGCCTGAAACTGCAACGGTCATTAATGCCCGAGGCGAAAGTTCTGTCATGGATGTCAACGACATCACGGTGGGAGATACCGTACGAGTGATGCCCGGTGAGCGCATTGCCTTAGACGGTATGGTGATTGACGGTTTTTCAAGCGTTAATCAATCAAGTATCACGGGCGAATCGTTGCCAGTGGAAAAAATGAAGGGCGATAAGGTCTATGGCGGAACACTTAACCAAACGGCCGAACTCATGGTTCAAGTCACTAGCGACAGTCAACACGGGCTTGCCGCCAAGATGATTGAAGCTGTCGAGGCCGCTAACCAAAAGAAGGCGCCGACCGAGCGTTTTGTCGACCTCTTTGCCCGCTACTATACGCCGACGGTTTTCGTGGCTGCCATTTTAACGGCCATCATTCCTCCCCTTTTCATGGGTGGCGATTGGTTTGAATGGATCTACACGGCCTTAGTCTTATTGGTCATTGCCTGCCCGTGCGCCTTGGTGATTTCTACGCCTGTGACGATTGTCTCGGGGTTGGCCGTGGCGGCTCGTATGGGTCTCATCGTTAAAGGTGGAGTTTACTTGGAAGAAGCCCGTAAGCTCAAATACATTGCGTTGGACAAGACGGGCACGATCACGGAAGGTCGCCCCAAGGTGGTCGCGGTTGAAGCCGTCAACGGTAACGATAGTTTCCATGTACTTCAATTGGCCGCAAGCTTAGCCTCTCGCAGTAACCACCCGGTGAGCACCGCCATTGCTCGTCGCGGTCGTGAAGAAGGCGTGGAGCTTTTAGACGTGTCTGACTTTGCGACCGTCGTGGGCGCCGGCACGCACGGCAAAATCAAGGGCACTCGTGTAGAAATGGTGAATTTGCGCGCTTATGCCAAAGACCACACGGTTGATCAAGAATTGACGGACGCCATTGCTCGCTACGAAGCCCAGGGTGCAAGCGTTGTGGTAATTGCCGACTTCTTCGGTCCCATGGGCTTTATTGCGGTCTCCGATACACTTAGAGCTGGCGCCAAGACGCACATTGAAGCCTTAAAGGCCTTAGGTATTACCCCCGTTCTTTTGACGGGTGACAATCCCAATAGTGCCCAACACATGGCCGATGCCACGGGAATCACGGAAGTACGAGCCCAAATGCTTCCGCAAGATAAGCTCGCTGCCATCGAAGCTTTACAAGAAAAAGGCCCCATTGGCATGGTAGGAGATGGTATCAATGATGCCCCTGCTCTGGCTCGTGCCAACATCGGTTTTGCCATGGGGCGACAAGGCAGTGACATTGCCGTGGATGCAGCCGACGTCGCCTTAATGGACGATGATATTAAGAAGCTCTCGCTATTTGTGAAGCTCTCGCACATGACGCATAACCGTTTGGTGCAAAACATCACGATTGCTTTGGGCATTAAGTTCCTCTTCATGGTGTTAGCGTTCTTAGGTATCGCCACCATGTGGATGGCCGTATTTGCCGATATCGGGACGTGCTTGATTGTGGTGGCTTGGGGGTTATCCCTCTTACAAGCTGGTAAAAAACTCAAATAGTTAAAACTTTTTTTCCACGGGCCACAAGATTGCGGCCCATTTTTGTGACAAT
This sequence comes from Sutterella sp., assembly GCA_019418235.1. GTDB lineage: Bacteria > Pseudomonadota > Gammaproteobacteria > Burkholderiales > Burkholderiaceae_F > Aphodousia. The sequence goes on from DYCH01000066.1 coordinate 9,752, forward strand.
TTTGGGATGCAGGTGGTAGAAAATGTTAAAAAATTGCCAAAAACAAAGGCACTTTTCCCACTTATGCAGAATTTTTGTGGATAACTTTTGAACTTTTGCCTAGCCTTTGTACAAACAGATTTTGTCAATACCTCTTCGGTGTAGGTATACGATTTTTTTCCGATGTGAGAGATTATTAACTGAAAAAAAATTGAAACTCGAAACTAAAAAACTGAATTCCAATTTAACGACAAACCCGAATACAGAAACGGCAACCTTTCGGTTGCCGTCTCGACTTGTTATTGGAACAAGTTAGTTAGCAGACGGTGGAGGCGTTTGAGCGACTTCATCATCGTCCACCGGTTCCGTGCCCAATTCACCTTCGAGCTTGGAAACTACCAAGGCGGTCGTGGAGTCACCCACCACGTTAATGGACGTACGGATCATGTCAAGGATACGGTCGACACCGGCGATCAAGGCCACGGCTTCAAGCGGAATACCCACTTGCGTGAAAACGATCGTCGACATAATCAAACCAGCACCCGGGACACCTGCGGTACCCACAGCAGCCAACACACCCATCAACACGATCGTGACTTGGTCAGCCATCGTCAAATCGATGCCATAGACTTGTGCGCCGAAGATGGCCGTGATACCCATGTAAATGGCGGTACCGTTCATGTTAATCGTATTGCCGAGCGGCACTGCGAAGGAAGCGATCGTCTTCGTGGAACCCAAGCGACGGCTGGCTAACAAGTTAGCAGGCATTGCTGCGGCAGACGAACACGTCGTGAAAGCGATCAACCACGGTTCAAAGATAACCTTGATGTACTTCGTAATCTGAATACGAACATAACCCATAATGATCGGGATGTAGATCACGACCACGAAGGTCACGGTTGCCAAGAAGCTAGCAAGAATCAACTTACCGAGCGGCAACAAGACAGCTAAACCGTAACGAGACACCGTGTAGGAGATCAAACCGAACACACCGATCGGAGCAAACTTCATCACAGCGTTGGTCATGCGAATCATGACGTCGCCTAAAATGTCGAAGAACTCGATCAACGGACGGCCACGTTCACCCAATGCGCTCAAGCAGAAACCGAACATCACTGCAAAGAAGATGATTTGCAAGATGCTGCCCTTAGCAAAGGCTTCCATCGGGTTAATCGGAACGATGTCGAGCAACACTTTAAGCATGCTCGGAGCCTTCACGTTAGCGGCTTGCAAACCTTCGGTAGAGAGCGTCAAACCGACACCGGGGTCGATCGCGCCAGCGAAAATCAAACCGAACATCACAGCGATTGCCGTGGTGACAGCGAAGACCAAAATCGTTTTAATTGCTACACGACCTAACTTGGACACGTCAGCAATGCCAGCAGCACCGGCAACCAAAGTTGCAAACACCAAGGGAACGACCACCATTCGAATCAATCGAATGAACAAGTCACCCAAGGGCTTAAACCACGTCGTTGCCAAATCTGATGAGACAAAAGCGCCAATCACCACACCCAGTACCAAACCGGCGAGCATTTGCATAGGCAGACTCATACTAGATTGTTTTGCCATTGCATTCTCCTTTCATTTATTTTTTCTTCTGCGAGAGGTCGTGTCTGTGACAGTTTTTTATGACTTTGAGAACGATTACACCCGCTTGTATATGAAGCCTTTAAATACTCCATGACTCAAATGTAACGTTCTATGTAAGAATGTGTAACCTAGGGATAACCCTATAATTTCATTGCAAATGACGCAAAATAGGATTGTAAAGAGAGTGTAAAGGTCTTGATTTGCCTTAATATTTCAGGGCTTTTAACCATTGAGCACAAGGGGTTGCGGTGCGAACCAAAAAAAACGGCAACTTTTGCGTTTGGACAAATGTTTGTGAAATGATGAGGCGCTCAAGAGTGAATAAAGCTTCATTGTCTTGGACATCATTGGCATTTAAAAAGTGACTCAGACGGTTGTAGCGTCCCATGCGAACAAAGAAGTCCTTGTCTTTAGCAAGTTTTGCTAATAAAAGATAAGACAAAGCCAAACGTGAAACAGGAGATAAATTCGACTGCTCTTTCTCAATTAATTCATCCTTACCAAACTCCAACTTAAGAAGCTTGGCTTGCTCAATCGCATTCAAATCTAGAAAAATATTGCGATAGATTCTCAAGGGAGCTTCTATTAACCATGTCTGAAGGTCTTCAGTTGCATCATAGGTCGGGAAATCTTCCCCTCTTAACGAAATGGATGCATGAAATGCAACTTCAGCTCCCTTTTCATCAAAAGCTTTAACACTTAAGCGACCGCTCACATTGCCTTGTGGGTAATGCAAGGTGATCACTTCATTGGCTTGCGTTGCAAATGAAGCACTGATAAACGCTGTGAGTAAAGAAGACTCGGTAGAGCGATGCGTCCCCCAACTTTGAGCCCCTAAAGTCGATCGGCTCATTACAACCACTGGGCGGTCGTTTTCATCATAAAACACCATGGTCGTGATTCTGGGAGGTTGAGGGGGCTCTTCTAAAAGATGAGCTTTATAAGGGTTAGGACGAGTAACAGGACGGGGGCTGATTCGTTCTCGACGAACCGGCGCACTTAAAACTTTTTCATCTTTCGTGCTCCCCTTCTTAAAGAGATTGACTAACAAAAGAATCACTAAAGTGAAGGCAAGGGCAGAAAGAATTAAAAAATAGTCAAAATTACCGTTCATGTTACAAACTCTCTCAATTGATTCTATGATTGTACGTTACTTGACATAGCTCAAACATTAAAATCGAAAACATTTGGTCTAACGCAAAAAGTCCTCTGTATCGTTCGCATAAAATGAAAATTAATATGGCACATCGGGGGATAAAAATGAAAATGACGTCTTATAAACTCTCAAATAATGAAATCATTCCTTCGATCGGTATTGGCACTTGGCAAATCCCCGAAGGCGAAAACCTCGTTGAGTCGTTGGTTAACGCCATTGATTTAGGCTATCGCTACATTGATACGGCCGCCATTTATGAAAACGAAGCTTCTGTTGGTGAAGCCATTAAACGCACGAGCGTCAATCGTAAAGACCTTTTCATTTTAAGTAAGTGTTGGACATCGAACCGTACGTACGATAGCGTTATGCGTGCATTTGATGCGACGCTCAAGCGCTTGCAACTTGACTACCTTGATGCCTATCTGATCCACTGGCCCTTCACTAAGGGCGATCCCTTGGCTTGGCAAAGCGTTAACGTGGGCACGTGGCGTGCGTTCGAACGTCTGCACGAAAGCGGTCTCGTTAAAAATATTGGAGTTTCGAACTTCCAAATTCACCACTTAGTGAGTTTCTTGGCGCGCGCCAACATTGCCCCTGTCATTAATCAAATCGAGTATCACCCGGGTTACATGCAAAAAGCCACGGTACAGTTTTGCCAACGCTCGGATATTCAAATTCAAGCTTGGTCGCCATTGGGCCATGGTGAGTTGCTGCACAAAGAAGAAATTGAAGCTTTGGCAACTAAGTACGGGAAGTCCCCGTCTCAAGTGATTTTGCGCTGGATTGCTCATCACAACATCATTCCGATTACGAAGTCAATGAATCCGGAGCACCAAAAGGAAAATCTTGAAAGTTTTAACTTTGAGTTAACGCAAGAGGACATTGCTCTCTTAGATAAGTTACCGATGATGGGCTTCTCGGGGCTCGAACCTGATCACGTAAGCTTCTGATTTTATTAAAACTCCTAGTAATTAAAATCGCCATTGATCAGAAAATGATTCAATGGCGATTTTGCATGGAGCGCTTTAAGTCGAAAAGACGGATCGTTAATTTGCCCAATGGTATTTGTCGAACACCCGATTAAAGAACTTCACAAAAAGTCCCACTGTTAACGCTGAAATCAAAGTGCCCTCACCGATACCGTAAAAAGACCCTAATACTACCCAACCCAAAATAGCGGCTAAAACAACCATCGTGACATCGTTGGCAATTTTAAGATTGGCAAAGCTTTTCTTAAAGCAAACCGAGAATGCAATCACAAGGCCTTCACCGGCTAAAGGAATGCTCTTGGAACGGACTTCTAACGTCACACCTAAACCTAGAAAGACATTCCCCAACATGGAAAGCGCAAGTTTTGTGGGATAGAGTTGCGGATCGAGGAAGCTCAATATCCACATGCAAACGTCCAAGAAGAAACTAAAGACGAAGGCCAAAGGAATTTGAAGCCAGTTGATATGGTCAAACCGCCCTCTTAATAGACACTTTTGAATGAGCACAAAACTCGCGTTAAAAAGAAAGGTTGTCGTACCGAACGTGAGTCCTGCAATCTCTGCCGTTACCAAAGGCAAACTGCTAATGGGCGTGGTGCCGATTTGCACGCAGGTGATGAGACTAATCCCCAAGGCCATGAAAAGCATCCCAACAAAGAGAAGCTTCACGTTTCCCAATGACTTCAAAAGATTAGAAAGCATAAAAAAGTCTCTAGATTAAAAAAACCGGGAAGTTTTTCAACATCCCGGTTCAGTTGTTTGTGTCGCAATCCTAATTAGAACGCAGGAATCACAGCGCCTTGGTACTTGTCTTCGATAAACTTCTTGATTTCAGGCGAAGTTAAAACCTTCGTCAAAGCTTGAAGTTCCTTACGATTGTCACCCTTACGAACGGCCACGATATTGGCGTAGGGAGAATCCTTACTTTCGATAAAGAGAGCGTCTTTTGTCGGGTTCAAGTTCACACCCAAAGCGTAATTGGAATTAATCACAGCAAAGTCCACGTCTTCCAAAGCGCGCGGCAATACAGCGGCTTCCATTTCAACGACTTGGATGTTATGAGGATTATCAATGATGTCGGCAGGCGTACCATTGACACCCACACCAGCCTTCATCTTAAAGAAACCGGCGTTAGCCAAAATGGCCAATGCACGACCACCGTTGGTAGGATCGTTAGGAATGGCCACCTTCATGCCAGCCGTCAAAGCAGAAACCGATTTCACTTTCTTAGAGTACACGCCCATCGGCTCAATATGGACAGCAACTAAGGATTCAAGACTAAGTTTGCGTTCCTTGCTAAAGTTGTCCAAGTAGGGCTTGTGTTGGAAGAAGTTGGCATCCAACTCTTTATCCGCCAAGGCCATGTTCGGCTGAACATAGTCCGTAAATTCAATGATTTGAAGCTTCACACCTTCCTTTGCTAATAAGGGCGTAGCCGCCTTCAAAATATCAGCATGAGGAACGGGAGAACAACCGATCTTCAAGACACCAGCTTCTGTGGCTTTATCCGAACAACCGGTCAAAATACTGCCAGCGGCAACAACGCACAAGGCGCTGACCAATAAGGAACGACGTTTCATGGATGCTCCATTAGGGAAATTTTCGACTCCCCTATTATGCTAGAAATTGCCCTGACTTCCTATAAGTCGAAACGACTAGACGGTGCGCATTCACTAGGGACTTTTGCCTATTGCATAGACAAAGAAAAAGCCAGTCATGCGACTGGCCTCATTGTGTTTTACCACTTAAGGGTTAGCAGTGATGCGTTTGACGATAAGTCACCAAATCTTCCACTGAAATGACGCATAAATCGTGCTTATCAGCAAAGGCACAAACTTCAGGCAACTTGGCCATCGTGCCATCGACATTCATCAATTCGCACAAAACACCGGCAGGGTTAAGACCGGCTAAACGCATCAAGTCAACCGTGGCTTCGGTATGACCGCGACGCTCAAGCACGCCACCCGTACGAGCGCGCAACGGATAAACGTGACCGGGGCGCAAAAGATCTTCGGGCTTGCCTTCAGGATTGGCTGCCGCTTTAATGGTCGTCACTCGGTCAGCAGCACTCACACCGGTCGTACAACCGTGAGCGGCTTCAATCGAAACCGTAAAGGCCGTGCCTTGGGTATTGGTGTTATTGGCCACCATTTGGTCTAGCTTTAAACGACGGCAGTCTTCATCACGCAAACAAACGCAGACGATGCCTGAACATTCACGGATCATCAATGCCATTTGTTCAACGGTCAAAAATTGGGAGGAGAGAATCAAATCGCCTTCGTTTTCGCGATCTTCATCATCAACGACCATCACACCTTTACCGGCGCGCAAGTCATTTAAAGCGCGTTCGACACGAACCAAACTGTCGTTGCCGTAACGCATTAAAAGGTTTTCAGACTGATGCATGATCGTCCTTTCTTAAAGAAGAAATTTCATTGAAAAATTGCATCAGGGGGAAAGATCTTGCAAGAAACCGCAAAATCTACGCGTCAAAGCTTGAACACTTTAACGCCACTCTTTCATCCGGACTGTACCGTCGGTATCGGAATTGCACCGATTCAACTGACCACGCCTCGAAAAGAACTTCGAGGCGTGCGCTCGTGGACTATTACCACCGGTGGGGAATTTCACCCCGCCCTGAGTCAGTTACGCATTTTAGCGCGTTTTCTTCGGCTGTGTATAGCGTTTGCCTAACAATTGCCAAAGTCTTCGCACTTGCGGGCTTACGTGATCACGCTTCTTGCTGCGATACTCACAGTGAAGCATTTCGTGAGCCACGTGACTGCCTGGTTCTCCCAAATTTTCCTCATACATCGCAATGACTTGAGGATTCTTGTGAGACTCGCGAAGCGTCATCTTTTCATCGATGTCGTAAAGCGCTTCTTGACGCACTTGGGCAAAGGGTTGATAGCGATTTTTCTTGCGAGGTGTACCGCCACCTGCGATACAACCGCCGGGACAAGCCATCACTTCAACAAAGTCATAGACGACTTCGCCTCGGCTCATGCTTTCTAACAAAGCGTTTGTACGGCTTAAACCGTGCACCACAGCGATGCGAACGTCACCGTAAGGCCCAAGGTTAACTACCGACTCTTTAACACCGTCTAAGCCACGTACGGGCGTATAGACAATAGGAGCCAAGGTCGCACCTTCGTGCGTAAGGCTATAGAGCGTACGAATGGCCGCTTCCATCACGCCACCCGTCGTACCGAAAATGGCACCGGCGCCTGAGTAGTTCGTGAAGTGAGCGTTGCTGTCATAGGCCTGCGGTTCGCAATTCTTTAAATGCAAACCACTGCGACGGATGAGTTTGGCCAACTCACGAACCGTTAAAACGGCATCCACATCATAGAGTTCCGGTTCACGCATCAGCGTATCGCGTTGTGCTTCACCCTTTTTGGCCGTACAGGGCATGACCGAAATCACACGAAGGTTTTCTTTCTTAACGCCTAACTTTTCAGGCAAGAATTCTTTAGCCAATGCACCAAAGACCGCTTGAGGAGAACGCGTCGTTGACAAGTATTCCATGATCATCGGAACGTGCTTTTCAACGAAGTTAACCCAACCCGGACAGCACGATGTAAACATCGGCAAGGCAACTCTTTCACCCTTTTGGCGAGCTTGAAGACGCGTTAAGAATTCCGTACCTTCTTCCATGATCACCATGTCGGCAGCGAAATTTGTATCCATCACATAGTCAGCACCGATTTGACGAAGGGCACTCACAATCATGCCTTCAACATTGGCACCTGTAGGCAAACCAAATTCTTCCCCTAAGGTCACACGCACACTCGGAGCAATTTGAAAGACCGTCGTGATTTCCGGATCATCAATCATGCGAAGGACTTTATCGTTTTCATCCTTTTCGCTTAAAGCACCCGTCGGGCAAACAAGCGTGCATTGACCGCATTGAACGCATTTTTCAGAATCCACCCAGTTCTTAGCGCCGGTCATGCCAACGCCACTCATCAAACCGAAGTCCGCAATCGTTAAAGCGCCAATGCCTTGCACTTGACGACACACTTCCACGCAACGACCGCAACGGATGCACTTATTGACATCACGAACAATACCGGCAGAGGTATCGTCAAAGGGTCGCTTTGTTAAATAGTGACCGGCAAAAGGCGTGCGTTGCATACCGATGAAAAGGGCCACGTCTTGCAATTCACAGTCACCGTGACGAGCGCAACTCTTACAGTCTTGATCATGGTCGGCAAAGAGCATGTTCATTTGCAAGCGTTGCATGCTGCGAACACGTTCGTTACGCGTAAAGATTCGTTGATTAGCCTTAAGAGGCGTTGTACAAGCCGTCACAATGCGACCCGTTTCCTCACCTTCTTCAAAGACTTCCACCAAACACATGCGGCACGTACCCGGCGTGTGATTCAATGGCATGTAAGCGCAAAGCGTCGGAATAAAGATACCGTGTGCTTTAGCAACCGTTAAAATCGTTTCACCCGGCGTAAATTCAATCTTTTGGCCGTTAAACCAAGCAAAATTTTCCATGATGCTCCCCTTTAGACGGCTTGATTTTGAGTGTGGCTCGTATTACCGGGAATCGGCAATTGGGTCACAACGCCATAGATGCGATAACAACGCATACAACGATTGGCTTCACGAATGGCTTCTTCATCACTCATGGAAAGGTCCACTTCCTCGAAATTGCCCTTGCGTTCTTCAATCGTCAAGGTATTTAATTTGTAGCGCTCTTGCGTGCACAAATCAAAAGGTTTGTCGTTGCGGCTCATGAGGTGTCCGTCCTTAATCAACTGACTCATACGACGACGGGCAACAAAACCCACCGAGCCGCGCGTTAAGTATTCATGAATGGATTGAGCAGCAATTTGGCCTTGGGCCATACCGTCAATCAAAGTGGTCGGCCCCGTAGCAGAGTCACCGCCCGCAAAGACACCCGGTCGGGTCGTTGCCAATGCGTCAGAGACTTGAATATTGCCACGACGGTCAAAGATAATGCCGTCATCGTCACAAAGCACGCTTTGATCCAAACGTTGACCGATGGCGGCGATCAAGTTGTCGCAAGACAATACGCGTTCCGTGCCTTCGATTTCAATCAACTTACCGCGCTTGCTACCCGGAACCATTTCTTCGCGCATGGAAGAAATCTTTAACCCGGTCACATGCCCATCTTCGCTCATAATTTCTTTTTGCAAAGACAAGAAATGAAATTGGATGCCTTCGGCCTTAGCAGCCACAACTTCTTCGTGGTCAGCCGGCATGCTTTCTTCCGTACGACGGTAAACAACATGCACAGTACCATCGGTCATGCGAACAGCCGAGCGAGCGCAGTCCATGGCAACGTTACCGCCACCCACGACCACCACGTCGCCCTTTAACTTCATCGGACGATGACCGGAAACAGAGCTTTCAACCTTATGTAAGAAATCAATACCGTTAAAGTAGCCATCCAATTCCGTATCTTCGTTTTCAAGACCGAGATACATCCCCTTGGAGCAACCCACCCCGATAAAGATGGCGTTATAGCCCTTGTTAAAGAGGTCGGTTAACGAGAAGTCGTAACCCAAACGTTGACGGAAATGGTAACGACCGCCCAATTGGGTGATCACTTCCGTTTCACTTTCAAGCAATCCTTTAGGTAAGCGATATTGCGGAATGCCCACTTGAGCCATGCCACCGGCATGAGAGTTGGCTTCAAAGATGTCGACCTTATAGCCTTGGAGCAACAAGTGATAGGCACAGTTAATGCCAGCGGGGCCAGCACCCACCACGGCCACTCGAGGACTTAAGGGATTGGTTTGTTGATAGGCGCGAGCAAAGAGCGCGCTCATATTGCCCGTAGCATCGGCAGCGTAACGCTTCAAATTCTTAATATCAACGGGTTCATCCAACAAACCGCGATGACATGCCTTTTCACAATAACGCACACACACACGACCGCAACTGCCCACCAACGGATAGTGCTTCAAAAGCACAGCAGCAGACATTTCCGGTTCACCGGACTTAATGTAGTCAATGTATCGCGGCACATCCACGTGAGCGGGACACGCTTCAACACAAGGAGCCGTCAAAAGCGTGTAATAGTCATAGACGTTAGCGGGCACGGGCATTGCATTTTTAAGCTCTTCCGGGCAGTACTTTAATGCTCCAAGAAGAGCTTCAGGTGTCGTCATCCCAATACCGCACAAACTCGTCTCTTTCATTTGAAGAGCAATGGACTCAACGAAATCCCAATCAACATCTTTAGATTGTCCCTTAACGGTTTTCGTTAAAGCATCGGCAATGACAGAGACACCGATACGGCACGGCGTGCATTTGCCACACGTTTCTCGCTCTGCACGTTCGTAATAGCGCCAAAGAGAGAAGGCTAAATTCGCACGACGGTCTAAAACTAAGAAACCACGATCACAAACAAATGACATGATCGGGTTGCCGGGATTGAATTGAGAAAACTGATCTAACGGAATTTCGTCAGGTGACGTAGGGGCGTAGGTTTGGCGGTTGTCATAGAACTTGCCATCCCATACACCGAAAATCAATGGAGTCATTGCTCGCACCCTCTGTTTAAAAATACATACACATAGGGGTTATTTTAAATCATTAAGTGTTGCCTTTTAGATACTTTCGGCCGAAAACCCTAATATTTATATACAAAATAAGTCTGAACCTATACAATGAAAGAGCACCTCTCAAAAAGGAGGGTCTTTTATGCGCTCTCATTTACTCTTATTGCTTCAAGCAATTTTTCTCTTTGCGTTGTTTGTTTCTGTTTTCTGGGCTGTCTATCGTGTTAGGAAATTATCGAGAATTCAAGACAAAGAGGAAGGTGAGAAGCGATTATTTGTCGGTACGGTTGTCAATCGTTTACGTAACCGTGCCAGCACCGGATGGTTGCTCTTAGGAACGGTCTTAGGTGTCGGTGTGGCCAATTTACTCGCTCATTAATGGCCATTTTGAATTGTTGAGGCGTGTTTAATTAAGCACGCCTTTTTCATGCCCATTTCAATAAATCATTGAGCTTTGCTTGAGCATCTCTCACGCCGCAATCATAGGCGTATTGAACAGCCTTGGGATCTCTTGTCAAACGACCGACATTGAGAGACGTTTGAGGTCGGATCACAAACACCCTCCCCTCTTTTTCTTCCGCTTCGATATAGCGTTGCGCTTCTTCATAGGTTTGAGGAGAGCATTTAAAGGCTTGACAGAATTGGGGGTATTGACGGTAAAAGAGAGGCGCTAACCACGCATCACGATCTTTAACTTTGTGAGTGCGAGGTTGAGTTAAAACGACAACATTGCGATCAAAGCCCATTTTTTGAAAGGCTTTTACAGGAATTCGGTCAACGCAACCGCCATCGAGCAGTTTCAAGCCACGGAACTCAACGATCTTAGAAAGATAAGGCAATGAGGCCGAAGCTCTTAAACCCTCTATCTCCTCAAACATATTTTTAAGTTCAAGGTATTCGGGTTCACCAGTTTCGACATTACTGCAACCGACAAAAAATCGAGTACAGGAGGCTTCAAATGCTTCTTCGTCAAAGATGTCGAGTTTTTCAGGAATGTCGTGATAACAAAATTGCGTGTCGACAATATTGCCTGTCTTAATAAGCGTTTTAAGACTAAAGAACCTGTCATCGGAAATGAATCGCTTGTAGTAACGAAGGCTACGACCTTTTTGACCTGCCACGAATGAACAACCGTGAATCGCACCGGCAGAAACACCGATCACACCATCAAAATGAATTGGGAGATCGGAAAGAACATCCAAAACACCGGCAGCGTACATCGCACGAACGCCACCGCCTTCAACCACAAGACCTAACGACATATCGTCCTCATCAGATTCAGATTGTTAAGTTTATTCTATTTTCAGGCTCTAGAAATCGAGTAGGGGGAGATTTTCATCTCGCCCCTCTCACACCGCAATTACAGGCA
>DYCH01000067.1:0-23591 GCA_019418235.1 Sutterella sp.
ATAAGAGACAGGCTCCGATTGCGCTAGAATCCCGAAACGGTTTGACGAACCAACGTGGTACCATTGCCATGGCCCGTACCTCGGATCCTAATTCCGCCACGAGCCAATTTTTTATCAATGTTGCCAACAATAACTTCTTGAATGCCGATCAGGCTCAAGACGGTAACGGCTATGCTGTTTTCGGTAAAGTCGTCTCCGGGATGGAAGTCGTGGATAAGATTGCCGGCGTGAAAACGCACACGGTTCGCTACTACGACGATGTGCCCATCCGTGATGTCGTCATTAAAAATGTTTCGATTCTCAAAGGAAAATAATCGATGATTCGCTTAACGACCAACCTTGGTGTGATTGATCTTGAACTTGATCACGAACACGCCCCGGCCACGAGCAAGAACTTTGAACAATACGTCACCGAAGGTTTCTACAACGGTACGATTTTCCATCGTGTGATCCCCGGTTTCATGATTCAAGGCGGTGGCTTTGAAGCCGGCATGCGTCAAAAAGACACCCATGCCCCGATCGAAAACGAAGCCGCTAACGGCCTTCGTAACGACAAGTACACGATCGCCATGGCTCGCACGAGCGATCCGCACTCGGCTACCGCTCAATTCTTTATCAACGTCGCTGACAATGACTTCTTGAACCACACCGCTCCCACGCCGCAAGGTTGGGGCTACGCCGTTTTCGGTAAGGTTGTGGCCGGTGAAGAAGTTGTTGACGAAATCGCCAAGGTCCGCACCTCTAAGTGGGGTTTCCACGGTGATGTGCCCGTTGATGACGTCGTCATTGAAAAGGCTGAATTGATCGAAGGTTAATCGACCGAATCAGTTTTCAGCAAAAAGCCTTGGGGCAAAAATCCCAAGGCTTTTTCATATTCAAAAATAAATTGAGTTATTTCCACTTCACATATCGGCGTGCTTTTTCATCCAACCCCGTCACAATCCCCGCTTCTTCCAAAGCTTGCATAAGCTTTTTCGCACGTTCCTCATCAATTCGGAATTGATTCATAAAGCGCGTCAGGGTCTTTTTCTCATCAATCACCAATAAGTCTTTAGCGGGCTCTAGAAGGGTTTCCGGTGACTCATTAAGTTCAAACCCCGCTGAGGTAAATACGTCTCTCATCGTTGCACTTAACGTGGTGATATATGCATCTGTCGTATTTTTAGAAGGCGTGGGTAAGACCAACATATCTGCTCGTTCAAACGCTTGATGCAACGCTTTAAGTCGAGCTTGCGTGATACGACGCGGTTGCATCCGAGCTCGTCCTATGCGCTCGGTCACCGCTTTTGCCATCGTTGCACTTGCTAGTGCTTCATAAAGGTAGGCACTCAAAACAATAATGATCTTGGGTTCATAGCGCTCCAAGGCTTCAAGGACGCGTTCGCCGTGCTCTGCGTAAAAGGCCACCGTTTGGGGCCCATGCAAGTGCGAGGGAACCTCATCACACCAAACCACTTCGTGAGTAAGCGTTTCAACTTGATTGGGACGAGAGACGCTATTGGATAACCCAATCCCCCACAAAGAAAACCAATGCGCTAATGCATCACGAATCTTGCCTTGCTTTACGGTCGGTGCAAAGTAATGGGCACGATCGTCATGATCGTAACCCACGGCACCTTGCCCCGGTAGTGCAACGATTAAGATGCCGCCTTTGTAGTTAACTTCGTTATCCATAGCTATAAATCATTTACGAAAAAGGCGTGGCAAGACCCGCTCGACACGCCTTTTAGAAATAACACCTAAACGATTAGATTAACTTCAAACCGCTTTCGATGTTAGCAATGACCGTGTCCTTACCGAAAAGTTCCAACGTCTTATCAAACATCGGAGAGACCTTTTCACCAAAGACCAACACACGAACCGGAACAGCAATCACGGGCATCTTCACGCCCATTTCATCCATGATGCCCTTTAAAACACCGTAGATGTTTTCAGAGTTCCACACTTCAACCGTGCGGGCACGTTCCAAGAAGAGTTCAACCGCCTTCTTGCTCTTTTCATCAGCCAAGACTTCCTTGACCAATTCGGGGTCACGCGTGAGCGGTCGGTAGAAGATCATGCAAGCGTCAGCCAAGGCTTCAAGCGTTTCCGGACGTTGCTTCGTAATTTCCATCACGCCTTCCAAATCGGCATTACCATCAATCACACCACCGCGAGCTTCAATGCGAGGACGCACCAAAGCAGCCAAGCGAGCATTATCGGCTTCAGCGATATAGAGGTGATTTAAGTGATTCAACTTCTTCGGATCCAAGCAAGCCGGGGACTTAGAGCAGTGAGCCAAGTCAAACCATTCGGCCAATTGAGCCATCGTGAACTTTTCGTCGTTACCGTGACCCCAACCCAAACGAGCCAAGTAATTTACCAAAGCTTCGGGCAAGTAACCCTTTAATTCGTAATCCATGACGCTAGCATCACCGTTACGCTTACTCAACTTACGGTTATCAGGCCCGTTAATCAACGGCAAGTGTGCAAATTCCGGCACTTCATAGCCCAGAGCCGTGTAGAGGTTGATTTGACGCGGCGTGTTGTTGATATGGTCGGCACCACGCACAACGTGGCTCACCTTCATGTCAATATCGTCAACAACCACAGCGAAGTTATAGGTCGGGATACCGTCACCGCGCATGATCACCAAGTCGTCAAGTTCGGAATTTTCGAAACTGATTTCACCGTAAACCATGTCCTTCCACGTCACCGTGCCATTGTCGGGATTGCGGAAACGGATAACCGGCGTCACACCTTCCGGGATTTCTCGACCGACACAGTTTTCAGGACGCCAACGACCGTCGTAGCGCGGCTTAAGCTTCTTGGCCATTTGATCTTCGCGAAGCGCATCGAGCTCTTCCTTGGTGGCATAGCACTTGTAAGCCAAGCCCTTTTCCAACATTTCGTCAACGACTTCTTTATAGCGAGCCAAACGATCCATTTGATAGATCGGGCCTTCGTCGTATTCCAAGCCAAGCCACTTCATGCCGTCCAAAATGACGTCAACGGCCTCTTGCGTGGAGCGCTCTTGGTCGGTGTCTTCAATACGGAGCAAGAACTTGCCGCCAATGAAGTGACGGGCATAAGCCCAACAATAGATGGCCGTGCGGGCCGTCCCCAAGTGCATCATCCCCGTGGGGCTCGGTGCAATACGTGTACGAATTTCTTTCATTTTTCTCTGTAAGTAAAAAAGTAAGAGCGAATTGTTTATTTTAACACCGATAAATCGTCAATAAAGGAAGAATCCCGCTTCACCATAAGTAAGAATGTGCAAAAGATGCACTTTTTTGACATTTTATGTTCAAACCGATGTGCATAACCTCTTCACGAGTGTGCAATACGCTGTGGAGAACTCACCATTGCTCAATGAATAAGCACGAATGCGTTCAAAAGTCTTTCGCCTCTGTTTGTGCATTACGCACAATTTTTGTTCAAAGCGTTGTGCATAAGTCCTTCAAAACCTCTGAACAAAAAAATGGACCCGCTTTAAACGAGTCCACTTTCTTTTGATTTTTCTCTTTAATAGCGATTAGAAGAGATAACTCACACCACAGCCAAAGCCATACATGATGTCATCTTCCATCATGGGACTATCCTTGATTTCCTTGCTGTAAGAACGTGCGGATGCTTCAGCATAAACCAGAATGTTGTTGGTAACAAAGTAGTCGGCCACAACACGAGCATAGGGAGAGACACCGCCATCAGCATTGTAGGCGGCGATACCGCTCTTAGCGGATTCCTTTTGAGAGACACCGTAGTAGTAGTCGTTAAATTTGTCGTTTGTCCACACAAAACCCACTTGCGGCGTAATACCCAAGCGACCGAAACCAAAGCGCTTTAAGTAGCTCACGTCAGCTTTCAAACCGTCGCTCTTACCGGAGATATCGCCACCAAAGTCAACGTTCAAAATACCGAAGTCGGAGTGCCATGCATAAGCAATGTTGGCAAAGACGCTCGCGTCACGATCGTCCAACATCTTCATTTGACGATTGTCACTGTCACCGGCGTCAAATTCGGTCGGCATGTAAGACACGCCTAAACGCACACGATGGTTATCGGTCTTTAATAGGTAAGCACCGGCAGAAAAACCGATCCAATAGAAGTGATCCGTTTCGATGGATACAGCGGGCACCGCATACGTTTCAATATCCATACCACGGTAACCAAAGTCAAAGGCATGAACGCCGGCGCCCACAGAGCCTTCCAAGGCCATAGCGGGCGTAGCAAAAGCGGCAACAACAGCAACACCTAAAGCAACAAGTTCTTTTTTCATTTTTATGATTTTTTGATGAGATGAATAAAAAAAGTGAATACTCATTCACAGACAAGGCTGTGAAGTTTACCGTGTCTGAATGAAAAAAGCATTACAGAAATGAATTTTCGTTTACTTTATTTTGTAAAGTTAAAAAAAGGGCTGATCACCCGAAAGCAATCAGCCACAATTTTTTGTATCAACTCACAGACGTGAATTAGAGGCTCTTAACCTTTTCAACGAGGCTAGCGAAACCAGCCTTGTCAAAGATAGCCATATCGGAGAGAACCTTACGGTCCAAAGCGATACCAGCCTTCTTCAAGCCGTTCATGAACACGCTGTAGGACATGCCGTTGGCACGAGCACCAGCGTTGATACGAGCAATCCACAAGCGACGGAAAACGCGCTTCTTGTTGCGACGGTCACGATAAGCGTATTGACCGGCCTTCATCACCGCTTGCTTAGCAACGCGGAACACATTGTTACGACGAAGGATAAAGCCCTTGGAGAGCTTCAAAATCTTTTTATGACGGGCACGAGCCGTTACACCACGTTTTACTCGGGGCATCTTCTTCTCTCCTATTAATTATGCGTAGGGCAACATACGATGGATGGACTTGCTATCAGATTCGTGGATGGTAACCATACCACGCAAATGACGCTTGTTCTTCGTCGTACGCTTGGTGAGAATGTGACGCTTGGTAGCGTGGCCGCGCTTGATAGAACCGCCAGAGCGCACTTTAAAACGCTTGCTAGCAGCCTTCTTAGTCTTCATCTTCGGCATTTTGACCGATTCCTTTTGTTATTAGATGATCACTGGTGCTTTCGA
This sequence comes from Sutterella sp., assembly GCA_019418235.1. Classification (GTDB taxonomy): domain Bacteria; phylum Pseudomonadota; class Gammaproteobacteria; order Burkholderiales; family Burkholderiaceae_F; genus Aphodousia. Next base: position 5,067 of record DYCH01000067.1, read on the forward strand.
CCCTCGAAAGACTTATTGACCAGGTCTCACTTGTTATGACCAAACCCCTTTTTTACGCGTATCAAAGCTTAAAAAGACCGCCTTGAACATTAATCCAAAGAATGGCTTGGCTATGAAAAAACGTGATTATATTACTTCTTACGCTTGGGCGCAAGTACCATAATCATTTGACGGCCTTCGAGCTTGGGGAAGGACTCCACTTGAGCCACTTCTGCCAAATCTTCCTTAATGCGCGTCATCACATCTTGGCCGAGGTCTTGGTGAGCCATTTCACGACCGCGATAGCGAAGCGTCACCTTGGCCTTATTGCCTTCGGCTAAGAAGCGCACCAGGGCGCGAAGCTTCGTTTGATAATCGTTTTCGTCAGTGGCCGGGCGGAATTTCACTTCCTTAACCTGAATGACCTTTTGCTTGGCCTTAATCTCTTGTTGACGTTTTTGTTCTTGGTAACGGAACTTGCCGTAATCCATTAAACGGCAAACCGGAGGCACTGCCTTAGCGGCGACCTCAACCAAGTCAACCCCCGCTTCTTCAGCCATGGCCAAAGCTTCGGAGGTACGCACAACCCCAATTTGGGCTCCGTCTACACCCGTTAATCGAACTTCGGGCACTCGAATCTCATGATTGATTCGATGGGTACGTTCTTGAGCGATGATAGTTCTCCTGATATTCACTAAAGATTTCCGCCTTTGCGGAAAACGCTACTTTAACACTTTTAATTCCAACTTTGGGAACAAAAGTGGGGTTTTTACTCTAAAAAACAACACATTTTGTGTGCATTTGGACGAAAAACCTTCATTAGTTATAAAAAGAGAGTTCAGCTCCTCACCAAACTCTCTTTCTAAACGATTAACTCAAAGAATTATTCGTTGACTTTGTCAGCGGCAAGCTTAGCCACCATAGCGATAAAGTCATCAACCGGCATCACGCCCATGTCCTTACCGCCACGAGCACGGATTGCGACAGTACCGGCTTCTTTTTCCTTTTCACCAACAACGGCGATGAAGGGCAACTTCTCGAGACTCAACTCACGGATCTTGTAGTTGATCTTTTCGTTACGAACGTCCTTCTTCACACGCAAACCGGCAGCCTTCATCTTCTCGGCGATTTCATCAACGTAGGCGATTTGACCTTCGGTGATGTTGGCAACGGCCACTTGAATCGGGCTCAACCACACAGGCATGGCGCCGGCATAGTGTTCGATCAACATACCGATCCAACGCTCCATGGAACCAATCATGGCACGGTGGAGCATCACCGGCACCTTGCGAGAGTTGTCTTCAGCGACGTATTCGGCACCCAAGCGACCCGGCATTTGGAAGTCAACTTGCATCGTACCGCATTGCCAAGAACGACCCAAGCAGTCCTTCAAGTGGTATTCGATCTTCGGACCGTAGAAAGCGCCTTCACCCGGCAAAATTTCGTATTCCAAGCCCAAAGCATCCAAGCTGTCCATCAAGGCTTTTTCAGCCTTATCCCAAACAGCATCTTCACCGATACGCATTTCCGGACGCGTTGCAATCTTATAGGCAATCGTGTGGAAACCGAACGTTTCGTAGACCATCTTGACCAAGCGAGAGTAGTCTTCGCATTCCTTCAAGATTTGGTCTTCCGTACAGAAGATGTGACCGTCGTCTTGCGTAAAGCCACGAACACGCATCAAACCGTGCAAGGAACCGGAGGGTTCATTGCGGTGACATTGACCGAATTCACCATAACGCAACGGAAGATCACGGTAGCTGCGCAAAGCAGAATTAAAGATTTGGATGTGGCCCGGGCAGTTCATGGGCTTTAAGGCGAAGTAGTGGTTTTCAGACTCCGTCGTGAACATGTTTTCACGATACTTAGCCCAGTGACCGGAGCGTTCCCACAACGTGCGATCCAACACTTGCGGGGCTTTGACTTCTTGGTAACCGTAGTCACGGTAGATGGAGCGCATGAACTTTTCAACTTCAAGCCATAAAGCCCAACCCTTGGCGTGCCAGAAGATCATGCCCGGTGCTTCGTCTTGCAAGTGGAACAAGTCCAATTCCTTGCCCAAACGACGGTGGTCACGCTTTTCGGCTTCTTCCAACATCGTCAAGTAAGCCGTCAAGTCATCCTTCTTAGCAAAGGCCGTACCGTAAATGCGTTGGAGCATTTCGTTCTTAGAGTCACCGCGCCAGTAAGCACCGGCCACCTTCATCAACTTATGAACCTTCAACTTACCCGTGCTCGGGACGTGAGGGCCACGGCACAAGTCAATGAAGTCACCTTGTTCGTAAAGAGAAATCGTTTCACCTTCAGGAATGGCTTCAATCAATTCGGCCTTGTACTTTTCACCCAAGCTCAAGAAGAATTGGATAGCGTCTTCGCGCTTCATTTCCTTGCGAACGAGCGGAATGTTCTTAGCAACCAATTCGTCCATCTTCTTTTCGATGGCCTTCAAGTCTTCCGGCGTGAAAGGACGAACGTAAGAGAAGTCGTAGTAGAAACCGTTTTCAATGGACGGTCCAATCGTGACTTGAGCTTCAGGGTAAAGGCTCTTAACGGCTTGAGCCATCAAGTGAGCTGTCGAGTGACGGATGATATCAAGGGCTTCGGGGTCTTTATCGGTCACGATGGCCACTTCGGCATCACGATCCACCACAAAGCTCAAATCCACCAACTTGCCGTCAACCTTACCGGCCAAAGCGGCCTTGGCAAGACTAGAGGCAATATTTTTTGCGATATCAGCGACCGACAACGGTGCTTCAAATTCGCGTTTGGACCCATCGGGTAACGTAACGGTCAACATCTTCAGCTTCCTTTCAGATATAAAAAATGCGGCTCAGTTCATAGCCGCACTTCTTTGAATTTTGAGATTTTTCCAAGCAACAACAAGCGGGCTCGTTAACGAATTGTTAAACGAGTTGTTGTAGTTCGTAAAGTCTTAACGTAATGCATTGATAGAAAAATCATCCAATAGATTTCTTGATTTTATGCCTGTCGGCTAAAGTTTGCAATTTCAAAGCAAAGCGGAGAGCTTCTATCCTCCCCGCTTTTACCCCCTTTCTAAGTTAAATAGACTAACTTCGGAGACAAAAATCAAAAACGCCAGCTCAATTCACCCATTGCAGCGGCAGCTGCGAAGTCGCCATTAACCATCTCTGCATCAAACTGAGCTTTAACCGTGAAGTTGGAGTCAGAAAAGAGTTCTAGCATCACATTAGCATTAAGACGATTGCGTCCCTGCCACTCCATATCACGATGGAAGTTTCCGCGTAAATCGGCAAGGCCAGCAGAAAGTGTTCCAGGCTGATCCAACAATTCCCGATTGTAGGCAATCGAAGAACTCCAACGCCAACTGTAGCCAGCGACTTGCGAAGTAATCTTAGGCGTCATGACTTCCACACCAAAGCCGGCAGATAGCGATTGATACCAATCGGAATTCACTTTTAGTGCACCAACGCCATTTTCTGTTTCGCCTGGCAACCTTAAAACCGTGCCGCTTACTGAAACAAAGGGCATAACGGACGTTTCTGCAGGAAGACAATCAGTCAATTGCCAACCCGCACGAACGCTCGCAGTTGCAGAAAAACGAATCCCTTCCGAGGTATTTTTCTCAACACTTTGATTAAGTGACACATAACGCTCTGAATCGATGTCCAAAACCCCTGCACGGAATTGCCCCTGCAGAGTAAAACCAGAATTGGCTAAAGAGGTGGATGAAACGCCAAACCAAATGCCACTGCCAGTCATTTTTCCCAAATGATTGGGCGATCGTTGACTCAAATGGGCGGCGCCAAAATAGGCATTGGAGTAAGAATTTTCCCAAGGAAGCGATACCCCAAAGATGGCACCGGAAGCCGTTGTTTGAGCTTTTCCGAAAGCGCCTCGATCATGAATTTGTCCACCAAAGGGAAGGGCCCAGAGAGTACGATCACTTTCATGGTGATTAAGCTGCGAAAAGACGGCCCAATCAAGAAGTCTTTCAACAGCGAATTGGCTACGAACTTGATCATCAAAGGCATGGCCGCCTAAATTCCCAACGACTTTTTTAATCCCTGAACCACCCATCGCAGAAAAATCGAGATCGGCATAAAGCGCCTTTGTGTTTTCTGTTGAAACATCAGAGGCATTGGCATCGAGAATTTGAGCAATCTCTTTTTGCCACCCCGCCGATTTCACATATTTCGAATAAGCATTGGCCTGATGTTGGGCGGTTAATACATTTCCATTTGAAGAAAATGAAATCGTTGGGGAAATTTCGCCCAATAGCCCAGTCTCCCATGTTGCAGAACTCAACATATCATCCTGTACACCGAAGTATGAAACACCGGTTGTGATTTGACCTTTGGCATCAAGTTCATACGTGCCCTCAAAATAGTCATCCACCGGAATCACGCCTAATGTACTCCCGCTTTCAATTAGAGCGACTCCCGTTACCTGAAGTGGGATCACTTCACCGGAACCCCGAACACCCAGCACAATGTGACCGGATTGTTGGTAGTGACCATCAATCATGATTTCACCGGTCTGAGGTGTAGAAATCAGCCTCCCTCGATTTATAAAGACACCTGCGTTGAAATCATTAGGACGGTTTTCTCCTTCTCCGGCTAACACACGACCGGAAAATAAATCTTGTTGAAGATCAAAAACAGCACTCCCCCTAAGCGTTGCCCCTGAATCCAGTGTCATCCCCAAAACACCGGCATAAACATTATTAAACTGAAGCTTCGTGTCTTTCGCAACTCGCAACCGAAGAGAGTAGGGGCCAATGATGTTGTGCCCGTAAGTCATCATCGACTCCGAGGTTTGCTGAGTGTCAGGGTCTCCAAACAAAATTTCAGTGGTGAGATCTTCTTCTTTTGGCGCTACGGCATAAGTTTCTGGGAACATCAATGAATAGGCCATCATGGCACCCTTCGAATCATCCCACCAGCCGCCACCGATTGCACTCCAATCGCTGATGATATGACCTTCGATTTTTGCTGAAGGCATAATCTGGATGGTTTGAACATGTGCCGTGGGGCCAATGTAGATGGCAGCTCCCTCTCCGGAAAGCTTGCCGGAAATAACCGCATTTTCAACCAATGGTCCTTCGAGAACCTCTCGGAATCCATTTTCCCAATAACTCAGATGGACGATTCCTCCCAATGAAGCCGTCCAAGAACCCAAATAACCGCTATAGGTACCCAGTGCATTTCCACCGAAATCAAGACGCAGGCCAACACCTCCGGAACCGTTCGCTTCGACGTCTCCCTTGAGTGTCAGTTCGTGCTTGCGTCCGTAGGAAACCAAAATGCCGGTTCCTCCCGAACCATTGGCGGTAATGAGAGAATCTTTTTCAAGTGTTAGATGATTCTCAGAGCCGTCAACACGCACACCTATGGCGCCATCACCATTGGCTAATTGATCAGCTTGAATTGAAACGCTATTGTTGCTCCCATAAACATGAACCCCGACCCCGTATTGCTGAGTGCTAGGGGTACCCGTTACCCACATATTGTCTTTACGAGCAAAATAACCCTGTGTAACCGTTAATACATTTTGTGAGTCGCTCTGATAAAACGACGTACCAAAGAAGCGTTTTCGATCAAATTCGTAGCCCAAATCCTGGAACAGTGCCAGTTCTGCTTCCATTAGCGTGCCCCAATTCCGCCAGCCCTGATGGCTCAAAAGACTGTTTTGCAATTCAATGTGCGCAAAGTCATAACTAATGATTTCAAGCCCGGGGATTAAACTTCTCTCAATGCCAAGAATCGGTATACCACCCTCAACATAAGGCATCTGATCTTTGGGAATCGTTTCCCACATGATCGCATCCGGGAAGTAGATTTTTGTCTTTTCACCAATGACCTCGGTGACATGATCCCCAGAAAATTTGATACCAGAGTAGCCGACAAACCAAGTTTTTTCATTCCACTTCCAGTCTTCAGGATGCACAAGAGGGTTATAGAAGTCCAACCATTCTCCTGAGAGAACCCCGTCTACAACGGGATTGTCGTCATAAAAAGACTTATTTTCCCAATTAAAAAGATGCCTAAAAAACGTATTGGTTTGAAATAAGCCCAAAGCGTGAGCAAACTCATGAACAACATTGTTTGCAGTGCTGGCGGCCCAGTGATAAGAAGGAAGAACACTCATGGGCGTTGTATCCCAATAACCCAGGCGAGTTCCGCCCATATGAATGATTGCCACAGGATCGCTCCCACTGTTCCAACCCTGCAGAGCGTCAAAAAGCTGTGTATGCTGCCACCCCTCATTGGCGAATGGAGTTATAGAGATATTAATGCTTGCCGTACTGAGTTGATTAAACGAAGGAGAAACAGAAATGACGGGCGCATTGTTTTTGTTATTGCCCAAGATAGAAAGCCAATATTGGCCTGCCGACAAAAATTCATTAAGCTCTGCCTCACTTAATTCCCGATCACATTCATCTGCTGGGTCATCGTTGGGTTCGATAACGTTGTAAATGATAAAAGGATTTCCATCACTGTCGTTGACAGAGGCATAGTAAGCACCTTGAGCCTGAAACGAAGCCAATGCAATCAATAAAGCTGTAAAGAGTCGGGATCGCCGGTGTGTCATAGCAAGCCCTTTGATAATGAATTGTATAAATTTATTATCGGGGAATTAAGCGCTATTGCCAATCTGTTTTTTAGGCTTTTTAGCCCTTTTTTGATAGACGTTTTCCCTTGGATCTAACGCCTGAAAATAACAAGGCGCCTCCCTCTTGAAGCGCCCTGCTGTTTCTATCGACCAATGCGGTAGTTAAATCAATCAGAAAACGTAATTAAAGTTCACCGATCCGCTGATCCCTCGACGATCACCCACGTAGGCACCGGCCTTCACGTCCATCGTCCAAGGCCCTAAGTCGTTCGGAGCTAGAGTAGCACCCACTTCAAAGATACCCACGTTACCCTTTAGGGTTTCAGTCTTCAATTTCGCATCTTTGACCATCGATTCAACGTCACCGTCAAGTACGCGTTCAAAGGCAGCGCCTGCAAACCACTGTACGTTCGGTGCAACACTGCCCTTCACACGGGCGCCCACTCGCATGGCGTGAACCATCGTATCATCCACATCAAACGTGTCGTTATAGGCGTTATTTAACGAAACCTTATCGCCATCCAAATACGTGAAACTGTAGCGGCCGTAGACGTTTAAGTTCACGTTGTCAGAAAGCGTAAAGTCGCTGCCAATACCCAATTGAGCCGTGGTGTAGAAGCGCTTTGAATCATAGCGAGCAGTGTCGTTTGTGTAAGAACCCACAAAGTCCGTATCGGCTTGACCGACCACCAATGCCCCTTCCGTGTAGAAGGGCATTTCGGTTTGATAGCGAAGGGCAACACCGGCAGAATAGGTCTTCATGTCGCTATCGCCTCGGAAACCGCTCACCGTGGAGTCGGCATTGGCATCAGAAAAGTTAGCAAAACCGACACCTGACCAATTGTCATTAATGCGCAATGCTCCGCCAACCGTTAAGGACGTACCGTTTAAATCAAAGCCAGTGCCAAATTCATAGAAGTTGGAACTACCCGACAAACTGGCAAAACCCTTCACGGGAGCGTCAGAAGACAAGTTTTCCGTGCTTTGAAGAAGGTTGAGTGCTTCTTCAGAAGATTGACGGGTTAAGGCGACCGTCGCCAATTGAGAATCGGAAAGTGTACGAGTACTCACATCTGCTTGAGTTTCTTGACTCATCAATGTGTCATAGTACTGGCCGAGTTCAAGCGTACTATTCAAATCGCCATTGAGCGCCATTGACTTGAACGCAAATGTGCCTTTTGTACGAAGCGTGACATTATCGGCCGTCAGCGTAACATTGGGCTCACTCACCCCAATCAAAGAGATTTGATCAATGTTTGCTTGATCGGCGTTATTTAATACTAACGTCTGATCTTTAAGAACAACATTTTCCGTTCCTGTAATCGTCAACATTGGCGTGTTGCCCACGGCTGTGTCGAGATCAAACTGCCAATCGTTAAAACCAACGGGAGCTACACCGACTTCATTGTGTCCACGGAGAACTAAAGTTCCGTTTTGTTTAGGCTGACTTCTAAATTTTTGTCCAAGAGAATAAACAGACCCAACGTTACTATTGTCCAAAATAATGGTGTTATTTTTAAGTTTCAATTGATCTTCAGAGAGATTTCCCAATCCAACCACAGAAATACCAACAACACCGTCAACAGTAGAGTCTTTCACCAATAACGTATTGTTTTGGATATCAACATTTTTAATATTCTCATCAATATCAAGGTACGTTCCAACAAAGGTTCTTGAATCATTGACTTCAATCACTTCGAAATAATTATCTCGTACAGAAACATCCGCAACATGACTCACTGATAAAAATTCCGCCTCAGATTTTGTTATCGGCCTAGTTGAATCGGATGGCTCATTGGGCGTTGATAAGTTCTTAAATGTAATGCGATTACCAGAAATTTCAGTCGTTTCATTGCCATCACTGTCAAAACTTCCTCCTTGAACTATCACTGCACCCACTCTTACAATGCTTGAATTTTCTACAGTAATTTCATTGTCTTGAACCACTGTCTTGGAACCGGCGACAGCAAAAGCAAGAAACTGATTCGCTGCCAATCCATTAATATCAATGATATTTTTAAAGACTTTTGCATTATCGTCAGCAACGGCGAAATAACCGCCTAAATCTTGAATTTGAGAATTAATGATGTTTAAATAATTGCCTGACAAGACAACATTTTTCCCGGATCCACCGCCTGCTGTCACGCTGTCAGAAAATTGGGAATTTCCAATTGTCAATCGATTGTCTGTCAAAATGGCGTCATCTTCGTAAGACTCTGAAAGAAACCCCACCGACCCATCATATCCCAATCCAAAGCGCAGGCTTCCTGACTGTCTGACTTCGGGATCATCAAATTCCGTTGTCTTTAATCCAATAATTGAGGCCTGGTTCCCGGAAACAACTGTAGAACCAGTAAAAGCCCTTGCCGAAGCCACTGTAAACTGAATTAAGGGCACTTGCACGTCATTGCTATTTATCCAAATCAATCGATTACCAATCGCTTGTGCTCCTCTGCCATCATCTGCTCTACTTTGCGCTGATGCACCAATGACCCTCTGAGCAGACACGTTGGATAAGTCAACAATGTTTCCGTTTGCTTGCGCCTGCAAGCTTCTGGCGAAACCTCCACTGATAAGGCTGACGCTTGAATCGGTCAACAAGACCTCGTTTTCATTAGCTTGAGCATAGATTGCGCCATCAACTCTCCCGCCAATAACGTAAAGATGCTCATCTTCTATCGATTTAACATCATTAAAAATCACTCGATTTTGGTTGGTCTGAGCATTATCCGTATAGTTGGCTTGAGCCAATCCTCCCGCAACAAATGCGTCAGTAATTTCAGCATTCTTTACGATGACTTCGTTTCCCGTCACCGATACATTCAATTGTGGGCCATCTTCAGTAAAGTTAGAAGTCGACGCAGCACCCCCCACAATAGTCGGTATCATACGCAAACTTGATTCTTCATCTTTGGAAATATAGCCTAAGACAACACCCTCCAATTGAACGCGATTATCTTTGACAGAAACATCATCACCATAATTTGCTATACCACCCAAAATATTTCCCGACAAACTCAAAGCACCTTTCTCTGCATCGGTAACGATTTTATTATTGGAAATCACACCGGCAGAACCATAACCGCCCAAAACATCCTCTGTAACCAAGGCGATCTTCTCCTCTTCTCGTACTGCGGAAAACTTGATTTCATTTCCTCGGATGCTAGTTGTTGACCACCATTGATTTTCTGTCGGTAAGGGATTGGTTTCTGCGCTATTAGGGGTGGTTTGCACTTCACCATTGATCGTTACAGAATAGTGATCCGTGAATTCAGCTTGTTGGGCGCTCGCAAAAGCAGCACTTGAAAACACCGCAGAAAGAGAAAGTGCTAAAAGACTTTTAGCGAAGGGGTAGGAGGAGAGACGTGTCATTTTAAGACCCCGAGAATATTGATATTAATTAGATTTATTATCAACGACTTTAAAGGGATTTAGCAATATATTTCTTGCCTATTCATCTATTTTTCAATACTTTTGTATGTTTTAAGAATCACCCAAAATAGCAAGGCGCTCCCATTGGAAGCGCCCCGATTTTGAATTGAGAATTGTTAGTTCTTAAAACACGTAATTCACACTCACAGAACCACTCACCCCTCGGCGATCACCTGCGTAGGCACCGGCTTTTACGTCCATCGTCCAAGGCCCTAAATCGTTCGGAGCCAATGTCGCACCCACTTCAAAGATGCCAACGTTACCCTTTAGAGTTTCAGTCTGTAATTTCGCATCGTTAACCATGGATTCAACGTCACCGTCTAAGACGCGTTCAAAGGCGGCACCCGCAAACCATTGAACATTCGGAGCAACACTGCCCTTCACACGAGCGCCCACTCGCATCGCGTGAACCATCGTTTCATCGATATAGAAAGTATCGCAGGTGGCATTATTCAACGCAACTTTGTCACCGTCCAAGTACGTAAAGCTATAACGACCGTAAACGTTCAAATTAACGGAGTCGGAAAGCTTAATGTCACTACCGATACCTAATTGAGCAGTCGTGTAGAAACGATCTGAGTTATAACGGGCCGTATCGTTGGTGTAGCTACCCACGAAGTCTGTATCCGCTTGACCAAAGACCACGGCACCTTCCGTGTAGAAAGGCATTTCCGTTTGATAGCGAAGAGCAACACCTGCGGAGTAGGTCTTCATGTCGCTATCGCCTCTAAAGCCACTAACCGTTGAATCGGCATTGGCGTCAGAGTATTGAGCAAAAGCCACGCCCGACCAGTTGTCATTCATACGAAGAGCTCCGCCCACCGCCAAAGACGTGCCGTTTAAATCAAAGCCTGTCCCAAGTTCATAGAAATTGGAACTGCCAGATAAACTGGCAAAGCCCTTCACGGGAGCGTCAGTTGACAAGTTCTCCGCACTTTGAAGAAGATTGAGAGCTTCTTCAGAAGATTGGCGAGTTAAAGTAATGGTTGCCAATTGAGAATCGGAAAGCGTTAACGTCCCCAAACCCGCTTGATCCTTTTGCCTCATCAATTCTTCGTAGTAATCGCTTAACTGGAATCCATCTCCATCAAAAACAGCATTGACGTCGAGGGATTTGAAGGTAAACGTATCTCTAACTTGAAGCACTACGTTTTCAGCAGAAAGCGACATACTGCTATCTTGAGTGTTAATCAAAGTGATGTCATCAACTGAGGCCTGATCCCCATTAGTTAAAACAAACGTTTGATCTTTAATTGTGTTGGTATCTGCCCCGGTAATCGTCAACATCGGCGTGTCATTTTCTGCGGTACCAAGATCGAATTCAAAGGTTTTAAAGCCTGTAACGCTTTCTGCACTATTGTGTCCTCGAAGAATCAACTTACCCGATTGAGACAAACTCACGACTGCACTCCTCGTCATGGGGGCTGATACGGATAAAACTTCACCGGAGACTTTGACGTTATCAAGAATGATGATGTTATTTTGCAATGTCAGTCCACTGTTGGCGAGTAAATGACCCTCCATAAATTCAACACCAACGATTCGATCAACTTCAGAGTCTTTAACCAGCAACGTATTATTTGAAATATCTACCGTTTCAATAGCCGTATCACCCGAAACAGTAACCCCAACTAAACTGGTCAGACCTTTATTGCCAGAGACTTCAAAAGTATTGTCTGTAACATGAATACTTTCTTTAGCATCCGCAATGATCATGTTTGCCGTAGGAGTCGTAGTCAATCTTTCACTTAACAATGAATCTTCTGCTAAAGGATCTGGAGTCCAAAAATTATTTTCTAGGGCAATATGATTGCCACTGAATGAAGCTTGACTAGTACCGTATCCAACAGAGACAATACCTTCAAATCCAGCCAAAATAGAATTGCTGATAGAAATTTTGTTACCTGTAGCTTTTGCATCATCTGCATTAATAATAACGGCGTTAAAAGCTCTATTTTTCAAATAGTCAACATTCAAATGATTATTTGTCACCTCTGCACGAGCTTTACCTATACCCATAAAACCGGCAAATTGATTAATTTTAGATTTCACATCAGAAGTGCCTGTCACATCAATTTGATTGGATGAAACAACAACCTCATTGCCTGATGAACGAACACCATACACTTCAAATAATTGGCTTTGATGGATTTTTAGAACATTCCCACTATTAATCGCAAGTCCATTATCGCCACCGTCTGCAACAAATCCCTCAATTTTTGAATTTAAAAAATATCCTTCCGAATCTTCAAACTGACGAATAACCACATTCAGCCCTGAAATTTCTCCGTAGTTATTCGTTGTTGTTGCTCTAACGTCTGAATGATTATTAACTACCCATAAACGTTCTAGCGGAACTGAAATATCTTGTTGATTGTGCCAAACAAAACGATTGTCATGGACTATGGACGAGCTTCCATCACCAAAACTAGTGGTCAGAACACCTCCAACCTCAGAGAGAACGACATTATTTAATTTAACTTCATTTCCTTCGGCGCGAATAGTATTACCTGCGAGCTCGACTCCATACACCCAATCTGAACGTTGATTACTTAAATCTGAGTTGAGAAAAGCATTGTTCAACTCAACATAGTTATTGGAAGCCTCGATATTGAAACCCGCAGCCCTTACGCTGGCGATTCTCAATGAATCCGTTGTCATAGCCTCAATGTTTGAAGATTCTATGTCGTCGATCAGTACTTTATTATGTTTGGCAATCACAAGATTTTCATAACTTCCTATCACAAATGCGCCATTGACATTTATGCTGCCACTTACTGCCGCATTTGAAATCTTTACGGTATTGTTTTGAATGTCTGTACGTGTATTAGGTGAGGACACAAATGAGGCTTGACCACTATAGATATTCCCATCGGAAATCAAAACACTATCAAGATCAACAGAATTATTCGTAACTGTTGCATCACCTACATTTTGGACACGACCTCCATAGACACCTCCTTCCACAAGGATGTTCTTATCAATCCCGGTAATCGAAACCTGATTATTTTGAACCAAACCGGAAGTACTCCAACCACCAATAATTTTGTCCTGTACAGAAGCTATCGTTCCCTCCGGAGTCGAATTTGGTTTGACCTCTACGACATTACCTTGCATTTCCGCGGGTGCTCCCCACCAAGAACCGAGATCCTCAGACTGATTGAGTTCCTTTTGAATTTCACCATTAACCGTTACTACAAAATCATCGGTGAACGTTACTTGTTCAACACCAGCATAAACCGCACCAGAAAAAACCGCAGACAAACTAATCGCTAAAAAACTCTTAGCAAAGGGAATATGGGAGAGACGTGTCATTTTCTTTACTTTCAAAAGACAGATAGTAATAAAAAACATTATCAAGATTTTTTTGAAACAATTCCAACCTAACTGGCTATTTTTCTTAGCATTTTGGCCAAGATTTCTCTTCTCTGTCATCTTTACGCAACCAAACAAAAAGGCACCTCTTTCGAAGTGCCCCTAGAAAAGTGATCTTTAACCTATTCAGTCTCAACAAACGCTGGATCCAAATACATCTCGGTCAACCCGAAATGATCCAAAATCTCTCTTAACTTCTTTGGCCGGTAATTGATATTTTCCGCACAAACGTTCAGATAGTGAGGATCATCAATCACAATCGAGTGCAAATGCCCATGGACATTTCCCCGATAGCGACCGATTTCAATCGGATGCACGGGATAGTGGGTAAACAAAAGCCCCGCCACCACAACACGCGGCATGATTTGTTTAAACCCTGCCGTTTCAATAAAACGCCACTCAGAAAACTCATCATGATTGCCACGAACCAAATACTTGATACCGTGCAATTCTTTTAACCGAGGAAACTCCGTCTTATTAAAGCACGTGTCTCCCAAGAGGATCACAGAATCCGTTGCACCAACGATCTCGTTCCACCACGTCTTCATCAACTCAAAGCGTTGTTCTGAATCTGTGAAATAGGCTTGACCGATACGATCGTACTTCAAAATATTCTTATGAAAGAAATGCGTATCCGAAATCACAAACGTGTGATCAATATTCCAACGCTTAAGCATCGATACTCCTTATCGGTCAAACCCGTCAAAACACCCGTTATTCTTTGGGTGGCATCTTTTGAACCAACGCTTTAAATTCCTTGATGTAGCCACAAGCCACATCAAGGCATTGATTCCAGAAATCAGGGCCTGCAGGGTCATACCCCATGTGTTTACGGATCAAGTCATCCAACGTCATGCGACCCGTATCACGCAAGAACTCTCGGTAAAATGCTGGGAACGCGTCACCCCGCTTTTCTTGTTCCTTACGCAAACCTTGACTGATTAAATACCCTACCATGTAAGCATAGTTGTAGATGTATTGATCGGTCATAAAGAAATGCGGCTTATAGGCCCAAATGTACGGGTCGGTATCTTCTGTCGCGTCGCCATACCACTTTCGCCAAACGGACTCGATGATCTCTTGCGTATCGGTGGGCGTCACCAAGCGTTCTTGGCGAAGCTTGATAAAGCGTTCCTCAAACTCCATGCGAACAGGTTGATTTAAACAGAAGTTGGCAACGGAATTGAGTTCTTGCCACAAAATCGTGAAACGTTCTTCATCGGATTGACTCGTTACCGTACGGTAATGGCGCAAATTGGCTTCATTAAAAGTACTGGCAACTTCGGTGAGCGTCATCGGAAATTCCGTTTGAACGGATGGCAAATCTCGCATCACCCAATAGTGGAAAGCGTGTCCCAATTCATGGGCTTGTTGAATGACCGACGAGAAGCTTCCCATGTAGGTCGTAAAGACTCGCGTTTGCTTTAGGCGATTAAAGCGCGAGTAAAAAGCGCCACCTGCTTTGTTAGCATCAACTCGAGCTTCCAACCAATGCTTTTCAATCATCATATCGATAAATGTCGGCAACTCGGGGCTCACAGCAACCAAGGCCTTTTTGAGCATTTCAACCGCTTGGGGATAGTCAATGGTCGATGAGGTATTTTTTAAAGCCACGGGGATCGGTGCCAAAAGGTCACACGTCTTCATTTGTTGGCGATTAAAGTAAGGGGTGCGCAAACGAATGACCTCTTGAAGCTCATCTCGGCGATCGTAAACACATTTGAGTAGTGCATGAATCGCCTCCGAACTCATACGGTTTTGCTCAAGACTGGGCGTTAACCAATCCACCCCCGCTTCTTTAAACTGCACACCACGAAAACCCTGTAAGCCATTTAAGATGTCCACGTAGCTTTGGGCGTGCGCTTCATACCAAGCGTTCATGGCATCTTGCGTGTTACTGCGCAAAATGGGATCGGGCACCCCTTTGAGAACACTCATGCACTGAGACTGCTTAAAGTCATGCACCTCGCCTTTGCCATCAACGACTTGAACTTTGAGGGTTTTATTTAAGCGTTTGTATTGAGCATCCAAGGGGTAAAAGGCCGTTGCAGCAAACTCATCGATCACGCGACGTTGCGTATCGTTTAAACGACGCTTCCAAGAGTTTTTCTTTTCCATTGCCACAAATTGCCAATGGGCAATGGCAGGATTTTCCCACTGTGCGTCTGTTTCTTCTAAAGTCCCCATCGTTTCAAAAAGGGCACTTCCCACGCCTTCGAGCTTCATCATCAAAGACTGGGCATCGCTAAAGGCCGTCATGGCGTCCGTGTCGGTCAAATTCTGACTGCAAACGCAATAGGCAAAGGAAATTAAAGAGGAAATGCCATCAAACGCATCTTCGTACACCGGCATCCAGACGATAACGTCGTCAATCGTGGGTTTGGCGGGAACGCCTTCTTGTAGCGTTTCAATGCAATTCAGTGCGTGCGCACGTTCGTCCAAAAATCGCTGATCGATGACGCTGCCATAAGCATCATCTAACGTCCATGCCGGTAACGTTGCCGTCTCTTTTTCTAACGCCATTGTCTTTTCTCCCATTACATAACCGATTTGTAGATCGCCAAGACATCGTCACTCGTCAATTTCTTAAATTGACCAATAGTGCCCGTGCGAGCGCAAGCGCTCTTGGCGCACACTTCAAGCGCCGCCTCATCCAAACCGAAGTCCGAGAGTTTCGAGGGCATTTGCATCACGCGATAGAAGTCACACAAGGCATCAATCCCCGCTTCAACCGTGTCTTTGCCCATAATCTCACGGGCAAATCGTTGCATACGGGTGGGATTGACACTTGCCACATAGCGCAGCCAAGCCGGTGTCAAAACAGCCAACCCGGCACCGTGCGTGATCTTGGGATCAAAAGCCGAGAGTTCATGCTCCATAGCGTGGCATGCCCAGTCTTCAACTTGCCCCAAACCAAAGTAGCCGTTATGCGCCCAACTGCCCACCATCGCCACTTGACACCAAGATTCATAATCTTTGGGGTTTTCTAATAATTTGGGGCCAAATGTCATCGCCGTACGAATAGCGGCTTCAGCTTGAGAAGACACATAGTCCGTGTTTTCTGTATTGGTAAAGTAGCGCTCGAAGATGTGGCTGATCATGTCCACAACACCCGCAGCGATTTGCTCTTTAGGCAACGTAAAGAAAAGTTCCGGATTGACGACAGAAATCATCGGGCGGATTTTTTCGCTCGCCGTTCCCAGTTTTAACCCTTCGTGATTAATCACCATGCGAATGGACTGTTCGCTACCGGCCGCCGGAATCGTCAAGACCGTTGCAATGGGTAAAGCGTCCGTAATGGCAACGCCTTTTGTGAAAAAGTCCCAAGCATCACCTTCGTACTTGGCCCAAGCCGCGGCCACCTTACAGGTATCGATCACCGAACCGCCACCCACGGCCACGAGGCACTCAAGGCCGGAACTTACGGCAATGTCTTTGACTTTTTGGGCAAACTCCAACGTCGGGTTGGGACGCACACCGCCTAAAGTGAAGTATTCAATCCCTTGAGCCTCCAGCGAAGATTGCACCGCAGCAATCGTGCCATTGCGCACAGCACTGCCACCACCATAAACAATCAAAACTTTAGAAATCCCTTGGGCTTTCAGATGAGTGCCTAAACGTGTGTGTTCATCTTGACCGAAAAGAATGCGCGTGGGGTTTGAATAGTTAAAGTTAAGCATGCAGTGACCTCAAACAAAAAATGGCGGCGACTTTACCAAGTCCAATCACGTTATGAGTGAATTCCGCTATATTAAAAGGTTGGAATATGACTAAAATTTTACATCTTTATTTTTCTTTGATTGTTAGCTTAATTGATAGGAGTCTAAGATGACCGAAAAGCAAAACTTAGAACCGGGCTTACCGCCCCTTTTGCCGGAAACCAAGAACGTGATGGACACGTTGATGGCCTCCGAATTGATTCAAAAGGCCTTGAAGTTGGCCGTCGACCAAGACCAAATGTGCTTGGAAGAACAAATCGCCATCACCGAAATCCCGTCCGCTCCCTTTAACGAACAATTGCGTGCTGCTGACTTTGAAAAGCGTTTTACCGCTTTGGGGCTTGAAGGCGTGCATATTGACGAAGTCGGTAACGTGATTGGTGTTCGTCCCGGTGTCGGTCCTGAACCCCGCACGAAGCTTGTGATCGCTGCTCACTTGGACACCGTTTTCACGATGGAAGACAACTTCAAGGTTCGTCGTGAAGGCAATTGCTACTACGCTCCCTCCATCGGTGACGACTCCCGCGGTTTGGCTGCACTCTTGCAAGTCATCCGCATGTTCCAAGAATTAAAGATTGAAACCACGGGCGACATCATTTTCGTGGCTAACGTCGGTGAAGAAGGCGAAGGCGATCTTCGCGGTGTGAAGCACCTCTTTAAAGACCCTAACGTTGACATCGATGCTTTCATTTCCATCGACTGGGCTGACCCGCGTTGCGCTATCGTAGGTGCCACGGGCAGTTTGCGCTATCGCGTGCACTTTGATGGCCCGGGCGGCCACAGCTACTTGGGCTTTGGTCAACCTTCCGCTATTCACGCTTTGATGCGTACGAGCGAAACGTTGGCTAACCTCGAAGTGCCGAAGGATCCGAAGACCACGTACACGGTGGGCGTCATCCGCGGTGGTACGACGGTGAACTCCATCGCTGCTCACGCTTCCATGGACATCGACATGCGCAGTACCGAACACCATAGCCTCTTGGCTTTGCGTGACAAGGTGGTGCCGTGCTTTGAAAAGGCTGCTGCTGACGAAAACGCTCGTTGGGGCATCACCGATGAAGCTAACCAAGTTAAGGTGACGCTTGAAAAGATTGGTGACCGTCCTGCCGGCCAACAACCCTATGAAAGCCCGGTTTGCCAAACGATCCGCGCCGGTCTCTTGGCCTTGGATTTGCCGCTTCATATGTACGCTTCCACCTCAGGTGACCACAACGTTGCTTTGAGCATGGGTATCCCTGCTTTGGCCATGGGCGGTGGCGGCCGTAACTGGAAGATGCACACCCTTGAAGAAGGTTACGAACACGTTGACGGCTACCAAGGCCCGCAATTAACGTTCTTGATGGCAGCTGCCATGTCGGGCGTCAACGGTGTTGCCGGCGGTATCTTGAAAAAGCGCCAACGCGGTTAATGCAACCCATCATTTGAT
>DYCH01000067.1:23601-25414 GCA_019418235.1 Sutterella sp.
CGCGGGCTCGGAGATGTGTATAAGAGACAGATGCAACCCATCATTTGATGTGACAAAAGGCTTGGGTGTCAAAACTCAAGCCTTTTTGCTTTAGATACAGAAAAACGCAAATCGAAAGGAAATGCGTTTTCTTACTTGATTTAATTATTCTGAGGTCTTACGACGATGACGCGCTTCTTTACGAGGATCCGTCATGGGTTTTAAGTGATCTCCACGCATCCAGCTGATGAAGTCCTCAACGCTGCAATTGAGCACAATGTCTCTTGCACCGATGGACCAACCGATACTCGGTTGCATATGACGTTTTGCGCGAACTCTCACTTTGGCCATGTTTTGCCTCCTGTGTCGTTTTTGACCGTATATCTTTCAATTTTAACCTAACGATTCTTTGGCCGTCTTCATGGCACTTAATTTTTTGTGCGTTTTCCAATGCACAAAGCTTTGCAAAACAACGGAAGCACAAATTAAAGCTAAGCCGATATAAAACGAGAAATTCAAATCCTTGGCTTCATGGAAAATCACCATGGCAAGCAAAATGCTATAGACAGGTTCTAAGTTGTAGCTCAAGTTAACGGTGAAAGCCGACAAGCGCTTTAGGGCCTCCACTTGCAAAGAGAACATCCCCACCGTGCAGAACGAAGCCAACATAAAGAGATAGAAAAGATCGAGGCTTGAGGGAACAATCGTCTCAACCGGGAAGAAATGAAGATAGACCGGCAAAATGGCGCTCATGATCACGAAACTTGCCAAAATCTCGTAAAACAAAAAGGTCATTAACGGATAATCCGACCCCACTCGACGGTTTTCAATCGTCAAGAACGCTGCACCAATTGCTGATAACACCCCCAAAATAATCCCCACCTGATAGCGCGTATCAAAGTGGAAAATTAAAGCGATCCCTAAAATCGTCAGCAAACTAAAAGCAATTTCTCGCAACGAGAACTTTCGATGACTCCAGATGGGGTCAATGATGGCAGTGAAAAAGCCCAAAGAAGCAAAACATACCACGCCGATCGAGACGTTGGAATATTTGATGGATGCGTAAAAAAGTAACCAGTGAATGGCAAGCAACAACCCCACCCAACTGATTCTCAAAATGTCTTTAAAGGGCAGGCGAATCTTGCCTTTGGTGAAAACCAAATACAAAAGGAAAAAGCCGCTTGCCATCATCACGCGATACCAAACAAGAAGCGCTTCGTTAACTGTAATGAGTCGCCCCAAAACACCGGTAAAACCGGCTAAAAGAATGGAAGCGTGTAAAAGAATAAAGGCGTATTGCATATCCGTTTTCAATAATGACAAAAGAGCCCGTCACCCAGAGCTCTTAAATTTTCTCGTATGATACAAAAATACTGAGATGTTTGGAGTTCTTTTCCGTCCTTAAACAGTCCAGAACTTCACAAACAATAATCTGATGCTAATCGTCTAGAAATCTTCCTTTAATTTCCTCTGGCAAATATCGAGCTAACTCCAACACCAACTCATGAACTTTTGTTCCCGGTGCTATTTGAGATGGGGGTACTCCCTTGTTTTCATCAATGATTCTTCTGGCAAATCTCACTGCTTTCTTAGGATCGCCATTACACTCCAGTAGAACATCGAAAATATTTTCAATGTTTTTCCCATAGCGACAAGGGATATAGTCATCGAGTTTGGCAATGTAGTCTTTACGTGAAATATTCGATGTTAGGTTTTCAAAATGCAATAAAAACCAAAATTCAAAACATTCGTTACTCCAAATGCTGTGATATCGGACAGAATCCGTTGCATTAGTATTTAACTGATTAATTTTATTGGTTACTGCATTGAAAGC
>DYCH01000068.1 GCA_019418235.1 Sutterella sp.
AATGACCGATCTCGTTTTGTCAAGCGTTAGTGAAAAAATATTTTCAGTTAACTTTGACCCGATCTTCATCGATGAGCCCGTTTTTCAGGCGTCTTCGTGAAGACAGGAATGCTTATTTTAAGAAGAAATTTTGCTCTGTCAAATGCTTTTTCTAAAAATCCTCGTAATTATTCTCTTCATCGTTGAATTTAAACAGAAATAATTTTTTAACTTTTTTTACACCACTCTCGTCTTTAATATTTTTATCATTGACTAGACTCTAAGAAACTCTTTCGATATTCTTACCTTATCCATTCCATCCCCCTTTTTTTTGTTAAGAAGATGATGAACAATCAAACCGCCCATTATCTCCGCACCCTTTTTGATTTGGGAAGCATTTCTCGTGCTGCGGATGCACTTGGCATTTCACAGCCTTCGCTCACCCAATACATTCAACGTATTGAGAACGAGTGGCATGTTGAAATCATTGACCGTTCTACTCGACCTTTCCGACCGACAGAAGAAGGTTTGATGATTTTAAAAACCGAGCAAGCGGTCGCTGAATTACGCAATAACTGTCACCAAGCATTGATTGACTTTTCTAAAGGTGTTAGGGGTCATATCCGCATCGGTGTGTCAGAGTACCGTGAAATCTTCTTTTTAACGGATGTACTCCCTGTCTTTAAGGCCCGTTTCCCCTTAGTTGAAATCTCTTTGATTGAAGGGACTACTGACCAACTTGAAACATTCGCCCGTGATGGTCTTACAGACATCTCTATTACGATTGCGCCAACCTATCAAGATAATTTTCTTGTCGATGAACTCTTTCTCGAAAAGCACCTATTGGCTGTTCCCTCAAATAGTCCGATCCTTAAAGGTTTTAAACCTAAAAAGAATGCTGATGGTCTTCCCCTATTTCCTTTCGAACGACTCGACAATCAACCATTCTTGATTGTTAAGAGTGGGCAACGTTTGCACGACGTGTTTCTAGAACTTTGCAAGAACACTTCCGTCAAACCTAAAGTTGTTCTTGAAAGTGAGTCACTGGCAGCCTCTTTGGCTCTAGCCAATGCCGGTCTCGGCGCAACCATCGTTACCGACCGGCTTGCAGAGCGTTTTGACAATTCAAGTTGCCATCTTCGATATTTTGAACTCACGCCAACCATTGCTCCGCGCTCTGTGATTGCCATTCGTCGCCGCAGTCGTTATGTACCCAAAGCAGTTGAGGCGCTGATCGCCACCATGAAAGAGGTAGCGGCTCAACAGGCTTAAAAAGTAATCTCCTGCTGAAACCACTTTCAACAGGAGATTTTTACGTCTCAACGATTTCGATTAATCGAAATAGTCAACCTTTTCATTGATTCGATCCACGATCGGTTGCTTTCTTTCAGCAAAGGTCTTCTTGTTCTTATCAAACAAATTGCCCTTGTGCGTATCGATGGAAACAATCAAAGGACCAAATTCTTTGACCTTCATGACCCACATGGATTCAGGCATCCCCAATTCAGGCCATTGCATTTCAGAAACTTCTTCAACACGAGAAGCTGCCAAAACGGCACAACCACCGGGGAACACACAGTGAAGAGCTTTGTATTTTTCACAGCCTTCTACCGTGTTGGGACCCATCCCACCTTTACCGACAATCAAACGAACACCGGTTTGTTCGATAAATTCCTTTTCAAACATTTCCATACGCATGGAAGTCGTCGGCCCGATGGATACCACTTTGTATCCGCTCGGAGACTCTTCGCACGGCACCATAATGGGACCGGCGTGGAAAATCGCAAGACCATTTAAGTCCACCGGAAGTTGATGGTTTTGCTTAACTAATCGACGGTGGGCAGCATCACGAGCCGTCACCAAGGTTCCCGTCAAATAAATTACATCACCGATTTTGATATCTTCAAGGTCTTCTGCCTTGATCGGCGTCGTTAAGATTTTTTTCATAACTGTGCTCCCTTGTGGCTCACGAATTCATAAGACATATCGGACTTAAAGTGAATACAGGCACGACGATGTGCCCAGCATCCCGTTTGCACAGCAACAGCGATACAAGACGGATGGCGTGCAGCCACTTCAACATTGACACCCATCACAGACTTCGTCCCCGTTAAACCACCAGGACCAATGTTGACTTCGTTTAAACCTTCTTCGATCATACGTTCGAACTCTGCACCACGGGCATTGCTGATGTGAGAGCCAACCGGTCGCATCAAAGCGCGCTTAGAAAGCGTTGCTGCAACGTCAATCGAACCGGCGATCCCGACACCAACCAGGAGCGGCGGGCAAGCATTGACACCACGATCGCAAATCGTATCGAAAATATATTGCACCACAGCTTCATAGCCTTCGACAGGCATCAATACCTTGGCAACGCCCGGTAATGAGCAACCGCCACCGGCCATATAACCGTAAATTGTGCACTCATCAGAATCAGGAATAATTTCAATGTCAATCCAAGGAATCTTCACACCGGTGTTATTCCCCGTGTTCTTTTCATCGAAAATTTGCACAGCGTTGTGACGCAGCGGCGCTTCTTTCGTAGCACGCTTAACAGCTTCTCTCAAGCATGCTTCAAGTTCATTTCGAATGGGGAAATTGGCACCCATTTGAACAATGTATTGAATGACGCCTGTATCTTGACAAGCCGGAACATTGCGTTCCTTGGCCAACTCAAGATCAACAAACATGGCGTCGTAAATGATTTTTGAAATTTCAGACGTTTGTTCTTTACGAAGTTCCGTTAACTTCGCCACAACGTCATCAGGAAGGTGCTTACCAAAATAGGCTGTAAATTTAGCCATCGTATCGGTAAAGCTTTGAATATGATCGATGTCTTGCATACTTGGGTTTCTCCAGAACAGATGGTTGATTCACTGTACCTTTTCGTCAATCAACACACAATTTCAGTATAGAAACCCCACCAGATAATAGCAATCGTATTAAATTTATATTTTATATAGACCTTAGCCTATACTAAGGATGCAAAAAACGGTCACTAGGACCGTCAGACTGTTGACTAACCCAGGTTTTTAACGAAATCTGGGTTAATTTTTACCCTA
>DYCH01000069.1 GCA_019418235.1 Sutterella sp.
ACAAAGCGATGTTGCGGTTTTCGCCTCATCAATTGGTTTCAAGTTTGGAGTGGGCGCTGCTCAAACACGGTGGCTACGTGACAAAGGTCAATCCTGCGTACACGAGTCAAACGTGCCCGAGTTGCGGCCATTGTGAAAAAGAAAATCGCCCCACGCAAGCGAAGTTTGAGTGCCGTCAATGCGGCTATGCAAACAACGCCGATGTGGTGGGGGCGATTAATGTGTTAAACCGGGGGCGGACAGTCCCTTCGATGCCTGCCAAGTGAACCAACGTCAGTTGGTCAGCAACAGGAACCCACCGAAGGTGGTGTACAGAATAAAACTGTGCACTACCCGTAGGAATCCACTCACTTTAGTGAGTGGAGGATGTCAACTGATTCATTTTCGAGAAGAGGCAACAAATTATGAAAAAACTCGCCCTCCTTGCTTCCATTTCCGCTTTGGCATTGGCCGGTTGCGCCAATGACGGTTTGTACTATCGCTCCGATACCTACGCTGCTCAAGGCGTCAATCAAGCTCAAGAAGTTCGTACCGTTGAAATTCTTTCCATCGGCGCAGCCAAAGTTGCCGTCCCCAATAACGAAAGCCGTCGCGACAGTGAAAAAGTCGGGATGCTCTTGGGGGCTATCGCAGGTGCCGCCATCGGTAGCCACAATAACCACGACACGAGCTCTCGCGTCTTAGGTGGTTTAGCCGGCGCTGCTGTCGGTAACATGGCCGGTAGCGCTGTTGCCGGTAATGATTCCACAAGTTACGTTGATGGCGTTCAAATTACGTTCCGCTACAAAAATAAACTCTTTAACTCGGCTCAAGTCGGTTTGCCTTGCGAATATAAGCTTGGCACGGCCATCATGGTTTCAACCTCGCCCACCGAAACGCGTATTCAACCGAATAACCCCTACGGTTGCCCGCGCAAATAACCTAAGGAGAAGACGATGCTGAAAAAAACTTTAGGTCTTAGTGCATTATTGGCCATCCTTATGGTGCCGGTGGCTCACGCCCAAACGACGATGTCGATGGACGAACAAATCGCTCGTATTCAACAAGCTGAGATGGAAATTGAAGAGTACAACTCAGCTCAAGAAGCCAAGCGTGCAGAGGCTGAACGCCGCGCAGCCGACATTAAAAAGCGTGCTCAACAAGCCGCTGAGAAAAAACGCGCCGCTCAAGAAAAGGCTCGTGCTGAACGTCAAGCAAAGCTTAATCGCTATGCTGACGAAAGCACCGAATTAGACCTTGAAATGAAGCGTTTGGATGTGGAACTCAAGCGTGCCGAAGTGGAAGCCCGCAAGGCAGAATTGAAGGCTAAGCAACAATAGTTCCCACGCACTTTATGTTAAAAGTTCTTGATTGGAATGCTTGGGCACCGGGGCTCGATAGCAAAGAGAAGTGGTTGGATTGGTTTAAAAATCCTATTCCTCCTACTTCTGATGAAAAAGCCCCAGTGAAATTTATTTCGCCCATGATTCGTCGTCGCCTCTCCCCTTTGGGACGAGCGGTGGTGGAAGCCCTTCACCCAATCTACGATCAAGAATCCGATCAAAACACGCCGATTGTCTTTGCCTCTCGCTGGGGAGATATTGATCTCACGGTTAAACTTCTTGAAAGCCTGACAATCGAAGGCGATGTATCCCCAACTGCCTTTTCAACCTCGGTTCACAATGCAATCGGTGGACTTTTTTCCATCATCTTTAAGCACCATGGCAATATCAGTGCTCTGTCGGGAGCTTCTGCGTGTGCGTCTGCTGCAATCTATGAAGCGTTGGGGTTACTGACTGAACATCCCAATGTCATTGTCTGTGTCTACGATGATCAAACACCCAAAGCCTTTGCCGACTTTCACCCAGCCAACTTCCCCTTTGCTTATTGCTTGCGTTTGTCTTTAGCGAAAGACTCTGAAGAGGGATTTTCAATTCAAAGTGCTCCCACTCAAACCCAAACAGAAACAACGGACACGACAAAGGAGCTTGAAGTTTTAGCATTTTTGGCGACAGATCTTGAAAGTTGCGTGCAAAATACCAAACAAATAAGTTATGTTCTTAAAAAATGAAGACAAAATTGATTGATTATGATCCTCTGGACTATTTAAAAGATGAAACAGACTTCAAGCTAACTCTAGAGGCGGCATTTGAAGAAGATCCTGGTGATGGGAGTTTGATTGCTGCAACTCTTGGCGATATTGCTAAAGCTAAAGGAATGACTCAACTGGCAAAAGATGCCGGTCTATCCAGAGAGAGCCTTTATCGTTCTCTTTCAGGGAAGGGACGTCCCAAATTTTCCACTATTTTAAAAGTCTCTCGGGCATTAGGTTTTTCACTTTCTCTAAAGAAATAATGACATCCTTGAAACAACTTATAGACCGTAACTGAGTATTTGTACCATTTAGCAGTTGAATTTTGAGTGCTATCGGTTCGTTTTCTCTCTACAATGACTATATTGTCAGAAACTTCGTTGAGTCAGTTTTATGAAGCGCCTCTCTCGTCAATTCGCGACCGGTTTTGCTTTTTTCACTTTCGGTTTTTTGGGCGTTTTTTATCAGTTCATGCTTTTCCCCGGCATTATCCTTTTCGTTCGTGATTTGGATAAACGTCACAAACTTGCACGCCACATTATTCACCGTACTTTTCTCTTCTTTGTCCACTTTGGTCGATGCATCGGTGTTTGGACTTGGGAGACAAAAAATATTGAAAAGTTGCGCAAGCCCGGCCAATTGATTCTCGCCAATCATTTAACGTTGGTTGATGTTGTCTTTCTTTTTGCCTTTACGCCCAACGCTAGCGCCGTCGTTAAAGCAGCGCTCACAAAAAATCCTTTCACATGGGGCGCTCTGAAGGCCGCTGGTTACGTAATCAATAACGATGAAAGCAATGAACTCATTGACCATTGCGTTGCCGAACTTCACAAAGGGGCAAGCCTCATTATCTTCCCCGAAGGCACGCGTACACCTCCCGGTCAACGCCCCAAACTCAAGCGTGGCGCCATGAGCGTGGCGCTTAAAAGTCGCACCTCGCCTCTGATGGTTCACATCGATTGCACGCCTTTGAGTTTGACCAAAAATACCCCGTGGTGGGATGTGCCCGAAAAAGCCATGCATTTCAAGTTTGACGTTTTGGGCACGTTGCCCATTGACGCTTACTTAGACCAATACCAAACTCACGCTCCGCTTGCCACGCGCGCCATGAGTCGTGATGTTTTTTCAATTCTTTTTCCAAATCTAGTAACTCAGAAAAATAAACTAATGCTCTACTAAATGAAGTAGTAGTACAAAGGGCTAACTATTAATATAAAAATCAGAGTGGAAAAAATAGGATGCGATTTTACAAAGGGAACAAAATTAACAAGCTCCCCTATTTTTTGACGTTTATACAACCCCGTCCCAGGAATACTAGTATTAACATAGGTACCTTTTTTTCCCACTGAAACGCTTACTCCTTTCGCACCTACTGTTAACCCGACCCCAGTTTTACTGATATTTAATCTGACACCAGGTAAAATTTTCACCCTTTTTCTGAATGACCACCCCATAACAAAATCCTTTTAATTAATCCCTGTAGTAATCTTAAGCGAGCTCAATTTCACTACAGGGAGTCCAAAACAACCCTACCATTCATCCTTTAATCGACTCTTTGCACTCTTTTTTGGGGGATTGGAAGCTTTTTGTTGAGGTTCCTGATACGGTCGGAGAATGTCTCCAACTTTAACAGGAGCTCGTTCTTCAGAATCAGCCCAAGTTGCAACTGAGTACTTGGGTTTTACATCTACCACCCTTACTCGTGCAATAAGCGTTTCAACATTTCCCAATGGTTCTTTGGTATAAGGATCATAGATTGCTTCACCTTCGCTATACAAATTGAAAGTTTCTCCAACCTTAACCTCATCCCCTCCATAATTAAAGTAAATCATTCGACCTGCGGTATTAATAACCTTAGGCGGATAGATACTTTGAGTAGCCTTTCGTGCAATTTCTGATGCGGCTTTTTGTGTCAATCGAGAAACAATTTCCGCACAACTTAAACCATTGATGTTTTCGGTTAGTTTTACAGAAACATTTGAGGAAAGCTGAATTTCTCTCGTTGCAAACATCATTAAATTGAAACCGAAATCCGCTCTCGCTTCACGATTAATTTGAGTACCATTAGAAAGCTGTAATTTTCGTTTTGTCTCATCAATTTTCAGATATCGAACATTGCCAGTTACAACATAATCAGCCCCTTTATTTAAGCCTAATTTTGCTTGTTCACTGGCCTTCGTATCACCACTATTAATAAAATCTTTTTCAAGCTTGTAGGCATCACTATGTCGATCAAGGATTGCAAATTTCCGACTCATCACAAATGCAGTTTGGACAGCCTCAGTAATTGCTCTAATTTGATCCTCTTCAGAGATTTTCTTACCAAAGCAAATCCCATTTCCTGCGTCAAAACCTTGCACTGAAATGCTACGACGTTTACTTTCAATGCCTGGAGGTGTGTATTTCTCAATCGCAACTTCAAGTCTTAAAGTAATCGTTCCATCCGAATTTTTGCTTTCATCGAGAACGCGAAAACTCGATACCGTTCCTCGAATCTTCTCTTTTAACTGTTGTTGCTGTTGAGCGCGAATAGCAGTTTCTTCTTTTTGGCCATCACTATATTGATCAGACGCTAGGTATTGCAAAGTTTCTGCATCTAACGTGACACCAGACACTTGCATAATAGCGTCTTTAATTGCTTCTGCTCGTGCCATTTGACGTGTAAGGGCAGTCCCTTGGCTACTAACAGTTATAGTTTCTGCTATGGACGGAAGAGAACAAAAAAACGCACTCGTTAAAACAAGACTCGATAATAATTTAGAAGACATAACTATCGGTTTCCTTTGCTTGTTTGCTTGTAGCTTCTTGTGGATTGTTATTCGTGTTATTACCAGCTTGCGAAGCGCTAGACACAGAACCGTTCAATGCATTTTTTTGCTCAATCGTTTGCATAGCAGTCTCTGGTGACCACATTAAAACAGTTCCAACAACATATTTTTGACTTTCTCGGTCAAAATAAGACCAAGTATGTAAAGGTCTAATACCTTGGAAATTTGAAATTCGACCAGAGGTGTCAATTGTTTCATCAAGATACTCTCTAGCTAATGCCTCTGTTGAGAGAGTGTCTGTCACATTATCTTTGGCATCGATAACCATCGACTGCTCTGTTGTCACACCTGACGATGATGAATTCTTACCTTGAAGACTTGTTGTAGCGTTCAGGAGCAAAGTCAATGAGTTTAAAGCACTATTCTTTGCTGCAGTGCGAGCGACTTGTTGGCGCTGAGCAAAAGTTGGATTATTGCGAGGCACGGAAACAGAGGACTGACCAAATGCCAATAAAACAGGATAGCCCTTTTCATCATACACAAGACGAGTTCCCAACATATCCATGAGTTGCTCACCTGATAGCTTAAAGCGCTCTTCAATTGTCTTAGAACTAACCATTTTGGAATCTGGTGAAATGGTAGCCCCCTGACGAAGCATTTGGCGAACAAGTCGAATGCGAGACGGAGATGTACTAAAAACAACTCTTACACCATAGTTCCCATCACTGTCCTTTCCATAGAAAGATTGAATAGGAATCATGCCCGCTGTTTCAGCTCTAGCCTTGTACTCAGCAACTTGCTGAACTGAATTCTCAAAGAGTTTCTTTTTAACTTCGATAGGTTGCCTTTCCCACTTTTCAGGATCAACATTAAATTCACGAAGTTTTTGGTCTAAAAAGCCTTCTCCCAATGCATAAGCTTTATCAAATAACTGTGATAATCTGCTTGGAGTAGCCTCCTCAAAACTTCTAGCTTGCATATTTTTACTGGGTGCATGAAGAGGAGTGTCGTCCTGCAGTTGACGACTAAGCAATTTGACTTGGTTCGTGATTCCTTGCTGACTTGCATAATCTTTAAATGCATTGTTCATTGCCGACATGTAGGCTAACTGACGGGCATCAACCCAACGAGGATGCGACATCGGAACAGACACAACAGCTTCACCAACAATAATATTTGCATCAAGATTACATGCTAATGAGCTTAAATCTCGTCCAAGCTTTCTACACCCTTCAATTGTTAAACTGCGAGCCTTTGTTAACCAAGTTTCATATTCTGCATTCAAAATATCTGAAACTGTCGAAGGTGGATCGCTAACTTCGGGACTAACATTAATCTCTTCCACATTCGTTTGTTCAACTGTTGCAGGCGTTTGAGCATAGACGCCAGTTGACAATAAAGACATAATGAGCGTTGTGAGTGCTATTTTTTTCATAATTATCAGTCCCCCTGATAGGGCATACAACTCTTAAAATGAAATGGCGCATCACAAATCTATGGTGCGCCATTAAACTTAAGCGATATTACTTTTCAGCCTTGAAATTTTTCGCTGCGTTAAGGTTCTTTTCGAGTCCCTTAACATCAATGTCATACTTCTTTGCTAGCTTAATATAAGAAAAACCTGTTTTAATTAAATCCTTACTGAAACCTGGCAAAGTCTTAGCAGAGTCAACGATATAATCAAGCTGACTAGAAAGGCTTGCTGCCTTTGTCGGATCTGCTCGGAGCATACAAGCCGTTGCTGCGCCAGCCAAAGCCGTCTTACCAGCAATCTTGGCCGTACCTAATGCTGCGCTACCATACTTATCAAGAGACGCACTTACCTTCTTCTTTTGTTCCGCAGACAAAGTGTCAATTTTCTTTAGTTCTGCTTGAATGGCCTTGTCAGCATCTTTACTCGTGCTCTTAACCTTGTCCAATTTGTCACCGTTAATGTTGCCTTTCTTAACCGTATTTAGTTGGGCTTGAACATTAGCAGCAACTTGCTTCAAATTAAGAGCCTCGGCCAATTGCGTTTGTGCTCCTAAAATTTGTTGAGAAACTTTCTTTGTATCTGCTTGCATTTTCTTTTGTTCTTTAGCAAGACCTTCTTTAGTTGCCGTAGAACCCGCAAATGTACATGCGGCTGCACCACCAGCTGCAACTTTGGTCACACTGTCTAAAGAAAAGGCAAGAGCGCTCGTAGACACCGCAGCCATCAATGCAACTGCGAGTAATTTTTGTTTTAACATATTAAATCTCCTTTACGATTTCTATTTAAGATTTTTCATACCAAGCTGAGAGGCAATAATGTCTGCGGCCTTTTGGGCTGCAATATTCAGGGCTGCACGACGAGCCGTATCCTCGTCAGGACCTAAGCCAAACGCTTGAACAGGACCAACGGATCCCACTTTCCGAGGAAGTCGTTTTTCCACATCCCACACCATACCGTTCACAGAAACAACTACTTTTTTGTTCCCTGACACAGTGTCAGTTTCAGGGGCGTTTACATTTAAATAACCGATTGCAAGGTATCGAATGTCGCATTTTTTAGCCGATTGGATCACATGTTTTCGCAAATTTTGAGGTAACTCATCCGACTTCATAAAGGCGTTTTGAATCGACGAATAGGCAGGACCTGCGCATTCACTTGCTACGTCCGAGTAATCAATGGTTTCAAAACCATTAGAGGTTAAAATTTCATTGAATGACGCATCAAAATCTGTAGAAGATAACTTGCCATACGTATTTCTAGCGACTTTGCGTACAACATTGCCACCCGTTGTGGTTACTGATGTTTTAGAGGCCGTCTCAGTTCCTTGGCTATAACTACCAGACGCTTCAGCATCTGACTGACTAATCGTTGTCTGGCGTTCTTTAAACTGCTTGCTCGAAGTTACTCTACGTGCGACAAAAAGAGAAGAAAATGCGCTTCCTGAACCACTTGGCATCATATTTGATGCTGTGTTTGCTTTCAGTTCAGCATTGATTAATTGCTCATTAATTTCTGCACGAACAACAAGATTAAAGACTTTCATCTTCTTGTTCACGTCTTCGGCAACAATCGTACATCCAGTTAAGAACTCATCAGGATTTGCGTCAATACGAGGCTTTAATTCGCGCAATAATTTTTGCTGAGCAGGCCCCATGGATGAGAAATATTTCTTCAACGCCGCAATTTTGGCTGCCTTTAATGCCTCCGCTTTATCATCATCGCTCGGCGAGTCTGAGAAAACTCCTCCCTCATATGGGTGAGCAATCTGACCTCGCATCTCGATGGCCTCAGCATTAGAGATCATCGAAAAAGATAAAACTAACGGAACAAGCAATAGGTTTACAAGAGAGTTATTTTTCATATCAATTCCATCAACGATTGTTATTAATCAAGTCGTGAATTTCTTCGAGTTGTAATTCTGTAGCTTTCACATTATCTGGATGGACAACTTCCTTAATCCATCGAGTATTCGGATTCGCAATATTTTCTGCCAAACCTTCGAAGAAATTTAAAATCGTTTCGAGATAGGCAATACCTTCGTTGTTTTTCTGCCCCTTAACCAAAGTAGCGGTTGAGGAGGCCATAAAATTACGTTCGAGATAGCGTTTTCCTAAATCAGGTTGCTCGAAGTTAGCATTGAGAAACACGTAATAGCCATCAATATCTAAAGCGGGATTGGATTCGTCTGTTTCAGTTTGGAAACGCTTAAATTTGATATTAAATGCGTAGTCAGCAGCAGGTAACTCAAACATAAATGCATCACCGTTAGCAAAACGGGCAGCCATTTTTGATCCAATGGCCTCACCTTTTGTATACGGAACGACGGCAACATGCAGGTTATCAACAAGAGAACGCGTTAACATTTGGGCAGTAATGGACTCAAATTGCTGACGCGAAACACCTAAATCATTTAGTACCTTCTTTGCCTTAGGATTAATAGAGACGGTATCAACCTTAAAACGAGCTCCATAATGCTGTTTCACTTTGGCTTCTTCCAATTTTTCGGCAGCCAATTTAAATAAAGACTTTTCTACACTTTCATCAGTACCAAAAATCATTCCACTGAAAATCTTGGTAATTTCGGCTGAGGTTGGCCTCTTTGGCGTAACGGTGATGTACTGCATATTGACCGGCAAAGAGGTAATAATCTTTTTACTATCAAAATCAAAGATAAGAATTTCTGAATAAATATCAGCGACTGTTTTATAGCCCATCGTAGCAATATGCGATGTTGACACTGTCTCAAGATTAATGCCTAATGACATGGCAACGGCATCACTGGACTTATTAGACTCACCTAAATCAGTTGTTAACTCAATATAAGAGAAGTCATGCTTTTTCAATTCGTCAACAAATGCCCTATCTAAAGCTCCATCTTTTGAAAGAGCGTAACTATTTGGATAGTTAACTTGGCGTTGATTAAAGTTCCCCGTAAAAGAGACACCCGCCAAGTAAAGATTTATCGGTTCAACAGGTTCAGTTTTAAACACATCTGTTGTCGTACAGGCACATAAAATGGAACTTAATACAGTTACCATCGCCAATCGAAATGAAAACGTAAACTTCGTCATTTTGTTCTTAAGAAATGCTTTTAAAATTCAGGGCAACACAAAACTTTTTGTGTAAGTCTTAGCTGTAATTTTGCCCCCCCCCCAAGGACATAAAGTCATTGATTAATATCAACACTTGAAGTTTGTATACTGGTTTTCCCTTAGACACTTAGACTCTATTTAGGGACTTTTTAAGAAATTCTCTAAAATTAGGGAAATTAATCTTTTTTGAGTCGAGTTTTATGGACGAACTAAAACAAGAGTTAAAAACGCTGATCATCACGTCTTTAAACTTAGAAGACATGACGGCTGACGACATCACTGACGACATGCCTTTATTCTCTGAAGAGGGTTTAGGTTTGGATAGCGTGGATGGTTTGGAATTGGGCTTAGCGCTTAAGAAAAAATACGGCATTACGTTAAGTTCTGAAAATGCCGATATGAAGAAGTATTTCCAAAACATCAATTCCTTGGCGCAATGCGTCACGGATTTGCGCAAGTAAGAGGGCCAGAGAATGACTCAAGAAGAGATTTTTGAAAAACTCAAGCTCACGTTAGAAGAGACCTTCGAAATCGATCCCGAAACGATTACGATGGATGCCAAACTCAATGAAGATTTGGACATTGACAGCATTGATGCGATTGACTTATTAGCTCAGTTGCGCCCCTTGATCGGTCGTCGTAAGATCAACCCGAAAGATTTCTACACCATGCGTACCGTGGGCGATGTTGTCCGCGGGATTGAAGAACTCTTGAAAACGCCTGAGAGTCCGCAATAGGTCGGTATGCTCGCAAAAGTGCTCACACTGATTGCAACCCTATGCTATCCGTTTGTGATTTGGCTGGGGTTGCAACACTTTGGGCTCGCCTTTCTTGCCCTATTCCTTGTCTTTATTACTGCGCTTCGACTCTACAGTCACCGTGATCGCAGCTCTCTTTTTGTGGTTGTCGTTGCCGTTGTCTTGGCAGCGATTGCCTATTGGCAAAACGAATCGTTGCCACTCAAACTGTACCCCGTTGTCATGAATGTCGTCATGCTGACTTTGTTTGCAACGAGTCTTTATCAAAAAGAAACGATCATTGAAAAGTTTGCCCGTTTAAAAGAACCCAATTTACCGCAAGAAGCTATTCGTTATATTCGTAACTTAACGAAAGTTTGGTGTATTTTCTTTATTTTTAACGGCAGTATGGCTCTTTTTACTGCACTTTTTACGAATGATGATTGGTGGGCACTGTACAATGGATTTATTGCCTACATCCTCATTGGCGCCCTTTTTGGGGGCGAGTGGCTCTATAGAAAATACGTCGCAAAGAGATAGTCGCTATGGATCTTTCAACTTGGTTTACGCAAATACCCACGGATCGCCCGGTGGCTTGGGTCAATGGCCAATTGGTCAGTGAAAAAACGTTTTTCCACGACACAGAGCGCTTTCGCGTGGCTTATGAGAACGTTCGGGTTTCTCGTGTTGCGCTTTTTTGCCAAGATACTTATCGATTTGCCTGTGCACTATTTGGTGCTTGGCAAGCCGGCGTCTTGACGGTGCTTCCCACCGATATGACTGAGCACACGCAAGAAAAGCTTTTAGGCGACGTGGATGCCTTTGTTTTTGATGAAAAGTTTGAAAGCGCTCACCGTTGTATCACACCGGTTGAAAGTATCTCTGACGTTGCTTTCAAATCGCCTTTGGATATGAAAGCTAAACTTGTTGAGCTCTTTACCTCGGGTTCCACGGGCGAACCCTTGCGTATTGAAAAGCGCTTGGAACAAATCTTTGACGGCGTGGATCACTTGGATGCCCATTTCTCTGACGTTGCCCCACAAGGCGCCATCGTTTTCTCTACCGTTTCGCATCAACATATTTATGGCTTTTTGTGGCGCCTTTTGTGGCCAATCGCCAGTGGCCGTCTTTTTACGAATGAACGTCTTTTTTATCCGGAGACGATTGCTAAGCGCCTCTCTGAAAACAAAGACTGCCTTTTGGTTACCAGTCCCGCTCACCTGCAACGCTTACCTGAAACGATGGATTGGCAGGCTGCTCGCGGCAATTTAAAGATGGTCGTGACCTCCGGCGGCCCCTTGTCTGATGACGGGCTTCGTTTAAGTCAAACACTTTTTTCTCAAACACCCTATGAGATTTTCGGTAGCACCGAGCTTGACGGCATTGCCTGGCGTCATCGACTCATTGATCAAGCCGGCAGTATTGATGAGGATTCATGCCTGTGGCACCCGATGCCCGAAACCGAAGTCGAGGCCAATGAAGACGGCATTCTTCAAGTGCGCTCGGCTCGCTTAGAAAAAGACCAATGGACATTGGGCAACGATCGCATTGACATTTTGCTCGATCACCGTTTCCGTTTAATCGGTCGCGTTGATCGCATCGCTAAAGTCGCCGAAAAGCGTGTAAGCCTCACGGCCATGGAAAAACGATTAACAGAAAGTGGTTTCATTGCTGAGTGCAAAGCCTTTGTTTTTGAGGGAGAGATTGCTGTCGTTGCCGTTCCCAATAGTGAAGGTCAAAAGGTTTTGTCCGATAACGGCAAACGCACTTTGGTAAAGAAATTGCGCGAAGCCCTTTTGACGCACTTTGAAGCCGTGATGCTCCCGCATCGTTGGCGCTTTGAACCCATGATGCCTTTTGATCAACGGGGCAAATGCACGCTTGAAGCCTTATCTTCACTTTTTGATCCCCGTCACATTCAACCCGTGGCGTGGCACTCAGAAGCAAACGCCTTGAATTTAACGTTTGTAGCGACAGCGTCCGACCCTCATTTTGATGGACATTTTGAAGAATTTCGCCTTTTGCCGGGTGTGGCTCAAATCGAATACGTGATGAGAGAAGCCCACCGCTACTTAAAGACGCCGTTGTCCTTTAAAGAAGGCAAAAACATGAAATTCATGCAAATGATTCGCCCCGGTCAAACGGTTGAAATGAAAATTGAGTACAACGCTCAAAAGAACACGTTAACGTACGTTTTGCACGAGCCCGAACACCCTGAGAGCAAATTTGCGATCGGCACATTGTTGTTAGGAGACTAAAAGCGTGAAACTCTTTTTCCTCATTCCGGTCTATAACCATCCGCACACCTTAGAAGCCGTGGCTTCGGCGTGTCTTGCGCACGGCGTGGACGTTTTGATGGTAGACGACGGCAGCAACCAAGAAACCAAGAAAGCGATTGCCGACGTTTTAGAAAAGCACGATCGCGTGTTTGCGATTTCTTTACCAGAAAACCAAGGCAAAGGCGGTGCGGTTTTGCGTGGCTTTCAATGGGGCATCAGTCAGGGCTACACGCATGCGTTTCAGCTCGACGCTGACGGTCAACAAGATGCCAATGACATCCCGGCCTTTATTGAAGCGGCAAAAGATAATCCCAACAAAATCATTTGCGGTTACCCCGTCTACAATCACTCAGTCCCTGCCTCTCGCAAATGGGGGCGAAAAATCACGCATTTTTGGATTGCAATTAATACGCTGTCACTGGGCATTAAAGATACCTTGTGCGGCTTTCGCGTTTATCCGTTAAAAGCCATTGATGCTTTTTTGAAAACGCATCCCCATTTAGGCCTACGCATGGATTTTGACTGCGATATCATGGTTCAGATGAGTTGGATGGGAGTTAAAGTCGTTAACCTTCCCGTTAAAATCGACTATCCGCCCGATGGTATCAGTCACTTCCACGCCATTGAAAATTGGCGTATCAGCAAAATGCACACGCGACTCTTTTTCGGTATGTTGAGACGTTTACCGACGATTATCAGGAATCGAAAATGACCGAACAGCATTGGGCTCAAAATCAAGAAAAGACCAATCACTGGGGGATCGTTTTTTTATTAACGATTCACCGGTATTTTGGGCGCCTGCCTTTTCGGATTTTCATGGGCCCGGTGATTCTTTTTTATTGGCTTATGGATAAAAATGTCCGCAAGCACAGCATGGACTATTTGTGCCGTGCGCAAAGCTACGGTCTTTTTAAACAAAAACCTACACTGATGCTGTCAATGAGACACTTGGCTTTTTTCGGTGAAACGATTTTGGATAAGTTTCTTGCATTAACCGATCCCGATGACAAGGCGACACTGGCCATTGAAAATGATCAAATGATCATGGATTGCATCGCAAGAAAACAAGGGGCCATTATTCTGACCTCTCACATGGGATGTTTGGAAAAACTCATCAACCACGGTTTGCAACAAAAAGAAACTGAGCTCGTTGTCTTGATGCATACCCAACATGCACAGCAATTTAATGCTCTTCTTCGTGATCGTAATCAAGCGTTAAGAAAAATCCACTTTATCGAAGTCTCTTCGCTAACACCTGCAAGCGCTTGTGAAATTGAAACATATGTTACGCGAGGCGCCTTAGTTTTTATTGCAGGCGACCGCATTCCTATTGCCTCTGAAGCCACCAGCGAAGTTTCTTTTTTAGGACACAAAGCCCTCTTTCCGATCGGAGGCGCTATACTTGCGAATCTTTTTCATTGCCCACTCTTTAGCATTACCTGTTGGCGCACTCCAAAGAAGACGCCCGTTTTATCCGGTCAAACGCATCACTACACCGTACGTTTTGGCAATCTCAGCAATGGAAAAAATGTTTACATAAACCGTCATCAGCGTCGGGAAGATATCTCTATACTAATAGAAGGTTTCGTTAATGAATTAGAAGCAGGCTTGGCGAAAAGTCCGCTTGATTGGGCTAATTTTTACGCATTCTGGCCTCAAACCTCAGAGAGTCTGAAAAACGACGCAAAGGACAAAACATGTTAAAAAAATGGCTTGCGGCTTTATGCTTGATGCCGTTGGGAATGGCTCAAGCCTTAGCGTTGAATTTAGAGGAACTTTCGGCCCGACTCGAACGTCCTTCTTTGGTGGCGGGCTCATTTGAGCAAGAAAAGTTTCTCATTGGCTTCCCTAAACCCTTAAAAACTCAAGGGGTCTACACTTTTTGGGCCGATCACGGCATTGTCTGGGAGACGAAAACTCCCTTTGCTTCCAAGATGATTTTGACTCCGACGCAGTTGCGCAGCATCAGTGACTATCAGGAGCGCTCTGTCTCTTCGGAAGACAACCCTCATTTGAGAGTTTTGAATCAATTGCTCATTGGCCTCATGCAAGGCGATGTCAAAGTCATTTCCGAACACTTTAATGTCGCCCTTAAAGATAGTAATGATCAATGGCAAATGTTATTAATGCCAAAAGACAAGAATATCAAAATGGTGTTTGTTAAAATTCTGATTGATGGGGATAAAGAAGTAAAAACGCTTCGTTTTTACTCACCTAATGGCGACCTCACCGTCATTGGTTTGAAGGATCAACACCTTCCGGAAAATATCCCTCAAGATTTGCAAATTCACAACATGCAATAACACCCCCTATGGATTTGAAGAAATTTGTCTCGTTTCAAACCGCCGGCGCCCTTTTATGGATTCTGGTGGTTTTTGCGTGTGCGTTCTTTACCGCTTCTTGGTTTCTCCAACATCGTCCTCAGACAGATATCGTGAGCCTTTTGCCCCAAAGCGAAGGCAGTTATGAGCAAACTCAGGCACAAAAAAAATTATCTGTCGCGGGTCGAAACCTTTTAACGGTTCTCGTTGAAATCCCCAACGATCCTTATAGCATCCAAAATATTCTCAATGATTGGGAGAAGGCAAACAGTGACCTTCTTACCTATCATCGCATTAAAACACGAGTTGACATTCAAAATACCGTAAAGGCCGTTGCTCTTCAGCAAATCACGTGGGAAGACGAAAGAATGTTGCGCTCGTACTCAACGCATCAACTTTGGGCACGATTTATCAATCTGATTTCCATGCCCCCGACGCCACTATTTACACATCAGGAAGACCCCTTTGGCACGGCCGCCGATTGGATGTATGAACGGGCGGCGGAAATTCCTATCCGTGAGGTCAACGGCCTCAATTTGCTTGAAAAAAATAATAAGCAATACCTCTTTGCGCTTTTTGAAGTCACGCCCGAGAAAGTCTATGACGGCAGCGGCAGTCTACAAAAAGCCCTTCATGCGTTAGAAGTTGACATCAAACACGCGGGGTCCGAAAAACTCATTGCCACGGGCATTCCACTTTTTGCCTCTTACTCCGCCATGACAGCTCAAAACGAAATTTCCGTTTTGGGGACCTTCTCTCTCATCGGAGTTTGTTTGCTGTCGTGGTTCTGGTTCCGACGATTCAGTGTATTGGCCTTGATCCTCTTGGTGATCACGCAAGCCGTTGCCGTTGCGGCAGCAACAACAATCGCAGTATTTGGACAAATCCACATGATTACGTTTGTCTTCGGTACCACACTGATCGGGATTACGGTTGACTACAGTGCTCACTACTTTGGGAAGCGCTTTGAGGCCAACAGAACCAACAGTGACAATATTGTCAAAGAACTTTTCCCGTCACTCGTACTTGCGTTGATTTCCACCGTCATTGCATTTTTAGTCATGGCCAATACCCCCATGCAAGGGATGCAGCAAATGGCCGTTTTCTGTTCAAGTGGTGTTTTTAGTGCATTTGTTGCGGTTTTGTTGTGGTATCCCTGCATTCGATTTAAAACGCTAGATAACCACCACACTCTTGAAGCAATCGGCGCCTTTATTGAGAAATTCCCCTCTTGGTCAAGGCTTTCGGAATTGAGCAAAATGGGGTTACTCATTGCGGGCGCTGCCGTCATCATGATTGGTCTGGTGACGCTAAAGCCAGCAGCGAAATTGCAAGACTTAAATAATTCGCCACCCCAATACTTTCAAGATGCCCGATTGAGTAGCGAACTCATTAACTCAACGTCTGCTACGCAATTTTTTATCGTCAAGGGTGATAACCTCGAAGATCTCTTACAAAAGCAAGAGCAGCTTTATCATCGCCTGGCGGCTAACCCCATTGACGGAGTTTCGTTTACCTCATTGGCCGATTGGATGATGTCTGACGCACGTATGCAACACGTCAACGAGATTAAAAATAGCGCCAGACAAAGCATCAACCCACAAGTGAAAGAGCTTTTGGGCAGTCCGCTTCTTAATCGAGAAGTGAGCCACTTAACCATTGATCAACGTCTTCAAGCCCTTCTTGACATTGATGACTTAAAAGACCGCTTAAATCTTTTGGATTCTTCCACTGCTATGGTTCTCGTGCGAGGTATTACGGCGGACAATTTACTCAAAGTGAAGGCACTCGGCGATCATATCGACGGCGTTACGTGGGTGAACTACACTCAAAACCTTTCGATGACATTGCGCCACTATCGCGATCAGATTGCCCATCTTTTGATCTTTAGCATTTTGGCGGTTGTGGTGGTGTTAACAATTCGATTCGGCAAACAAAGCTGGCGTGCGTTCTTACCCACCGTGCTCGGTGTATCACTCACACTGGCCATTCTGAGTTTGTTGGGTGCTTCGTACACTATTTTCACGGTTTTGGCTTTGATTTTGCTTTTAGGTTTGGGCTTTGACTACGGTATTTTCATGACCTCGGCCAACCGTCAAAAAGAAACGGTGGCCACCATTGCCTTTGCGGCACTCACCACGTTGCTCTCCTTTGGCCTATTGATGCTCTCGAGCACACCGGCCCTTAAAACTTTTGGGACCACCGTGGCATTGGGTCAATGCATTATTTGGGCATTGACGGTGTTTTTAAGGAAAGAGAAAAATGAAAGTTAAGCTTTTGGCTTGTGTGCTTGTGTGTTCTGCCTTATTGGGCTGCACCACCGTACCCGTCCCTGAACCCGTCGTGTTTGAAACCGTTGAATGCGTGACGCCGACGCTCAATGCTCGAAAATCCCTTTTGTTAATTCAAAACATTCACACACGCTACTACGGCAACGCTGAAAATGTCTCTGCCAAAGATGCCAATTTTGAAGCGTATTTGGCAACCAACAGTCGCGAAGTGAAGCTCTCTATTCTCCTCATGTCTCATCGCGCATGGGACATTAGTTATAACGGAGAGATGATTTTTGAAGAACGAGCCAGCATCGTGCCGCAAGAACTTCAAGCCGCCCACCTTCTGCGTGACATTACTTTGAGTTATTGGCCCGAAAAGGCGATTGAAAGACAATCGAAGAAACTCGATATTATTGACGGCAAAAACACTCGAAAAGTCATTGACCGGGCAACGGGTGAAACTCTTGTCGATATCCGCTATGAAAGTGGTGCAAGCCTCACTCAACCCGTCGGTCGAATTGTTCTAAACAATCACAAAGAACAATACGAATTGGTGATTGACAGTCGTCAACCTTAATGAGAAACAAAGGTAGGGCAGGAAACCTCATTTGTACATTTGTTGATATGACGATTCCCATTTCTATCCAAGCCTTTGAAAGTATCAGTGCGGTGGGTTTTAACGAAGAACTCAAAGCGAGACTTTTTGATGCAACGCCCACGGCGCTTACTTGGCAAGCGCATATCGCTCATCGCCCTTTCTGGTTCGGGAAAATTGATGATGAGAGACTTGTCAGTATTGAAGAAATCAAACGTACATTTCCTTCATTAGCGGGTTTTACCCGTCCTTTGGGACGCAGCAATCTCTTAATTGCTCAATGCCTTATCCGAATGAAGGCAAGCATTGATGCGGCGATCCGTCGTTATGGATCTCATCGAATCGGGGTTATTTTGGGGGCATCGGTCTCCGGCATGACAGAAATGGAAAAAGTTTTCGCCGATTCAGAAAAGCTTCACGAAGTCACCGATGAAATCCTAGAAATTGCCAACCCTTCGAAGTTTGTCTCTCAAGCTTTCAATTTAACGGGGTCAGCGTACGTGATTTCCACGGCCTGTTCATCGTCGGCTAAAGCGCTTGCCAGTGCCGCACGACTTTTGAAAACTCAAACGGTTGATGCGGTGATCTGTGGAGGCATCGATAGTTGTTCGGCTTTCACCTTAGCAGGCTTTGATAGTCTCGGGGCCCTTTCTCACGGACGCTGTCAGCCTTTTGGTGAGCATCGCGATGGCATTAATTTAGGCGAAGGCGGTGCCCTTTTTCTGCTTACGCGTGAACCCGGTGATTTTGAGTTAGCCGGTTGGGCTGAAACGAGCGACGGTTATCACATTTCTTCCCCTGACCCTGAGGCGCTCGCTGTTAAAGCCGCTATGCAAAAAGCGCTTTCCATGGCAAAACTTTCTTCAGTCGACTATATCAATGCCCATGGCACGGGAACCGAGCACAACGATGCGATGGAAAGTTTGGCAATCGCTCAAACGTTTGAGAGTGCCAGTCCTTGGGTGAGTTCCACGAAGTCTCTCACCGGCCACACGTTAGGTGGTGCAGGGGCACTGGAAGCGGCCATTAGCCTTATCGCAATGAAAGAAAATCGCATTCCCCTTCATCGTTTGGATAGCGCCATTGATCCCACCTTGCCCGCGATTCGTTTAGCATTGACACCAAAGCATCAAACCCTAACGTCCGTCATGAGCAATTCTTTTGCTTTCGGTGGCAACAACGCTGTTTTGATTTTAAAGAAAACATCATGATGACCATTGATTGTCCGGCCTCAGAACTGTTACCCCACCAACGCGGCATGTTGCTAGTCGATACCGCCGTTGAAGGCAATGATCACTTTATCCGTGCACAAGCGACGGTTAAACCCAATGGTCTTTTTGTTCATGACAACAAAATCGGCGCCTGGGTTTTGATTGAATACATGGCACAAACCATGGGATTGTGGACGTGCTGGCATGCAAAGTGCCAAGGCAAGCCCCGCCCTGTCGGCTTTTTATTGGGAACTCGTAAACTGTCGACGCAATGCGAATTCGTTGAGGTCGGCACACTCTTAAATCTCACGGCAGAATTGATCTTTTTGGGCGACGATGGCGTGGCGCAATTCGAGTGCAAAGTGTTTTGCAACGATAATGAAATAGCCAGCGCAAAAATTAATGCCTTTGAACCGCAAAACCTCAAAGAATTTTTGAGTCACTTGCCCCAACATCGGTAGGACAGATTTATGCAAAAACAAACGATATTTATTTCAGGCTCTTCTCGTGGCATTGGTCGTGCAACCGCTTTGCAATTGGCAAAAGTTGGTTATGACATTGTTTTGCATGGTCGCACACCCTCAGAGGCGCTCACTCAGACGCTCGAAGATGTGAAAGCATTGGGGGTCAATGTTCGCGCATTAACCTTTGATGTCACTGATCGAGAAGATGCTCAACAAAAGCTTCTTGCCGACATTGAAGAATACGGCATGTATTGGGGCATTGTTGTTAATGCCGGCATCACTGACGATGTGACCTTTGCCGGCATGACGCCGGAGTCTTGGGATCGTGTTTTAAGAACCAATCTGGATAGTTTTTATAACGTTGTTCAACCCTTGGTCATGCCCATGGTCAAGACGC
The DNA here is from genome assembly GCA_019418235.1 of Sutterella sp. Lineage (GTDB taxonomy): Bacteria > Pseudomonadota > Gammaproteobacteria > Burkholderiales > Burkholderiaceae_F > Aphodousia. The sequence goes on from DYCH01000069.1 coordinate 19,683, forward strand.
GTCGAGGCGGTCGCATTGTGGCGGTAAGTTCCATCTCAGGCGTCATGGGCAATCGCGGTCAAGTCAATTACTCTGCAGCCAAGGCCGGTCTCATCGGCGCCGTTAAAGCGCTTGCCTTGGAATTGGCCAGTCGAAAAATTACCGTCAACGCTGTCGCACCCGGCTTAATTGAAACCGACATGATTGAAGATTTTGTTCTTGAACATGCCCTTCCCCTCATCCCCATGAAGCGCATGGGAACAGCCGACGATGTAGCGCATGCCATAGCGTTTTTAGTCAGTGATAAAGCGTCTTACATCACGCGTACGGTTTTGGAAATTGATGGAGGACTCCACGGATGAGTCATCGAGTTGTTGTCACCGGCATGGCCGGCATTTCCCCTTTAGGTAATGATTGGGAAACGGTCTCAAAAAAACTAAAGTCCTACACCAATGCGGTCCAACGCATGGACGATTGGTCGCAAATCAAAGGACTCAACTCCATCCTTGCCGCCCCCGCTTACCCATTTGAAGCCCCTGCCGATCGCTACAATCGTCGCACAACGCGCAGTATGTCAAGAAACTCGATCATGGCGTGCTTAGCAACCGAATGGGCCTTAAAGGATGCCGGATTAACGGACGCCGAATGGATTCACGATGGCGACATGGGCATTGCTTACGGCTCTTGTGCGGGTGACCCACATGCGGTCTTTGAAATTGCCTCTCTTGCTGCAAACCTTTCCACGCAAGGCTTAAACGCCACCACCTACGTGCGCTTTATGTCGCATACAGCAGCAGTCAACATTGGCGTCTTTTTCTCAATTACCGGACGCATTATCACTACGTCTAGCGCCTGTACGTCCTCGAGCCAAGCCATTGGCTACGCTTATGAAGCCATTAAAAACGGTCATCAACGTGCCATGATTGCTGGCGGCTGTGAAGAGATGAGTGCCGCTAACACAGCGGTTTTCGATACGCTTTACGCCACTTCCACGGGCTTTAACCAGGCGCCGGAACTGTCTCCCAAACCGTATGATAAAGACCGCGACGGTTTGGTTTTAGGCGAAGGGGCTGGTACGCTCATTTTGGAAAGCTTAGAAAGTGCCCAAGAGCGGGGTGCAACGATTTACGCCGAAGTCGTGGGCTTTGCAACGAACTCTGACGGCAAACACATCACCAACCCCGATGACGCTCGTATGGCCAAAGTCATGCAATTAGCACTCAAAGACGCCGGTATCGAAGCAAGCGACATTGGTTACGTTAATAGCCACGGAACGGCTACGATTCAAGGTGATCATGCAGAATCCTTAGCCATGGAAAAGGTTTTCGGTCAACGCGTACCCGTTTCTACTTTAAAGAGTTACATGGGGCACACGTTAGGAGCGTGCGGTGCACTTGAAGCCTGGATGAGCATTGAGATGATGCGAGCCAATTGGTTTGCACCCACCATTAATCTTCAAGAGCCCGATCCAGAGTGCGGGCAATTGGATTACATCCGAGGTGTTGGTCGTGAAATTGAATGCAACTACATCATGAGCAACAATTTTGCTTTTGGTGGTATCAACACATCACTGGTTTTTAAACGCTTTGAAGGTTAAGAATGCATTTATTCGTCGCTAATTTTGAAAACGCCTCTCGAGATCGACTCAAGTCGATCCTCAACGAGGCTCAAAATGCGCGTTTAAACACCATTCATCACCGCGGACGGGCAGACCAATACTTTTGGTCTCGCGTGCTCTACAACGGCCTTATAAAGCGTTTAACGGGCAATATTGTCTTGGGTGACCTTCCTAAAAATCAACCACATCCCGCTATCGACTTTGGCGATCATCAGATTTTTACGAGTTTGTCGCATTCCGATCACTGGGTTTGTGTGGGTTACGACATTGATCATCATTTAGGGGTTGATATTGAATTAGCCAAACCCCGCGAGTGGGAGTCGATTAGCGAGATCGCCTTTAACCAAGCGGTACAAAAAGACATTCGAGACGCTGAAGACCCCTTACTGACCTTTTATTGTTATTGGGGGTTGACCGAATGCCGATACAAATTGGCCCATAGCACCCCAACAGAAAACTTAACCTCCACGGTCAAAGTGGTAAAGGGTACCGACGCCAAGGTTGTTGTTAGTGCCTTAGGCACCAACCCCGAAAAACCGACCGTCACCTTTTTGACTGAAACTCTTTTGGAGAATTGGTAAGTCATGAAACGAAATGAACGTCACACTGAACTCTTAAAGGCCTACGAAAACGCACAAAAGATTGCTTTCGCACCTTTTATTTTCCAAGCCACGATTGCAGCTAGAGACTGTGGAATCTTGCCCTTATTGGGTCAAGCTGAGAAACCGATGAGTATTTCGGAATTATCCGAACAAACCCAAGTGAGTCCCTATGGTGTACAGGTTTTGGTTGAATTGTTAAGTTGCGCCGATGTGTTGAAACGTGATGAGAATAACCGCTACCGACTCACCAAAACGGGCGAGTGCCTCATCTATGACGCCATGACAGAAGTCAATCTCAATTTCTCAAATGACGTCAATTACAACGCATTAAAACACACGCACGACGCGATTCGAGATGGCAAACCTTGCGGTCTCAAAGTGTTTGATCCCCAATGGCGCACCATCTACCCACACATCAAAGACTTGCCCACTGAAACAAAAGCCTCTTGGTTTGCTTTTGATCATTTTCACTCCGACACGGCTTTCCGAGCGGCACTCAATCTCCTAAAAAATCGCCCGATTGAGCACTTCTTTGATATTGGTGGCAATACGGGTCGTTTTACAAAGATGGCTTTAAATACGTGGACTCAAGCCACAGCGACAATCGTGGATTTACCCGAGCAATTGCAATTGATGCGCGCCAATCCCGAACTCACCATTGATGAGCAAAATCGCATCTCGGGTTTTGCGATTAATTGGCTTGATTTTGATGCTCAACTTAATACTTCGAGAAAAGCTGATTTAATTTGGATGAGTCAATTCTTAGACTGCTTCAGTCGAGAAGAAGCGATTAGCATTTTGGTGCGCGCCAAAGAGGCTTTAAAAGACGGAGGCGAAATTGCGATTCTCGAGCCTTTGTGGGACGAACAACGTAACACAACATCGGCTTTAAGTCTGACGGCAACCTCGCTTTACTTCACGGTACTTGCTAACGGCAACTCGCGCTTTTTTGCTAAAAATGAGCTCATTGACATCATTGAAGCCGCAGGCTTAAAAGTCGTCGATGTTCATCACAATTTAGGCATCAGTCATAGCCTGTATCTTTGCCAAATCGCTTAGAATTAGGGGATGGTTGAAAAAGATTCCTTGTACCGATGTTACTGAAAAAGCATTTCTTTACTCGCTGGCTTTTGGTCGTGCTCCTTGCATTGATGGGCACGGCTTATGCATCGGTGGCAAACGATATCACCCGTTTGGCCGTCACGGATCGCATGGTCCGAGGCACTTTTAAGCAATCGCAATATTTACTTAACGTCAACAAACCGTTTGAGAGCTCGGGTAACTTCATCTTTTGGCGCAACAAAGCCATGATGTGGCGAACACTTGAACCGATTCGCACCACAACAATCTACAACAATCAGGAATTGTCGGTTTATTTGTACATCAATGGTAAACGTATTGAGCAGCGTGCCAGCGCTACCACGAGTATGATTAACCGGTTGCTTTGGATCATCATGTCCGGCAACCTTGATGTCTTATCGTTGGATTTCCAAGTTCTCTCCAAGTTTGACAGCACCGGGTGGGAATTTATTCTTTTGCCCAATTCAAGTGTCACCAATCTTCTGATTAAACGCATAACCGTTCGAGGAAATAGTTTTGCCGAAGAAATCACCGTGGAATATTTTTCGGGTGATATCACACTTTTAGAGCTCCAAAATGTCACGTTTAGCGACAAGAGCACAAGTTTCGAGGAGGCCGAACTTGATAACCCGTAAAAGTGTCTCTATCTCTTGGAAAGTTCTCGCAGGATTTTGGTTACTGCTCGTTTTGTTTGCCGTCCTTTTCCAAGTTCGCTTCTTGAGTGTTAACGGCATCCATCACGATCTCGCTGCCACCCGCCCTAACGTCGTTTATGAGGACGTGGTAGCACAAGCCACCGATCGGTTGTCCTATCTGCATGACTATCGCACCATTTTCATGGTGGGTTTTCCCATCTCACACGCTCAAGACTTTGAGTCCTATGTTGCACGCATCAATGCGAAATGGTCGCCACCTGCAGAACTTGAGAACGTTCAATGGGAAGCGTTAGACATTAACGATACTTTGTCCTATTACCGCGGCATCAGTAAAAGTCTCATGTCGATGCGCGATCAATTGGATGCCGTCAATACCTCCGATGAAGAGTTACTTGCCAAAGGTGTCGCCAGCTTAACAACAATAGGTAACAACGGCTACATTGCCAAAGTCGATGACCCCTTGGGCTTTTTTGCTCGGTGGGTACAAAAGCGTATTCCCAAAAGCACCATTCTGACCACGGGTGAAACGCTTAAACTTTACGCTGACGACTACGTTTGGGCCATGTCCTTTTATCAGGCTCCCAAGGACTTAAAAAGCATTAATCCCCTCGCATTTATTCGTTCGGTTGACCAATTGCGAGAAATCGTCCGTGAGATCAATCCTGACGCTCAAATACTTGTGCGTGGCCAACCCTATACCAGTGCAGTCACCGCTACTCAAAATCTCCAAGACTTGCTGGCTGTTTTAATTATTCTGATGATCTTTTTTGGCCTTTTAGCTCAACGATGGACGAAATCCAATGTGCTGCCCATGTTGATGCTTCTTTGCACCGCAGTCGGTCTCGTCGGTGCAGGCCTTGCTTGCATTGTATTTTTTAAGCAATTTACACTTTGGACTTTAACGCTTGGTGTAAGTTTTGTCGGAATCTGCTTTATGAATGTGGCTTACGTCTCGTTCATTCATCACCGGCATCCCAATGTTAGTGCTCAAAAATGCCTTGAATTAGCGCTTCCGGTACTATGTTGGATCACCCTCATTGAATGCATCTCTTTTGGTGTTCTCTGGTTCGTTCCGATTCCCGTTTGGCAAGAGTTTTCAGTTTTCATGATTGCGGCAGTCCTTTCCTGCCACATTACTCTCATTGTTTGTTACCCCTTGAGTCAAATTGAGAGTGACCAACAAAGTTTTAGAAATGAACGCATTGATCACATCGGCCGATACTGGCCTCGTTTGTCGTTAAAGCGTTGGCAAAAAACACCCTTTGATATTTTGGGCTACACGCTGATCACGCTTTTTGTGATCTCTACCGGTTTTTATCTTCTGGAAGCAGACCAGAATCAGAGTCAAGCATTTGAAATCCCCTTATCAGTGCAATTGGATAATGCTCGAGTTGAACAAATGCTGATGTTGCCGAGTTCTCAACGATTTTTCTTGGTGAGTTCAGGTTCTGCTCAAGAGACACTCATGAACGAAGAAGCGTTGCGTATGGGGTTTGTTCAACGACGTTTTAACGACATGACAACGACATGCGTCTCTAAATGGCTACCTTCGAACGAGCGCGCTGATCATGTGAAGAAACTTCGTGAGGAACTTTTTCATCGCATTCAAGAGCCACTTAACACTATGTTGGATTACACCATTCACCCCAACATGAATACCCAACCGCCAATTAACTTTGATCAGTGGTACGAATCCGCTTTCTCTTCCCCTGTTCGCCATCTATGGTTAGGCGATCATCATGGGCGCTATAGCTCAATTGTTCAGGTTGCAGGCATCTCTGAACCGATGATTCCTCAACTCAAAGCCTTAGCCGAGGCTCTCAGTGGCGTAACATTTATTGATACGATTGAGACGCAAAAGGTGACATTAAATGACAGTCGTTTCTTTATCACTGGGATCTATCTCTTACTCGTGGTGACTTCCATCACGTTAAGTCTCTTTCACTATGGTTTAGACAGTTGGCGAATCGTTTTCCCACCATTGGTTGGATCATTAGGCATGATTGCCATTTTAAGTTGGTTCAAGATCCCCTTCTCACTCACTAGTGCCATCGCCCTCGTTGTCGTATATGGCGTTGGGATGTCAATCTCATTGGCCTACCAAACCAACCGCGACTACGGTTCAAAAAATACCATTTTGCTCTTTTTCTCGGCTGTGGCGACATTAGCTAGTTTCGGGATCGTTGGTCTGGTTGATGCGCCATTTACCAAGTACTTCAGTCTTAACTGCACGGTAGGGATTTTGCTCACATGCTGCATTACCTTCCTTTTTAGACAAGCAACTCAGCCAAACAACAAAGCAGACTGGAACCTACGCGGTTAACAGTCTGCTTGCGAGAAATTGAAATGTATGATTAGAGGAAATTGCCGATGGCAAGCCCTGTAGTGACGGCCACAATGGTGGAGACCAAACCCGGCATCATAAATGAGTGATTGAGCACGTATTTGCCAATACGGGTTGTGCCAGACAAGTCAAAAGAAATAGCCGCCACTAATGAACCATAGGTCGGAATAAAGAAGTAGCCGTTAACAGCAGGGAACATCCCGATTAAGGTCGCAGGGCCCAACCCCATGGCAATACCGATCGGCATCACGGCTCGAGCGGTTGCAGCCTGAGAATAAAGCAAAACAGAAACAGCAAATAATACAAAAGCAAAGGCCCAAGGACGAACTTGAACAAGGCTGCCAAAGGAATCCAAAATAACTTGTTTGTGTGCAGCCACAAAACTGTCCCCTAACCAAGCCAAACCAAAGATACCGATTAAAGCAACAATCCCCGCACGCATTGTGGGCGTTGAGACGATCTTTGCGACATTGGGCTTGCAGAAAACCAAAATAGCAGCAGCTACCACCAACATAAAAATTTCCAACACCGTTGCCATGCCTAACGGTGCAGTGGCTCCGGGTAACGTACGAATACTCGGCACAAAACCCGCCAAAATCGTACAACCCACACCTAAGAGGAAAATGCAGGCAGAAATCTTCGCGCTTTTTGATAAAGGCGGACGATTAGCGATTGGTTGAGGTTTCGGAATAAGACCGGCTTTAAGACGAGCCAAATATTCAGGATCGTCAGCTAAATTTTTCCCAACGCCTAAAGAGCAAATCCCTGCTACCAAAACACCCAATAAAGTGGAAGGAACGCAGACAATCAAGATTTCTGCTAATCCCCACTCCGTCCAACCACGGGCGGCAAAAAGGCCGAGCATAGCAGCAGTAGCAGCCGACACAGGCGAAGCCGTAATGGATTGTTGACTGGCAATGGTTGCCACTGCCATCGGACGTTCAGGTCGAATACCGGCCGCAATAGCCGTTTCGTAAATGACCGGTTGCAATGGGTAAACAACGTGACCCGTACCAGACAAGAAAGTAAATAACCAAGTCACGAGCGGAGCAACAATCGTAATATTTTTTGGATTAGCACGAATAATGCGCTCGGCCACACGAACGAGGAAATCGATGCCGCCGGCAGCGTCCATTGTTGCTGCTGCGGTCACAAC
>DYCH01000007.1:0-16421 GCA_019418235.1 Sutterella sp.
GGTAAAAATTAACCCAGATTTCGTTAAAAACCTGGGTTAGTCAACAGTCTGAAGCTCCGGAAATTGCTTTCCAGAGCTTCTTTGAAAATATTAACTTTTACTACCAAACGATATTGAAGTAGTTTTGCGTGATGTGATAGTAAACGGGAGCGGCAAACATCAAGGGTGCCAAGCGTTCGAGCGTACCACGTCCCAAATATTTATCGCCGTCCATGAAGCGACTACCCAAGGAGCGCTTAATGGAAGCAATCACAATGTCACCCATGGCGCCACAGGCCACGATAGCAAAAGCCATCACCAAGGCTTGCCACGTTCTAAAGGGCGTCATCCAGAAAAGGGCATAGCCTAACAAAATAGCGACCAAACCACCCACGGCAATGCCCTTAACGGTCTTATGCGGATTGTCTCTTAAGGTCTTGCCACCGAAGTAAGAGCTTGCCATAACGACAAACAAATCACCGATAAAGACGATCAAGAGGAAAAAGAGCAACATCAAGGAAGCGTTGGAACCGAAACGAACGATTTCAAAGTTCATTAAGGCTGGAGCGTGGCTAACACAGTACACACTTAACATCAAGCCCCATTGAATCTTGGCAACGCGTTCCAAGAAGAGGTCACTGTCATTACCAATGGACATCAAAATCGGCAAAAGTAAGAACAGATACACCGGAATAAAGAGCGTAAAGAGCAAGTATTGGTCCCAAGCAATCAAGATGTATTGCAAGGGGATCACGATGTAGAAAGATACCACCAATGCCCAGTGGTCCGATTGTTTGGTCGGAGTGAGAGCTACAAATTCTCTAAACGTCAAAAAGGAGATGAAGGCAAAAATGACCAATAGGAAATTCATGCCACCCCAGAAGGCGATAGCGAAAAATAAAATCAACCACCAACCGGCACGGATACGAGAGTTCAAAACGCGGATGCGTTCGATTTGTTCTGCACTCGTGGCCTTACGTACGGCCCATTGACCGTAGCTCGTACCAAACGCAATCAACAATACCAAAACGAGAAGAACGAGTTGGTAGGTTTCAGAAAGAGTAATACCTAAACGCATCTTATTGCTCCGACAACTTAATGACAGCGTCGCGGGCGCGCGCTAAAAATTCTTCCTTTGGATCCTCTGCCGTAAAGGGTAAGGGGGCACCAAAGCGAACAGAACAGATCGTAGGCACAGGAATCAATGCGCCTTTGGGCATGGCACGGTGCAAGTTTTCGATGTAAACGGGAATAAGTTCAACATCGGGAAACTCTTTAGCCAAGCGCCAAATGCCGGACTTAAATTCGCTAGGCGTGGCTTGAGGGCGACGCGTGCCTTCCGGGAAGATAATCATCGAAGAGCCTTCACGCAAGCATTCGCGCAAAGGTTCCATCGGGTCACTGCCTTCGGCACGGCGACGGTCGACCAACACCACGTTGAGTTCTTTAATGGCGATGCGACGACGAATGGCACCTTTGACCCAATAATCCTTGGCAGCCACAGGGCGCGTATGACAACGAATTTCAGGCGGAAGCGAAGACCAAAGCACAATTGTGTCTAAGTGACTCGTGTGATTGGCAAAGTAGATGCGCTGACGCTTAGAAGGTGCACAGCCCTTCCACTGGGGATAAGCCCCCATCAACAACTTGGTCAGCAACACAATAGGTGTAACGAGCTTAAACAAAATTTATCCTCAATAAACGAGTGCTTCAAAAGTTCCAACAGTTATTTTAACGGTTGATAACTCATTCGGCGGGTGTAATTTCGGCTACTTTACTCTTAAGTGCCGGCAAAATGGCTCGGGTGTGGCGAATTCGACTTTCGTGAATTTCGCCCAAAAGAACCCCTTCGCCTTGCGTGAGTTCGGCAACGGTTGTGCCCCATGGGTCAATCAAAAGGGTATGCCCCCACGTTTGACGACCATTTTCATGACGTCCACCTTGAGCGCAAGCCAAAACGTAGCATTGGTTTTCAATCGCGCGAGCGCGAACCAACGTTTCCCAGTGAGCGCGTCCCGTAAAGGACGTAAAGCAGGCCGGAAGCGCAATAATGTCGGGGTTACCTAAGAGACGGAACAACTCCGGGAAGCGCAAGTCAAAGCAAACGCCTAAACCCACCTTCCAAACGCCTTCCCAACTGGCCATTTCAAAGTTTTTGGCTTCATGACCGGGTTGTGTTGTGTTGTTCTCGTCATAACTTTCATTGTCTCGTTCAAATTTGAACAAGTGAATCTTGTCGTAGCGAGTAATCGTTTCGCCATCGGGACCGTAGACAATGCAAGCATCGATGAAGTGTTGATCATCGTCACCTTTGAGTGCAATGGTGCCGGCAACCAACCAAATCTGTTGCTCTTTGGCCACTTTACTCATGGCTTCTTGAATCGGCCCGTGACCGGGGACTTCAGCAATGGCTAAAAGCTCCTTGTCTTCTTTGGGCATATAAGCAAAATTTTCAGGCAGAACAATTAACTCTGCTCCGCTTTGTGCGGCAGATCGAATGAGACCGATAGCGGTCTGGACATTTTGTTCAATGTTTGTCGAAGAGGCCATTTGGCATGCTGCTATTCTCATTGTTCTTTACCTTTTCTAAGGGGCTTGAGCCGAAGCTGTGGTTTGTTTACCGTCTACCTTTTGAATAACGGGTTTATCGATTGTGCCCGTTACTTCGTATTCAACACTAAATAATTGGGACAAAGGAGCTTGAAGCGCCAATTGGGCTAAGAAGCTACCCACGCCTAATAGCGGATTGGCAACAGCCAATGCAATCGAAGCACCGCTAAAGCTAATGTCCGGGATAACGGAAATTTTAACCTTTTGCGTCAAATTATTAAGGTCTAACCAGCCTTGACTCAAAATAGATGCTTGCGGACCTACGATTCTTAGCGTATTCGACGTAGCTAAACCGTTATTAATATCAATGGTGCCGTTGATCGTATCAAAGACAAAACCTTGACCTACCACATCGCGGAAGTCCAATGCAAAACGACGAAGTAATTGTTGCAAACTCATCAAAGACATCAAGCGTCCCGCGCCGGGCTCAACTTGGGTGATTTGACCGGAAATGAGTTGCGTGGCGACCTGACCGTTAAGCGTTTCGGTATTGAAGTCCACCGGCGCCCCTTGCCATTGCAATTGGGCATTGATTTGACCACTGCCGTCTTTAATGGCTTTTTGATAGTGGGCACGATCCAAAAGCTCACCAACGTCATTGATATCAAGCGTTGCATTAAGCGTTGTACGAGAGTCTTTCTTATTGCCAGAGTTCCACAAGCCGTTGGCCGACAGCTTTGCCTCAGGCGTTTGAAGTTCAAATTGCTCCAATGCCCAAGACTGTTCAGAACCAAAACCTCTATTTTGTGCCGACAGTGTCAAGCGACCAAGATCATAATCGATGTACTTCAATTGACCGATACTAAGCGTCAAACTCGGTAACGATTCCGTGGCCTTTGGAACCAACTTCAAAGTACCGTCAACCAACTTTTTCTGAGGAATCGTCAAATAATCAAATTGCGCGTTAACCAGGTCGTGTTTGCCTTGTGTGCCGGGCGTCCACTTTAATTGTCCCTTAAATAAATTGGAGGCAAAACTTGCATTCCAGACATCTTGACGGTTGGAGGCGGCGTTGACATTGACTTTACTGAAAATCATGCCGTTATAGTCCAAGTGGTTGATATTAGCAACCACACGATTAAGCGTCATGGTTTTTAAATCAGCATTGGGATCTGTGTCACGCTTTTGTGTAATGTGAGAAAGGATGGGACCCCATTCACTCCAAAGCAAGTTAGGCGTGTTGATATAAAGGGACAAACCCGTTTGTGACGGAATGGTTTCAACGGGCGTGTTGATGGCAAAGTAGCCTCGGTCAGCCTTCAAACCACGCTCGGTGGAATCGTAAAGGACATCCATCTTTAATAGATGATCTTGCACACTTAATCGCATACGACTGCTGCATTCTTTCGTATTGGTGCAAGGTGTCATCTCAAAGGTAAGTGGCCAGACATCGTCTTTTAGCTTATTGAGCGGGGCCGGTAGGCTTGTGTAGGCTCCCATCAGGGCGCTATTGACGTGAACAGAAACGCCATTTTGGATGTCAACGCGAACGTTGGCGTAGGCTTCACCTTCAATAAAGTCTAAAAGCGAAGTCGAAGCGGGGGAGTCAATGATTTTGGATACCATGGGAGCATCCACCACACCACTTGCGAGAATCGAAATTTTCCCGTCTTCAGCCGTATTGATTGAACCGGCAACAGGTTTACCATGGACTTCAGCGGTTAGTTTAGGCGCCCAAACACCTTTTTCACTAAAGATGACTGAGCCATTGGCTTTATCCATCGGAGGTACTTTATCGAGGTGAACGAAATTGTTATCAAGGTGAACTTCACCTTTAACTTCCGTTTTATGAGCCTCGGTAATAGGAATCATCAATTCCAAATTCAATGCGGCATCGCCCTTGGATTGACTGTTTTCTAAAGCGTGGCCAATCATGCCCGAAATAGGGCTTTGATTGACGTAGTCAGCCATGGCTGACAGAGCGCCTCTGGCGTGGCCCGTAATCAAAAGTGGAACACCATCAGCGCCGTAAGACGGAATTTCAGCGGTGACTTCATGAAGAAGAGCGCCCTCTTTGGTGCGAGCCCGACTGACATTGACAACCATTGAGTCGGCTTCAAAAGCTAACGTGCCGTGAATTTGGCGAATTTGAGGCCAATCACCGGGAATCCATTGACCTTTCGCATCTTTTTTCATCGAAGGCAGGTAATCCAAGGTGACGTCTTCAACATTGCCGGCAATGCGGAAGATGTAATCGGGGTTTTCAGAATTCTTGAAGGGGAATTGGCGCAACGGGCCATAAACATCTACTTTGGAATTGCGTGCAATACCGCCTTGCAAAGCGCCCTTTAACCAATTATTTGTGCCCCAACCGCCCGCAACAATCGGGACATAACGGTAGGCACTCTTTGCGTTAAGGTATTGAATATTGCCTCTGACCTCCAACGTGCCCAAGTCTCCCGTATTTGTCCAACCACCGTGAAGTTGTACGGAAGCATCAGTGTTGCTTGCAATCAGATCTTCAAATTTAAATTCAACGACCGGGGCCATGACCCACGAACCATTAAGTTTTAAGGTATCGAAGGCGAGTCGGTTTTCAGCAAAAATACCGGGGAAATCGAGTCGACTGCCCGGTGCATCAAGCGTGAGTTCCCCACCTTTTTCATTTAAGGAAACGTGACCGGACAGATTTCTAAATCCTGCATTTTTAAGTGCATTGTTTTCAATCGGCAGACCGGAGATTGAAAGTCCCTTAAAGGCTAGGCTCAATTCGTACTGAGACGGGTTGTTGATGTTACCTCGCCAAGTACTATCGAAGTTTTCAATGAGGCCGGAGGCATCAAATTGACGGATAACTTCGCGCCCTTTTTGTGGTAATGGCAACTGTAAGCCAATCGTTGATAAGGCTTGCAAATCAAAAAACTCAAGTTTCAATTCGCCATCGTAGAAAGAACCGTCTTTGAGAAACGCTTGAAGTTGAGCGTCGCCCAAATAATAGGGTTCTTGGTTCTTCGGTTTGACAATGACATCGTGTGACTTGATCTTTAAAAAGTTATTGTCACTCAACGTTTGTTCAATTCGACCTTGGAAAGAATCAAATTCAAAAGGTTTGCCTTTCGGGGTCCAACGGATACTGACATCAGAGAGCGAAATGTCAGAGGTGATGGAGCTTGGGCGCAGATCTTCAAAAGTCATCCAGACAGAGGTTTGTCCATGGCCTTTTTGCACGAAATGATCCAAATTGAGGCGATTGGCAATTAACCCAAAGTCAACGTCAGGGATGTTGGCGTACACGGTACCGTATAAATTGTGAAGGCGATTGTTTTCACCAAACATTCGCTCTTTAAAGTTGGCTCGTAAATCCAAATACGTTTTTTGTGTACCGATTAATGTTGATTGAAAGCCAGCCTTCCATGCCATGCTGTAGCGGTGCAGGAGGAAATTGGTGTTCGTTAATTGAACACTCTTAGGAGAGGCTTCCGTGCAGTCAAGGTAGCTGAAGTGACCGTTGTTAATTTCAATATGTCTTTGGTTTAAAAGAAAATCAAAAACAAGGGGAGTGCTCGAACGTCCCTCGAAGGTATGCGATTCACCCGTTGCGTTTTGCTCAACGGATGCCGTATCGATTGTGAAGCCACCGATATTGAAGACGTGCGTTGTCAGGCGTTCAATTTGAAGATTGGGATTGATAATGACGATACGGCTTGTGACCGGACGCAATTTAAAGAGCGACTCTAAAGAAAACGTTACTTGAACTTTAGGTAACGTCAAAGACGCTTTCTCCCCGTGGCGAGAGAGCGTCATATTGGTAATCGTTAAGCGAGGAACAATAAAGCGCCAATCGGCAGAAATACTATCTACATCAATTTCAGTATTGAGTTGATTTTCCAGATACGTCTCTAACTCGGGATAGTATTTATCGATATTGGGGATGACCCAAAAGCGCGTAATCGTCAGAACAAGGGCAATAAAAGCATAGATAAACAGCAACCCCCACCCTGCCAAGCGCAAGAGGTTTTTCCAGTGAAAAACACGCTTGAACAGCATACGATTTTGGGATTGGGTTGAAGGTACGGATTTATCTGCCAATACAGACTCCTAAAACAGTACAAACTTTACCACACCGAAGGCTGATTTTTGGGACTTTGAGCGTATTTTCAAGACCCAGAAAGCAACAAATTTTTTCACAGTGTTTTTTTGCGTTAAACTGCTCAAATGACTTGTATTTGAGACGGCTATGCAATCCCTGACTCTTCAAACGCTTCCTGACGTATCTCACTTCATTAAACGTGCGCTTATCAGTGCGAATCCTCTTATGAGTGAGGAGGAACGTTTAGCGTGGCTTGATGAGAAAGCCAGTGACGTTTTTTCGCGTGAAAAAATGCTGGCTTTTATTGCAGGCATTGAAGAAACCGAGGAATTAGAAGCTGCTCTCCGCATCTTGAGACGAGAAGTTCTGATGACGCTTGTGGCTCGCAATGCCTTAAAGCGGGCCGATTATTTTGAAGTGGTGCGCACCATGACGGATTTGGCAGAAGTCGCCATTAATGCTGTTGTGAAAGCTCATGCCATCAAACTTTCCACGCGCTTTGGTGTCCCCACTTCCATGGAAGGCGTTCCTCAAGATTTGTTAGTGGTTGGGATGGGGAAATTGGGCGGAGAAGAACTCAACGTCAGCTCCGACATCGATTTAATTTTCGTTTTTGATGAGCAAGGTCGTTGTCAGCCTTGCGAGCGTTGCCCTCAGCCTCGAAAAGAACTCTCCAATATGGAGTTTTTCGAACGCTTAAGTAAAAAGGTCATTCCGGCTTTGTCAGAAATTTCCGGTGCCGGTTTTGTGTTTCGAGTCGATATGCGTTTACGTCCCAATGGCGATTCTGGGCCAATTTGCGTCAGCAACGACATGCTCGAAGAATACCTTTATGTTCAAGGGCGCGAATGGGAACGTTTTGCTTGGTTGAAATCTCGAGTGGTCAATGAACCGGTTTTTTCTTCAAGTGAAGCATTTGAAGAACAAAAAAAACACCTCCAAGACATTGTCCGTCCGTTTGTTTTCAGAAAGTATGTGGACTTTAATGCCATTAGCGCACTATCGAATCTTCATAAACTCATTCGTGCCGAAACCGTGCGTCGTGAAGCCGGCAAAGATTTAGGCATCAACATTAAGTTGGGGCGTGGCGGTATTCGAGAAATTGAATTCATTACGCAAACGTTTCAAGTGATCCGCGGCGGGCGTGAACCTCAACTTCGAGGCAAAAACACCTTAGAGACGCTGCCACTTTTGGCTAAACATGGTGTCATCAAGGAAGAACAAGCTCAGGCCTTATCCGATGCGTATCTCTTTTTGCGCAATATGGAACATGCCATTCAGTATTTAGATGATCAACAAACGCATCGTTTACCGACAGAGGACGATCAAGTACAAAAGGTGGCACAGTTGATGGGCGTTGAACCCCAGGAAATGCTCTCTCGTTTGACGCAGATTCGTGATTACGTATCCAATTGCTTTGAAGCTATTTTCAAAGTGGGTGAAAAGGATGAATCCGAAGAAGATGATTGGCCTCAGGGTTGGGCTGAAGGCTTTGAAAGGGCAGCTCCCGAATTAGAAGAACAATTTAAATCTTTGGGCTACGCAGATCCGACCACGTGCGCTTTCAGAGTCTTAAATCTGATGCGCTCGAAATTCTTGGCGGCCCAAACAGAAGCCGCACAAGCTCGAATGGCGCAACTGGTTAAACGGATTGTTGGTCTATGCAAAGATTTGGCCAATGAGTCCGACGGTACGGCGCCCGATAAGATTTTCTTGCGTTTCATTGATTTATTGGAAGTGATTGCCGGTCGCAGTACCTATGTGTCGCTTTTGATTCAATTCCCGCCCGTGTGTGAGAAGGTGGCGCGCGTTTTAAAGTCAAGCGCGGCCATTGCTGAATACTTGATTGCGCATCCGATTGTTTTGGACGAATTGGTCGATGAGCGCAATGTTGTTTGGGACAATTTCACAACGGTGGATTGGAGTGACTGGCAAGACGAATTGTGGGAACAACTCCAAGAGGCAGCCGACGATCAAGAGTCGCAAATGAACATCATTCGAGATGCTCACCATGGGGCGGTTTTTAAACTCTTGGTGGCCGATCTCGAAGGTCGATTTACGGTTGAGCGCTTGGCAGACCAATTGTCAGCCTTGGCTGATGCCGTAATTGAAATTGTCATTACGTTGGCCTGGAACACCGTTGCAAGTCGCCACTGTGATGTCCCCAAATTTGCGGTCATTGCCTACGGGAAGTTAGGGGGGAAGGAACTTAGTTACGCTTCCGACTTAGACCTAATCTATCTCTATGATGACGAGTCTCCTGAAGCCTCAAAAAACTACACGCGTTTAGTGCGTCGCATGATGAGTTGGCTTACGGTTCAGACCTCTTCCGGTATTTTGTTTGATGTGGATTTACGTTTGCGTCCCAACGGAGAAAACGGTTTGGTGGTTTCTTCCTTGGAAATGTTCCGTCGTTACCAACGCAACGAAGACGGAACAGGGGCGTGGCCTTGGGAACACCAAGCGTTAACGCGCGCTCGATTCTGCGCAGGTGATCGAGAAATCGGAGCCGCGTTTGAGAAAGAACGCGAAGAGCTATTAAAGTTGCCGAGAGACGCCCAAAAAGTCTTACGAGACGTCTCAGAGATGCGCAGCAAAATGCTCGAAGGTCACCCCAACGGCACGTCCTTATTTGACGTCAAGCACGATCGTGGCGGCATGGTGGATATTGAATTTGCGGTTCAAGCGATGGTGTTGGTTTACTCGCACGAGCATCCTGAATTAACGAATAATTTCGGAAATATTTTGTTATTGGAAATGGCAGGGCGCATCGGCTTAATTGATAACGATTTGGCCGCACGATGTGCAGGGATTTATCGCAAATATCGCAACGTTCAGCGTACGTATCGGTTAGAGCATGGCTTGGGGAGCGTGAGAGTGGATTCGAAGGCGTTTGAGTCTGAAATTGCGGATGTTCGCGCTTTGTGGAAGGTTGTTTTTGGCGATGGCGGGCCGGAGCGATAATTCAAAAAATACCAAAATTTGAATTTTGGAAACTTCCAAATTTTCTAGGGTATTTTTCCTCAAAAAAGAGCTCTAAAAAACTATCTCATTGATTTGTAAGGAATTGGTTTGGATAAATCCGAAAGTCGACCTCGGATAAAATCGAAAGTCTGGTTTCGATAAAATCGAAAGTCAAGTTCAATTTTTACTCAAAAAAGCGCTACATGTTAACGAACACTGTAGCGCTTTTCTTGCTTCCGAGAGACTATCTCAATTCACGGACATCTCGACCTTTGCGATCCTCTTCAATCGCAATGCGTTCTGCTCTCATGCAGGCAGCCGCCGTAAATAAAACGTCAGACGAAGAGTTCAAACCCGTTTCCGTTGAGTCTTGTAAAACGCTGATGATAAAACCAACGGCCACGACTTCCATGGCAACCGACGAGTCAATGCCAAATAAGCCACAAGCCAGGGGAATCAACATCAAAGAGCCACCGGGTACGCCCGATGTCCCACAAGCACAGATGGAGGCTACAAAACTTAAAATCACGGCAGAAACGAAACTGACTTCAATATTTAAGCTGTGAGCAGCGGCCAACGTCAACACCGTAATCGTAATGGCGGCACCGGCCATATTGATGGTGGCACCCAACGGGATCGTGATCGAATACGTGGCTTCGTCCAAATTCAAACGACGGCACATCCCCATATTGACTGGGATATTGGCGGCAG
Organism: Sutterella sp.; assembly: GCA_019418235.1. Lineage (GTDB taxonomy): Bacteria > Pseudomonadota > Gammaproteobacteria > Burkholderiales > Burkholderiaceae_F > Aphodousia. The sequence continues at coordinate 10,295 of DYCH01000007.1, forward strand.
ATGAGCGGGTAAAGAACGCCATCACACCACTTTCACGCAAGGTGGCAAGCGTTAATGGGTAGGGGTTGCGGTGCGTTGCGACCCAAACCAAGAAGGGGTTAAGAACCAAAGCCACAAACGCCATGCAACCTAAAAGCACGGCCAAAATCTGTACGTAACCTTCAAAGACTTCTAAACCCGTTGTGGCAACAGTGCTCGCAACCAAGCCGAAAATCCCAACCGGAGCGAAGCGAATAACGACGCTCACAACAAATTCAACGCCTCGAGAGAGGTCAGCCATGAATTCACGGGAGGCGTTAGAGGCGTGGCGCAAAGCTAAACCTAAACCGGTTGCCCAAGCCAAAATGCCGATAAAGTTGGCCTTCAACAATGCATTGACGGGATTGTCAACGACGGCCAAAAGCATATTGCGCAACACTTCTTGGACACCACCGATGGCAGTCGTTTGCGAGTCGGCTGATACCAACATAATGTGCGTCGGAAAGATGAAACTGGCAACCACAGCGATTAACGCAGCTCCAAAGGTGCCGATGACATACAAAACGAGGACGGGTTTAATGTGTGCGCGTGTTTCAACATTGTGATTGGCAATGGCAGACATCACCAAAACAAACACCAACAAAGGGGCCACGGCTTTTAAGGCTGAAATGAAAAGAGAACCTAAAAATGCACTTGAAATGGCAAGAGGCGGTGCAACGTAAGCGCAAAGCACCCCTAAAAGCAAGCCAATAAGAATTTGTTTAACGAGCGAAGCTTGTAAAAAAGGCTTCGCAAAACGAATCATGATACGTTTAGGCATTTGTGTCTTCTTTAAAGTTCAGGGAGATTGTTGATGGTCATTTCGCCACCATTCGCGCAATCTTAACGACATTTGCCCAAAAATAAGGTTTTTTACTTAAATTTTTTCTAAGGTCGTAAGCGGTTCTATCTAGTGTTGAGCAGAAAGAAAAAAGAGGTTTCGAAAAAATATGAATCGAAACCCCTTATTGTCTAGTGTTAAAAGTTTGAGCGATTAATCTAACTCAGGCGTTTCAACCCCTAAAACCTTGTGCAACTTTGGACTCGTTGTCGTGTATTGCAATAAGGTTTTCTTTTCCGGATAGACAATGTCGGCAGCTGCAAAAGCAGCCAAGGCACATTCGTGGAAGCCGGACAAAATCAACTTCTTCTTACCCGGATAGGTGTTGATGTCACCCACGGCAAAAATGCCGGGGATCGAGGATTGGAATTTTTCCGTATCGACCACGATTTGCTTGCGATAGATTTCAAGACCCCAATCGGCAATGGGGCCCAACTTCGGAGACAAACCAAAGAAGACCAACAAGTGATCAAGCGGCATACGGCGAACCACACCATCGTCGCCCGTGACGCGAATTTCCGTGAGCTTACCGTCTTTTTCTTCAAAGCCTGTGATTTGGCCGACTTCGAATTGCATTTCCCAGTTTTCGCACAATTCACGCATCTTGTTAACAGAAGCCGTTTGAGCGCGGAAACCATCACGACGGTGCAAAAGAATGACGCTTTCGGCTTTGCCCACTAAATTTAACGTCCAGTCGAGAGCCGAGTCACCACCGCCGCAGATAACGATGTTTTTACCGGCAAAGAGTTCTGGATCTTTGACGTGGTAGTGAAGTTGAGTTCCTTCAAACTTGGCAATGCCCGGCACCGTCAAGCGCTTGGGTTGGAAGCTGCCGACGCCGGCAGCAATAAAGACGGTCTTTGTCATAAAGCGGGTGCCCTTGTCCGTTTCAACAAAGAAACGACCGTCTTCTTGCTTATTGACCGTTGTCACTTCTTCACCCAAGTGGAATTGGGGGCCGAAGGGATGAATTTGCTTGAGAAGATTTTCTGTTAATTCTCGCGACGTGCAAACAGGCACGGCGGGAATGTCGTAAATAGGCTTATGTTCATAAAGCTCCATGCATTGACCGCCCACCATCTTAAGGGAGTCAACAACGTGAGCTTTCATTTCCAAAAGACCCAATTCAAAAACTTGGAAAAGACCGACAGGGCCGGCACCAACAATGACGGCGTCCGTTTCAATAATCTCATCGGTTTTCGGTGCAATCGTTAAATAATCTTCAATAGCCATTTTTAATAATCCGATAGGGAATAAACACTTAATTATCCCATTTTTGGGTGAGAAACAAAAAGCTCAAGAGGCGCCGAAACGGCTATTTTTCTTTGAATTTTTTGTCGTCGAGAATTTCTTGACGAACTTGGCGCAACTTCGCATCGACTTGACTCATGAGGTAGTAGTCACCGTCATTGGCTTGTTGAGCGAGATTAAACTGGTATTCAGCGGCACGTTTGTCACCGCGCGCCAAGTACATGTCGCCCACGGCTTGATGGTGAGCGCTGTTTTGATTGAGTTCTTTGTAGCAACGAGCGGCAATGGCGTTATAGGCTTCGCTTTGACGGCTGATGGCTTGTTGAGAGCGCATAAACTTTAAGACGTCGTTATAGCGCTTGAGTTCATAAAGCTCATTGGCGTAAAGCTTGACGGCCATTTCTGATAACGGGTTATTGTCCACAAGATTTTTAGCTTGACGCAAAGCTTGGCGTTTTTCATTGGCGTTGCCAAAAAGGAAAAGACACTCCGATTGGTTCTTTTCCAAAATCGGGAGTTTGCCACCCAAACGAACCGCTTCATTAGCAAGACGCTTGGCCTCAGATCCCTTACCCAATCGGCGATTGGCCACCGATAAACCATAGGTTAGAGCAATTTTTTGACGTTGATTTTTAGCGCTTGCCAAGTCGTCTCGTATTTCTTTTTCGACTTTTAATCGTTCGTTGTGTGAACTTTCTTGCAATACTCGCATGCGTTGCTGAATCAAGAGAAAGTCCATGGAGTCCGTGTGCGCGCGATTGCCCAATTGTTGCGTACGGTTTTCTATATCGCTGATACGCTCGACCGTCAGCGGGTGGGTGCTCAAATAAGCAGGCGACGCTGATTCGTAATAGCGATTATTTTGTTGAAGTCGAGCAAAGAAGTTTTCCATCCCTTTGGGATCAAAACCGGCGTTGGCTAAAGAATTTAAACCGACACGGTCAGCTTCGCGTTCAGCGCTTCTTGAGTAACCCAATTGCTTTTGAATAAGCGCGGCTTGACCGCCCATCGCAATACCGGCGGCCGCGTTACCGCTTCCCGCTCGAGCCGCTAATAAGGCCAAGAGCAAAGAACCGATGGTGATCGCCATATTGTTGCGTTGCTCGTCAATCATGCGAGCAATGTGGCGCTGAGAGACGTGACCGATTTCGTGAGCAACGACACCGGCTAATTCACTTTCGGTTTGTGCAGCGACGATCAGACCGGTGTGCACCGCAATGTAGCCACCGGGAATCGCAAAAGCGTTTAAGGACTTATCAATGAGCGGATAGAAAAAGAAATTGTAGGTATGCGATTGCGAAACGCTGGCTAAGCGGTAGCCTAAGCGATTGAGGTATTCGAGTGTTTCAGCATCATTGAGGTAAGCATCATCGGCACGGATGTGCGTCATGATTTCATCCCCCAAGGCTTGTTCTTCAGACGGGGACATTTCCGTGCCCGCTACCGCCCCCATGCTGGGCAGATTGAGGTTAAGCGACTGGGTTGCAGGCTCACGAACAGCCCACGCACTCATCGGAGTGAGCGCAATGGTTGTGCAAAGGGCTGAAATGAGAGCTTTTTTAAACATGACCGGATGCGTTGAAATAACACTCTAATCTTAATGAGAAAAGGCCTATCGTGCCGATATCGTTAAGGTTGGAAACAAATCGGAGTGCTTTGAAACACTCCGATTCGTCCTATTTCGAGCTCTTGTAGTGCAATGGATGCAACGTAAATTGCTTTAATACCGCTGAACGACGATCGGGCTTATCGGCGCTATTGACGGGCAACGCCTCGACAAAGGCCACTTTACGAGGGCACTTATAAGCCGAAATGTTTTCCTTACAAAAACGTCGAATGTCTTCAAGCGTCGGATGTGTATTGTTTTCCGGAACAATTAACGCACACACGATGGCGCCCCACGTTTCGTTGGGTTCGCCCACAACGAGCGCCTCTTTAATGAAAGGGGAGCGAGCAAGAAGATTTTCCACTTCCAAAGGATAGACGTTTTCGCCGGCGGTCAAAATTAAGTCATGACGACGGGCATAAACGTGCAATCGCCCCTCTTCATCAAAGTCCCCTAAGTCACCCGTTTCAAACCACTCATGGTCAAGCGGTGGACGCCCCCAGTAACCCGGTGTTCGCATCGGAGAGGCCACTTCAATTTGTTGATGATGAATTCGTACGCGACTGTTGGGCAACACTTTGCCGGAACCGCTTTGAAGTTCAAAACGTTCAGCGTAAGGCGTCATCACAACGTGTGAACAGGTCTCCGTCATTCCGTATGTGGTGACAATGGGCAGATGCTGTTCGTGCGCTTTGGCTAAAAGCTTATCGGTTGCCGAAGATCCGCCTAATAAAATCACGCGAAGATGTTCCGGTACCGTCCACTGAGGAAAGACCTCGAAAATCTTGGTAAGCATCGTGGGGACGATACTGGTGATCGTTACATGATCGTCTTTTAACGCTTGCACAAAAGACTTTGCATCAAATAAGGGCGAAATCGCCACGGTTTTACGAGCCAAAAGGCAGCGAGTCAAAATAGAAAGTCCGCCAATGCGCGTAAGCGACATACAAAGTTGCCAACAGTCATCGTCTTGCCACCCCAAATTTTTAGCGCTTTCGTTGGCAGAGGCCAATAGCATATCCTCGGTGATGATGGCCGGTTTCGGCAGTCCCGTGGTGCCCGACGTAAAGAGAACCGCCACGCAATTATCAGGAAGCGGATCCGTGATATTGGCGATGCTTTCTAAAAGAACGCGACGTTCAGTGGGTGTGAGTTTGGGATGTAGCATTAAAGCCGGCACCCCTAACTCCATCAATGCATAAAGCTCAATGACCGTTTCGACCGAATTTTTACCCTCAACGATGTAGGGCTGCCCTTTGGGGGGCAACACACCGGTGTTTTCCAAACGTGCCATGCAGTTTTGCGTCAGGAGCGCAAGTTTGGCAAACGAATAATCCTGTCCGCCACAGCGAATCCCAATGGTCTCGGGGGCATCTGTGGCGGCCGTGATAATGGAAAAAGGCTTTTGCATGACGTATGGTTTACGGCAAACGCGGGAACTTCGTGAAGTCCGGGCGACGCTTTTCCAAGAAAGCGTTTTTGCCTTCCTTGCCTTCTTCGGTCATGTAGTAGAGCAACGTGGCGTTACCGGCCAACTCTTGCAAGCCGGCTTGACCGTCGCAGTCGGCATTCAATGCTGCCTTCAAGCAACGAATAGCGATGGGGCTATTGGCTAAGATTTCACGGCACCATTGCACCGTTTCTTCTTCAAGCTTATCAAGCGGCACTACCGTGTTCACCAACCCCATATCGAGGGCTTGTTGAGCATCGTATTGACGGCAGAGGAACCAAATTTCACGAGCCTTCTTTTGACCGACCAAACGGGCCATGTAAGATGCGCCCCAGCCACCGTCAAAACTCCCCACGCGGGGACCCGTTTGACCGAAGCGAGCGTTATCGGCAGCAATCGTTAAGTCGCACAACATGTGCAACACGTGGCCACCGCCGATGGCGTAGCCAGCCACCATGGCGATCACGGGTTTCGGGCACGTACGGATCATGCGTTGGAAATCCAAAACATTTAAGCGAGGCACGCCGTCATGACCGACATAACCGCCATTGCCGCGCACCTTTTGGTCACCGCCTGAGCAAAAGGCCAAGGGGCCGGCACCCGTTAAGATGATGACGCCGATGGACGGGTCTTCACGGGCATCACTAAAGGCTTGGCAGAGTTCTTGCACTGTTTCAGGACGGAAGGCGTTACGTACGTGCGGACGGTTGATCGTTAACTTGGCAATGCCTTCGGCTTTTTCATAGATGATGTCGGTAAATTCACCGAAACTTTCCCAATCGGGAATTGGCTTTAATTGATTCGTTTCAGTCATTTTTGATAGTTCCTGAAAAAATAGTTAATCAAGTTTTGTTTTAGACGTGTGGACTAAGTCAGCCCATTTCTTCGTTTCCGATTTGATAAAGACTCGGAAACCATCGGGCGTGCTTTCAACGACTTCGGCACCACGGTTTAAATAAGC
>DYCH01000007.1:16431-26177 GCA_019418235.1 Sutterella sp.
CTTGGGATTGGTACCTTTTTGTACCACAATGCCGTCCCAAGCAAAAAGCTCGAACCCAGGAACCGTTTTTGCAATCGGAATAATCTCAGGATGAGATTTTAACGGTTGCGCGCTACCACTACCCAATGCCGTGAGTTTGTTGGCATCAACGTGCACTAATGTATTGGGAGCTACGTCAATCGTAAAGTCAATGCGACCACCTAACATATCGGTCATACTGGCGGCGCCTCCTCGGTACGGGATATGTTCAAACTTTATCCCCGTGAGGTTGGAGAGCATGACGCCTGCTAAGTGACTCGTTGTGCCGTTGCCGGCTGACGAAAAGGTAAAAGGCTCAGAACTTGCTTTGGCTTTATTTAAAAAGTCTTTCAAAGATGTTTCACTGTGACGCTTGGGATTGACGCTCATCACCATGGCGATTTCAGTTAAGCGGGCAACAGGAGCAAAGTCTTTGAGCGGATCGTAACCAACGTGGGGATAAAGCGCAGGGTTGGTACCAAGAGTACCGTTGGTGACATAAAGCAGAGTGTAGCCGTCATTTTTCGCACGAGAGGCTTGTTCAGTACCGAGACTGCCACCGGCGCCTGCAATGTTTTCAACAATGACGGTTTGACCGAGTCGCGTGGCTAATTCCGGCGCAATGATGCGAGCCAATGTATCGGCTCCGCCACCGGCAGGGAAAGGTACCACCAAACGAATTTCTTTAGCCTCAGGCCAAGCCTTCTCTGCAAATGCTTGAGCAGAGATTGACGTGAGGATGCAACCCAAAGAGGCCGCAAAGAGGGATTTTGCAGTCATAAGTTCCTTTCGTATTTAAAGAATAATTTTTTAATAGGGAAGGCGATAGCCGATGCGAACGTGAAGCTCTTTGTCTTTGAGTTCCACATCAACCAGATCCGCACTTTGATCGTAAATAAATTTCTTTAAAGCGCGAGTATCCAATTCGTTGGAATCCTGTGTTTGTCCATCGATGTCCAACCAAATATTTTCCGCATCAAATGATAAGTGGTAGCGGTAGGATTGCACGAGTGGTCGCGTTTCTTTGAAGACGTGTGCCCAAATTGCAATCAAGGGGTAAAGGGCACTTAAAAAATACGTCTTTTTAATCGTGATGTCAGAGACATTTTCTTCAAGTGGAATGTCGCCGGCGAAATCTTTCATTAAGCGAGAAATCAGTGCAGGAAGATCATCGGAAGAAAGTGTAAGACCTTCTAAAATTTTTTGTCCATCGACGGATTGGGCAAGAGTAGGGTTGTCTAAAAACAATCGCACACTGTGATAAGCCAGTTCTTGTCCTCGCACATTGGGGGCTCTCAAGCGAGCCTCTTTCGGTGCTCGCAAAAGGGCTTTGTTAACGCGGGCACGCAATAAGTGACCCAAGAAGTTAATGCTTGCCGTAACACCAACCAAAGACGTTGCCCAAGGAAGGTAGTTGGAGGCTGAGAATGCATCACTAGCTAAAGCCACAAGCCAAAGGACGATTGCAAAGCCCACCCCGGCATAGCGCAAAATGGAGCGAGACTCTAAAACAACGTAGGCATAGCCAACACAAATGAGAACGGCCGTTACGGTTAAAACGCCTTGCGTTAATACCGAGAGTGGCGATAGGAGATCAGAGGCAATCCAAGCACAAAGGGTGACGAGCGCAATCGCAAAACCCAGACCTAACACGCGTTCATGACGGGCGTGAGGATGTGTTCGGTGGGCTAAAACTGTGGTAATTGCAAAGGTGATCGCTACCGAGCTCACACAAAGAAGAAAGGTTAACCAATTAGCCATGATGAAATTTAAGGAATGATGCCCATTTGAGCGGCTTCGTAAACGGCTTCACCGCGAGAGTGAACTTGAAGCTTTCGGTAAATCTTTTTAATGTGCGCCGTGACCGTATGAGGAGAAATCGCCAAAATATTACCGATTTCATTAAAGCTCATGCCTTTGGCCAAGAGACGCAAAATTTCAGTTTCGCGCTCAGAAAGGGGATGTGGTACAGCGGTGGGAACTTTTTCAGTCACAACAGTGGAATTGGTGCACAGTGCTCGCAAAACACTTTTGGCCACATTAGGACTCACGGGAGAGCCACCGGCTTGCAAAAGGCGAACGGCATTGATGATGTCGGATTCAATTGCAGACTTTAAAACGTAACCCGTTGCACCGGCTTCGATGGCGCTAACAATGTGGGGATCGTCTTCGCTATTGGCCAAAATCATCACATCGCTTTCGGGGTATTTTTCATTGACCATAGAGACGATTTCAAGACCAAAACCATCGGGCAAGGTCAAATCAATGATAAGCGTCTCAAAGGGATAGGTTTCAATGAGTTTTTTAGCGGCCGATTTTGTTTCGGCAGTGCCGATGATGCGAATGTCTTTTTCAGCACCAATGACGCGCTCCATACGATCACGGATATGAGCGTCATTTTCAACAATCAAAATTCTCAATACTGCAGCCATAAGGTATAAGCTCCGAGCAATCTCGGGTACGACTTTTCGAAATTTTTAACCCCCATATTCTAACAAAGGATACTGAGGGAAAATCGCTTAAAAATGTTAACTTTTCGCCATTTTGTTCGACTTCGGCGTTAAGATTGAAAAACCGATGGTTTAATTAACGAAGAATAAGGAAAACGAATGTCAATCAATCGCCGAGAAGCCCTCTTGACCGGTTTGGTCGGTTTGTTGGCAACGAGTGTTGCCCAAGCCAAGCCCGCTGTTGTCCCTCCGATTTGGGACGGCAAAAAAATGTACGAGTCTTTGGAAAAAGACGGTACTGGGTTTACCAATTCTGCTGCCGCCGGCAGCCCCAAAGCGTATGTCATTTTCGATACGCAATGCCCTGATTGCATTCGTTTGATGGATCGTTTGCGCCCCCTGTTGGATCGTGTTCAAATCACGTTTTTCCCGATTGCCTTTATGAATCCGCACTCGGATCCGCAAGCTACCGTCATTTTGACGGCCAAAGACCCCTTTGCCAAGCTTGAAGAGCATCACGTGCACTTCCGTGATCCCAACTTCCGTGGTCTTCAGTACGACATTACGAAGTTGCCGATGGATGTGCGTCAAAAGGTTTGGACAAATACCAAATTGCATCGCCGAAGCGGTTGTCGAGCCGTGCCCTATGGGGTCTTTAAAAACGCTAAGGGAGAATTCATTCCCTTTGACGAAAACCTCAATACCGATGAGTTAGCAGCAGTATTTGGTTTAAAGTAATTGTTCTTTGACAAAGGCCTCGAAGATTTTCGGGGCTTTTGCTTACTTTGGCGTCAAAAAATCAAACTGATAGTGTTAAAGTAAAAGTAAAAGTAATAGTGAAAGTGTCACCTGATTGTCATATTGTTACGTCACAATGTGCACTTAAAGTACTTGTTAAGTAAGGAACTCTTATGCCCTCCGAAAATGCAGAGATTAAGTTAGTTGTGAGTGAAGAACCGGTCAAAAAGGACGAGGTGAAAACTCCTGCTCGAGCCACTAAAAAGCCGGTCGTGCGTCGCACGAAGACCTCATCTTCTGCCAAACCTGCCAAAACTGTCAAAAGTGTCAATGTTTCTTCGAGCGCAGAGCTCGTGGATGTGACCGATCCTGCCTACTACTTAAATCGTGAAATCAACTGGATTGATTTTGATAGCAAGGTTTTAGAGCAAGCTAAAGACGCAACCGTTCCGCTTTTGGAACGCGTGAAATTCTTGTCGATTTTTTATAACAATCTCGATGAATTTTTCATGGTGCGCGTAGCCAACGTTTGGAAGCAAGTGCAAAGTGGTGCCGATCCGACGGGCGCTGACAAACTTTCGCCTCGCCGTCAATTCTCAGAAATTGGTCGTCGCGTTCGTGAAATTTGCGATGAAGCTGAGCTTGTTTGGAAAAAACAAATTGTGCCGGCACTGGATAAAAAGGCCATTCGTATCGTCAAATACGCAGATCTCGCCGAGAAAAAGCGTCAGGCGTTGGATGCGTTCTACGATAGCGATATCTATCCGGTCTTAACGCCACAAGTGATTGACTCCGGCCACCCCTTCCCGCTCGTTTCCAATTTGAGCATCAACTTCATTATGGAGTTGGTGGATGCGAAAAATCCCAAGGATGTTCGTCATGCACGCTTGAAGTGTCCGGATAACTTACCGCGATTCCTTTTCTTGCCACACGGCAAGGAAGAGATTCATCCTGATTTGAGTTTTGATCCGGGTTACACCGAAGTTGATGTCGTTTTGATTGAAGACTTGGTTGAGGAGCGTATGCATCGACTCTTCCCGGGCTTTAATGTTAAAGCGGTGGGTCAATTCCGAGTCACGCGTAACACCGACGTAGAAATTGAAGAAGACGAAGCCGATGACTTGTTGGCAGCTGTCCGCGACTACGTGGATCAACGTCGCTTTGGTGACATCATCCGCGTTGAAATGGGGCGCGGGATTCCGGTTCGTTTGGCTGACCTTTTGATTGAATACTTGGACGTTAAACCTCACCAAGTCTATAAGCAAAAGATCCCGTTAGCATTTTCTGCTTTCATGGGACTCGGTTGCATTGATCGACCGAAGTTGCAATATAAGCCCGATCGCACGAAACTCGTGAAAGAGTTGGATATGGAAAACGACTGTTTTGCTGCCATTCGCAAGCAAGACATCGTGATGTATCACCCCTACGATCGCTTCCAAGGTGTGCTCAACTTCATTGAACAAGCCGCACGCGACCCGAAGGTCGTTGCCATTAAACAAACGCTTTACCGTTGCGGCAGCGACTCGCCGGTTATCCGCAGTTTGTTAGAAGCCCGTCGTCGTGGCAAGCAAGTAACGGCCGTGGTGGAATTAAAGGCTCGCTTTGACGAAGAACGAAATATTAACTGGGCCGAAGAGTTGGAACGCGCAGGCGTCAATGTGGTTTATGGTTTTGTGGGCTTAAAGATCCACGCCAAACTTTGCTTGGTCGTGCGTCGCGAAGCCGATGGCATTCGTCGCTATGTTCACGTAGCAACGGGTAACTACAATGCGTCGTCAGCCAAGATTTACACGGACTTGGGCATTTTGACCGATGATGAAGATATCTGCGCTGATGTGACGGATTTGTTTAACGTGATGACCGGTTGCGGTCGAGTCGATGCCTATCGCAAGATTTTGGTTTCGCCCAATACGTTGCGTCCGTCTATGATGAAATTAATAGATGACGAAATCCGCCTGCATCAAGAGCATGGCAATGGTCACATTATCTTGAAGTGCAACCAATTGGTCGATGGTGGCATCATTGCTGAACTTTATCGCGCATCATTGGCTGGCGTGAAAATTGAATGTTTGGTGCGCGGTATTTGTTGCTTGCGCCCCGGGGTTCCCGGTTTGTCAGAAAACATTACTGTTCGCTCTATTGTGGGTCGCTACCTTGAGCACGCTCGTGTGTATTGGTTTAACCACAATGGCGATGAGCAAATGTACATTGGCAGTGCCGACATGATGAACCGTAACCTCAATGGTCGTATTGAAGTGCTGGCGCCAATTACTAGCGCTAAGATTCGTAAAAACATCATGGAACGCATCTTGCAATTGCAATTAAACGATACGGAACAAGCTTGGCAGATGAATGCCGATGGTACGTACACGCGTTTGCGCTCCATGAGAGCTAATAAGCGTATTGATTCTCAAAGTGCAACGCACCATACAAAGCACCTCTACTAAGGGAAAAGGTCAGTGGCTATGACGCAGAAAGCTTATACCGATTTAAAAGATGAGCAACTAGAAACAACGGGTTTTGTTCGTCCTAATCCGACCGTTAAACGTGTGGGATTTGTGGACTTGGGCAGTAACTCATCGCGTTTAACGATTGTGGAATTTGATGTTCGCGGTCGTGTGACGATTCTCGATCGCGTCAAAAGCATGGTTCGTTTAGGGGAGAAGGCCTTTGAAACGAAAGAACTTCAACCCCAAGCCATGACTCGTGCGCTCACGTGCTTAAATGAGTTTGTGAAGGTTTGTGAGTCTTTCGGTGTAAAGGAAATCGTGGCCGTTGGGACGGCTGCGCTTCGCATTGCCAAAAATAGTCAAGCCTTTGTTGATGAAGTTAAAGCCAAAACCGGCATGAACTTAAGTGTTATTTCCGGTGAGGAAGAGGCTCGCTTGATCCGTGTGGGGATTTGGGATGCCTTCCCCAAAACGAAAGACGCTTTCCTTTTTATCGATATCGGTGGTGGCAGTACGGAGCTCTCTGTGTCTTCTCGTAGTGACATCGAAGTGCTTGAGAGCTTAAATGTCGGTTGTGTGATGGTAACGGACGCCTTTACCCAAACCAAGACGGGGAAGGTGAGCTCAACCGTTTTTGAAAAGATGCAAGCTTTGGCCTTGCGAAAGATGCAATATGCGTTAGCTGATATTAAAGCTGTCGATTACCGAGCTGCAGTTGCCAGTAGCGGGACGGCTCAAGCTTTAATGGCTTTTGCTCAATCGCAACGAGCAACGACTAATCCCTTAGAAGTGTGTCCCGAAGGGGTGGTGTTACCGTTAGCGGATTTAGAAAACGCAGCCAAAACCCTGTGTCAAATGACCATGGCGCAACGCCGTACCCAAGCTGGATTGAGTCCCGCTCGAGCTGAAGTGATTGTGGGTGGCGCAGCCATTTTGGTGCAATTATTAAAAGCCTTAAAGCTCGATAGCGTCATCGTGACCGCAAGCAACCTGCAAGACGGTCAGGTGGTTGATTACATCGAACGTCACTACCCCAAAGAAGGCCAGAAAGAAAACTATTGGCGCCGCAAGAGTGTGAAGCGTTTAGCAAAACGTCATCACTATCAAAAGCCCCATGCCAAACACTTAAAGCAATTGGCATTGGGTATCTATGCATCCGCTATTGAAGAAAAATTATGTGCGACTCAAGAGGGCTTAGAAGAGCTTTTGGGTTATGCGGCACGCATGCACGACATTGGTATTGATATTGGTTACGATCGCCATCATGAGCATGGGGCCTATTTAGTGCGCCACAGTTCCCTTTTGGGATTTACAGAACATGAAATTTTGGTGATGGCACGCATGGTCTTTATGCACGGACGACCGTCATCGACTTTACCGCAGTTCCTCGAAGGCTCCGTGGTGACACAAGCTGAAAAGATGGCCGGTCTTTCGCTTTTCTTGGCTGAAAACTTGGATCGCACGCATCGCTCTTTAGTCAAAGAGGCGCGCTTTGTGAGAAAGCCTCAGGGATTAGTTCTTGAAGTCAATGCCAAAGCCCCGGCTCCCATTGAAAAGAGCACGTTGGAAAAACTCAAGAAACACTTAAAGAAGGTGTTGGGTGAGACGGTGGAAGTGGATTTCCATGAAGAAACACCGGAACCCACCATCACAATCATCGAAGAATAGTTAATTTTTTTCTTCCATCTGAACCACTTTTGAGACCTTTTGGCAGCGCGTCGTAAACCAAGCGACGCCTCCCATGAGGCTTGCCACGCTCATTAGTACTGCTCCCGCACCAATCACGGTCCCAGCGGCACCAAATAAAATCGGCAATGTGGTGTGACAGACATTAATGAGCATCGTGCGTAATCCCAATGCTTCGCCTACACGGCCTTCGGGCGATTGGGTATGAAGGAGTGACATCACATTGGGCTGTGAAGACCCGAGCGCTAAGCCCAAGAGAAACGCCACGGCACAAAGAGCATAGAAGTCATCAAAAAGTGGGAAGAGGAAGTAGCTCAAAGCCCCAAAGCTAAAGGCAAAGGTGAGCGTTTGCCATTCCGTCAAATGCTTGGCAATCCAAGGCATAAAGAGTCGAACGACAAAGGTGGCCGAAGCGAAAAAGCCCAAAATCCAACCGATTTGTGTTGCACTCAATCCGATGGACGTTCCATAAATCGGGATCATGAAGTTCTGTAAATCCCAAGCCATGGACATGAAAGAGCTCACAATCAGGACGTTTCTGACGTGAGGAATGCGCATTAATTCAAAGTTGCCCTTGCGACGGGGAGGTTTTTTATTGCTCCATGCATCCGGTAAGAGTTTTCTGACGGTAAAAAGGAAAATGCATAAGCCGGTCAAAGCCGTCGAGAGTGCAAAGACATAAGCGCTACGATAGCTAATGAAATCAATGAAGTACCCACCAATAATCGGAGCGGTGAAACCGGCTGCCGAAAAGCCCATCGCCAAAATGGCAAAGTGAGTCGTGCGGTTGCGATCATTAGAGAGATAGCCGATTAATTGTTGAATGGCCATCGCTAAAAGCATCAGACCTACACCATTAATAATGCAGGCGAGGTACAAGGGCCACAAACCGTAGACACTCGTTGGTAAAACGGAGGGAATAGTGGACGCTACGGCTGAGGTCAATACGCCGTAAAGGATGGGTTTCTTAGGCCCAATGTTATCGATCCATTGACCGCAACGAATGGCAAATAAGGCCGGAACAAAGGCAAAAAGCGCCATCATAATGCCCACTTCGAGCGCAGAGGCCTGTTCGTGTAACGCATCAAGCGAGCAGGTCACACGATTGGTCACGCATCCGATATGGACGATGACTGTTAATAGAACAATCTTAATAATCTGAGTGGGCCAAGTCATAAGTATAGGAAAGCCACAGTACGTTACGCGCACTGTGGCTTCTGCCTCAATCGACTAAATTACAAGTCTTATTTGCGGATAATGAGCAACGGGATATCGGCAATGGAAGCAATGCGCGTGGCAGTTGAACCCATCACGGCGCTCTTGAAGCGACCGTAACCGTGAGAACCCATCACCAAAATATCGAGTTCGCGCTTCTTGCAGTAAGCAGCGATTTCGTCACCGGGGTTACCGACCAAGCAAACTTCCTTGGGCTTAACACCGGCTTGTTCGAAAAGCGGAAGCACAGGATTAACGGCTTCAGCAAATTCGCTCTTTTGTAATTCAACGACTTCGTCTTCGCTCAAGGCGGGCAATGCCATACCGGTCATGTCGGGCATAACGGCACCGGCATAATCGCTCACCGTATTGATGATATGGAACGTTGCATCCTTGCCACCGAAGAGAGGCAATTGCTTAATTGCATAATTAACAGCGGCCGTGCCGAAATCAGAACCGTCGACGGCGATACCGACGTTCAAAGCATCCTTTTCAGGAGCGCTCTTGTCGCGCAACATCAAAAGCGGAACCTTCGTCAAGGCCAAAACGGCATTGGTCACAGAACCAAAGAGCAAGCCCTTCAATGCAGAGCGACCGTGAGAACCCATGATCAAGAGGTCGACATTTTGTTCTTCGGCGATTTCTGCAATCACTTCAGCCGGCGTACCGATCTTGGAGACTTCTTCAGCCTTCATGCCGGATTTCTTCAAAATATTGCGGACAGCCTTGAATGCCTTTTCGCTTTCGTCTTCGTAGTAGTCAGAAAGTGCTTCGCGACTAACAAGACGACTGGCGCGAGCCGGTAATGGAGGTTGAACATTCAAAAGCACAACTTCAGGGTCATGGCCGATCAAAGTCGTACGACTGGCAACAAAAGCAACCGCATTGTCACTGTAAACGCTACCATCTACGGGAATAAGGATCTTCATAAACTATCCCTTTATATTTAAAAATTTACAATTCAGTTCAAACTCTACATCTATGTGACAGTAAAGCGAACCATGGTCTCGAAACGGCCACTTACAACAGTCTTCGAGCAGAGAGAGCTCGGGTCAGTGAAGAAAAATCATCGAAAACTCGAAAAATATTCTTCAATCTCCTTACAATCACTTTAACCTTATTTGATGACGATTTCTAGCCCTGATACACAATATTGTGTGCTTTTTATCAACATATATGAATACAAATG
>DYCH01000070.1 GCA_019418235.1 Sutterella sp.
GATATGGGCGCTCGAGTCAATATCGGGGCAGGTACCATCACCTGTAATTATGATGGTGTGAATAAGTTTAGAACGACGATTGGCGACGATGCCTTTATCGGTTCTGACACTCAATTGGTCGCTCCTGTTTGCGTGGGCAATGGTGCTACGCTAGGGGCCGGTACGACCTTGACAAAGAATGCGCCGGAAGGGGAGTTGACCCTATCTCGAGCTCGTCAAGTAACGATTCAAGGTTGGAAGCGTCCGACCAAGAAACAATAACTTCAAAAAAGGAAGTGAACTATGTGCGGTATTGTTGCTGCGACGTCGAAACATCGTGATGTCGTGCCGTTGTTGGTCCAAGGTTTAAAGCGCCTTGAATATCGTGGCTATGATAGCTGCGGTGTGGCCGTGTGGGATAAAGGCTTAAAGCGTGTTCGAAGCGTTTCTCGCGTTGCAGAACTTTGTGAACAAATTGAAAAAGACCACTTGGCGGGTCATTTGGGGATTGCCCACACACGTTGGGCCACGCACGGAGCCCCCTTGGTCGTGAATGCTCACCCTCATTTTGCCGGTAATGAAATTGCTTTGATTCACAATGGCATTATCGAAAACTACGAAGAAATTCGTGAAGAGTTAGAAGCCAAGGGCGTTCAGTTTAGTGGTCAAACCGACACGGAAGTGTTGGCCTATTTGGTTCGTGACTGCTATAGCGGTGATTTGTTGGGCGCTGTGAAGGCGGCTTTAAACCGTGTGCGCGGTGCTTACGCCATTGCTGTGTTCTCAAAGGACGATGACAAGCATGTTGTTGTGGCTCGTCAAGGCTCTCCCTTGGTGTTGGGCTTGGGCGAGGGTGAAATGTTTGCAGCGTCCGATACGATGGCATTGGCCGGTGAAACGAATCGCTTTATTTATTTAGAAGATGGTGACGTTGCCGAATTAACGCCCGAGGGCTACCAAATCTATAAGCATGAAGGTATGGAGTATTTGCCGATTGAGCGTGAAGTTCGTGAAGTTGAAGCCTTCTCCAATGCTGTGGACTTAGGGCCTTATCGCCACTACATGCAAAAAGAAATCTTTGAACAACCGCGCGCCATTGCCGATACGTTGGAAGCTGTTGAAGGCATTACCCCGATGCTCTTTGGTGAAAAGGCCGAAGAGATCTTTAAGGGCATTGAGCGCATTTTGATGATTGCTTGCGGGACGAGCTACTATGCAGCACTCACTTCTAAGTATTGGTTAGAAGGCATTGCCGGTATTCCGTGTGATGTGGAAATTGCGAGCGAATATCGCTATCGCAAGAGTGTGCCCAATCCTAAGACGTTGGTGGTGACGATTTCTCAATCCGG
>DYCH01000071.1:0-8839 GCA_019418235.1 Sutterella sp.
GGTAAAAATTAACCCAGATTTCGTTAAAAACCTGGGTTAGTCAACAGTCTGAAGCCGCTGAATCCCAACTTCAGCGGCTTTTTTATTGTTTTTTTGCTAACAACCTTTTCTTATCGCTTTGCCGACTTTGAGTTAAAATATTTGTTTATTTTGTTTTTGGATTTTCAAATGACTTTACGCGTTTTAACTGGTATTAATACGACCGGCACGTTGCACATTGGCAACTACGTCGGTGCCATTCGTCCTGCTATTCAAGCTAGTCAAGCAGATAATGTTCAAAGCTTTTTCTTCATGGCCGACCTTCACGCTTTGATTAAGTGTCAAGATCCTGACCGTATTGAAAGAAGCCGTCTTCAAATTGCCGCCACTTGGTTAGCCGCTGGTCTCGATCCCAAGCGTGTCATTTTTTATCGCCAAAGCGACATTCCTGAAATTCCTGCCTTAAGCTGGATGTTAACGTGCGTTACGGCTAAGGGCCAAATGAATCGTGCTCATGCCTATAAGGCTGCACTAGATGCCAATGTCGGTAACGACGAAGATCCCGATGCCGGCATTTCGATGGGTCTTTACAGCTACCCCATTTTGATGGCTGCCGACATTTTGATGTTTAACGCCCATAAAGTCCCCGTGGGCAAAGACCAAATTCAACACATTGAAATGGCTCGCGACGTGGCTACGCGTTTTAATCACTTGTATGCCACGGAAGACAAGCCCTTCTTTACGCTTCCTGAAGCCATTGTAGATACCGTTCACGAAGTCTTGCCGGGCTTAGACGGTCGCAAGATGAGTAAGAGCTACAACAATGTCATTCCGCTTTTTGAGGGTGGTGCCAAGGCCATTAGCGACGCTATCGCTCAAATTAAGACGGATAGTCGTTTGCCGGGCGAAGCCAAAGATCCGGATTCAACGTCCTTGACGCCCATCTACGAAGCTTTCTCCACGCCTGAAGAATACGCAGACTTCCGCCGTCGTTTGGAAGAAGGTTTAGGCTGGGGCGAAGCCAAGAAAGAGCTCTTTGAAAAAATCGAATCTGAAATCGGCCCGATGCGTCAAAAGTATGAAGAGTTGATGGCTCAGCCTGAACGCATTGAGCAAATTTTGTTGGAAGGTGCTGAGAAAGCACGTCAAATCTCCGCTCCGTTCCTTGCTCAATTGAAAAAAGCAGTTGGTCTTCGCAACTTTGCCACTTTCGGTCAAAATGGTCGTACGGAAGAGAAAAAGCAAAAGGTTAGTCTCCCCGTCTTTAAGCAATATCGTGAAGCCGACGGTCAGTTCTACTTCAAACTCACCCGCGCTTCGGGCGAATTGTTGTTGCAGAGTGCCGCCTTTGCTTCTGGTCGAGATGCCGGTATGGCAGTCGGAGCCTTAAAGACTCATGGTTTGAATGCCCCTGAAGACATCATTCGTATCGTCGAAAACGAAAGTGAACTGCAAGCCAAGACTGTCTTGATGGCTCATGGTGTCTCCCGAGGCGACTTACAAGAAGCTTTTGATCTTTTGCGTCAAGCCGCAGAAGAAAAAAGTAAATAACTTTGAGCTCAGGAGTGAATCATCCTCCTGACTTGTATTCTCAAGGAGCGCTGCGCGAGAGTAACTCCCAGGCTTGAGACGAAACAATAACTGCGCTCGCTTTTGAAAATTTTCTTTTTTAGGAGTCTCATTCATGAGCCAAAATTACGTGATTGCTGACATCGGTTTAGCAGACTGGGGTCGCAAGGAAATCAAAATCGCCGAAACGGAAATGCCGGGTTTGATGGCTATCCGCGAAGAATATGCCCAACAACAACCGTTAAAGGGTGCTCGCATTGCCGGTTCTTTGCACATGACAATTCAAACGGCCGTTTTGATTGAAACGTTAGTGGCATTGGGCGCTGAAGTGCGTTGGGCGAGCTGCAACATTTTCTCTACCCAAGACCATGCCGCTGCCGCGATTGCTGCTGAAAACATCCCTGTTTTTGCCGTTAAGGGCGAAAGCATCGAAGACTACTGGGAATACACCCACCGTATTCTCGACTGGGGTGATGACACCTATGCCAACATGATTTTGGACGATGGTGGTGATGCAACGTTACTTTTGCATTTGGGTGTTCAAGCTGAAAAAGATCGCTCTGTTATCGCCCAAGCTCATAACGAAGAAGAAAAGATGCTCCATGCCGCCATTGCTAAGCACTTGGACATCGATCCCCAATGGTACTCCAAGCGTATTGTCCACATTAAGGGCGTAAGCGAAGAAACGACCACGGGCGTTCACCGTCTTTATCAAATGGCTGCTAAGGGCGCTTTGAAGTTCCCGGCCATGAACGTTAATGACTCTGTGACGAAGTCCAAGTTCGATAACCTCTACGGTTGCCGTGAATCCTTGGTTGATGGCATCAAGCGCGCTACCGACGTTATGATCGCTGGTAAAGTGGCTGTGGTTGTGGGTTACGGTGATGTGGGTAAGGGCTGCGCTCAAGCGCTTCGCGCATTGGCCGCTCAAGTTTGGGTGGTCGAAGTGGATCCGATCTGTGCTTTGCAAGCTGCCATGGAAGGCTATCGCGTTGTAACGATGGACTGGGCCTGCGACAAGGCCAATATCTTTGTGACGGCCACGGGTAACGTTAACGTCATTACTCACGACCATATGGTTCGTATGCAAAACGAAGCCATCGTTTGTAACATCGGTCACTTTGATAGCGAAATTGATGTTGCCAGCATGCGCCAATACCAATGGGAAAACATTAAGCCCCAAGTCGACCACATCGAATTGCCCTCTGGTAACAAGATTATTTTGTTGGCTGAAGGCCGCTTGGTTAACCTTGGTTGCGCCACGGGCCACCCGAGCTATGTGATGTCGAGCTCCTTTGCCAACCAAACGTTGGCTCAAATCGAACTCTTCACCAACACGGATAAGTATCCTGTCGGCGTTTACGTTTTGCCGAAGATTCTTGACGAAAAGGTTGCTCGTTTGCAATTAAAGAGCTTTAACGCTCAATTGTCTGAATTGACGCAAGAACAAGCTGACTATATCGGCGTTCCGAAGGAAGGCCCCTATAAGAGCGACGCCTATCGTTATTAATTTCAACGTTAAGTCGTGATAAAAGACGCTATCTGAGATACTTGGATAGCGCCTTTTTTAATTTTTGCTTATGACTACCAACACTGTTAATACCAATACGTTATCGATTTTCAAGCTCTCCATGCCCATGTTAATGAGCATGGTTTTGGAGCAAATTATCGGTTTAACGGACGTGATCTTTTTGGGACGCGTGAGCGAAGTCAGTGTTGGTGCAGCTGCCATTGGCGGGATTGGATTTTTTGTTTTCACGATGATTGCGATGGGGTACGGCATTGCTGCTCAATCGCAAATGGGGATTGCTAACGGCAGTAAAGACTATTCGCTCATCGGGAAGATTTTTGTACAAAGCCTCTACTTCTTTACGGCATTCCTTGTCTTATTAGCTGTCGTTTTACCCTTTGTCATTCCGTATTTATTCGAAATTGGCATTCAATCACCCAATGTTCGTGCGGAAGCCTACAGTTACTTTGTTTGGCGAATGGTCGGGATCGGATTTGCCTTCATTTGCATTGCCTTCCGTGGCTTTTTCATGGCCATTTTGCAACCGGCTGTTTTGACCTACTCAAGCTTTGTCATGGTAGCGAGTAACTGTGTTTTAAACTACCTCCTTATTTTCGGTATCGGACCTTTCCCCGCCCTTGGTATTGCCGGCGCTGCCATCGCCTCCACCTTGGCAGAATTTTTAGCCGTTATCTTTTTTGTCGTGTACGCCGTCTATAAAAAATGCCACAAAAAATATGGCCTTTTTCACTACGCCAAACCCGATAAAGAACTTCAAATTCTTCTTTTCAAGCTCGGTCGCTACATGATGATGCAAGAGACCGTGTTGATGACAAGTTGGTTACTCTTTTTTGTCTGGGTTGAACACATGGGCGAGCGTGCATTAGCTGTCAGTAATATCGTTCGATCGGTCAGTAACCTCATGTTTATCATTGTTCATGCTTTTGGTTCGACTTGCGGCTCTATTGGTGCTAATTTGCTTGGAGAAAATCGAGCAGCTGAAGTGGACTCCATGATGAAACGAGGGTTAAAACTCTCCTTTGTCATTACGATTCCACTGGCATTCTTAATTGCTGTGTACCCAGAGCCTTTACTGGTCTTATTTACCGACATTCCGTCATTGAGAATTGACAGTGTAGATTCGTTGCGAGTGATGCTTTCTGCTTACTTGCTTTGTGTGCCGGCTTATCACTACTTTTTAGCGTTTGGTTTTTTGGGAGCCACTCGCGAATCGATGATCATTTCGTTTATTTCGATTTTTGCCTACACCACATACTGCTACTTGATTACCAATTGGGCTGAACAGGTTGCCACCGTTTGGACGGCCGATTGGTTCTACTACGTGATTACCTCCATCTGTGTACTCTACTTCTGGAAGCGTCTGAGTTGGCGAAGCATTTACATTAAAAAGGCCTAATCGAATTTTCTGTCACAACTGCGTTGAGGGCCCTATCATGTGTCTGCCTTGGTAGGGTCTCAACAAAAAATTCCTGCGCAACAACACCCAAAGTAAAAATGTTTGGATGACCGGTCAAATATCGGTCATACCACCCTTGACCGTAGCCCAAACGATACCCTTCAGAGTCCATTGCTAAACACGGCACCAATAAAAGTTCAGGCACAACACTCGCACCAATTTTGGGTCCAAGAACCCCTGTCTCGTCTTTTACCAAAGTATCTCCGATGGTGAAGGGATAAAAGTTCATTTCTCCCTCACGAACGCACGGCAATAACCATTGAAAATTCCTCGGTAACGTTTGAATAATAGGTATCAAATCAATTTCGTTTCGAATGGGCCAATATAGCCCCACCGACCTGAAATTCGAATTCAGAAGATAAGCTCTTAAATGAGAATGAATTGCGCTTAAAAGCACATTTGTATGCACTTTTGAACGTTTTAACAAAATTTTCTGCCGTAATTGTGATTTTTCCATTGAATTTCGATTAGAGTAGTGGGATGCCATTGAGTCTAACGCCTTTTTTCTTTAAACGTATCGTCATGCCATTGCTGTTAATCAGTTTTGGCTCTGGCGTCATGGCTACTCAATCGTCCGTCCTTCTTGGCTCAAGCGGTCCAACCACCATCGAGTCCCCAGAAAACACACAAAATGAAAGTGAACAAACAGAAATTGCGTTAGAAAAAGCTGCGAAGCAAGAACAATTTTTAATGCTTCAAAAAGCGTTTGAAGAGCAACGCTTTGCCAGTCTTTCGCCGGAGCAAACGTTATTGAATAACTTTGTTCTTGATGGTTACGTTAAAGCTTGGTCCATTTTGACGCGTTCCAAATTAGCCAAGATTGACCCAACGCTAGAAAAAGAAGCGCAAGACTTTTTAGCCAAAAATCAAAATCAATACGTTGCAGAGCGTTTTCAAACAGACTGGCTAAAAGCCATCGCCCCTTTATTACATGAGCAAAAACGATGGGGTGAATTTGAAACTTTGCGAAGTCGCCTTGCCTGGAACCAAGATGATCCCGAATTTGATTGTTGGGCGCTTTATCATCGTCTTGACCAAACACCAGTAAGTAATCACAATCGTTTGCAACAAATCGAAAGACAAACCTTATCTACGCTCAAAAGCGCTCGTCACGCACGGCTAGATATTTGTCAAAAACTTTCACGCTTGATGATTGAAAAAATCCCCTCGAGCGCATTTGCTCGCTTGGTGGTTTTAATTCAACAAGGACGAATCAAAGAGGCTCAAACTTACGTTGATTTCTTAATTGAAAAAAAACGACTTCCCAAATACGCAAAGGAAGCTCTTAGTAACGCTCCGAGATGGTACAAAAAGAACTTCAGATCGCTTCATCGACAAGATAAGTATGTTGCATTGATTGCGGCCTACCAGCTCTCACGCAGTGACTATCCCAAGGCTGTC
The DNA here is from genome assembly GCA_019418235.1 of Sutterella sp. Lineage (GTDB taxonomy): Bacteria > Pseudomonadota > Gammaproteobacteria > Burkholderiales > Burkholderiaceae_F > Aphodousia. Next base: position 5,937 of record DYCH01000071.1, read on the forward strand.
AATATTGCTCAAAAATTAAACTCTCGTTTATCCGCTCAAGAGAAGGCCGCTCTTTGGGGACGCATTGGCTATGTTGCAGCTCTTGATCACGATCCAAAAGCGCTCACTTGGTATGACAACGGCGGAAAAAATGTTTGTTATGGCCCTTACATGGCTCACTCTGAAGGTTGTCTTGAATGGCGTGTACGGAGTGCTTTGAGACAAACTCAATGGAATAAGGTCAACACATTCATTTCACATTTACCTAAGGATCTCAAGCAAAAAGAGGCTTGGATCTATTGGAAAGGTTATGCACTCAAGAAGTTAGGTTCTAGTAAGGCCGCACAAAACGAATTCGCCAAACTTAAAAATGTGCGAACTTTCTATGGGAAATTAGCCGCAGAACAACGCCATTTACCCATCGTTTATCAAACGACAGGCGCAACAGGTGCTTCTCAAGAGAGCATCAAGGCATGCACAAGTAATAACCACTTTTTGCGTGCAACGGAATTTTACGACTTGGGCCTCTTGCAATACGGTCACCGCGAGTGGAATTGGGGCGTTCGTGAGGCTTCTGCTTTAGACCTTCTTGCTGCCGCTCAATGGGCTCAACAAAAAGGCATTTGGCACCGTATGATCAATACTTCGGAGCGTGTAGCTGAGCGACTCCCCATTGATCACGAATTGCTTTACCCCAAACCTTACCAAGCACTTATTGAAAACTATTCGAAAGTTAACAGTATTCGTGACGATTGGGTTTATGGGTTAATTCGTCAAGAATCTCGCTTCATCTCGATTGCCAAATCGAATGTCGGTGCTAACGGTTTAATGCAAATCATGCCCGCAACAGCGACGTGGATTGCCAACAATTTAAATGTTGAGAATTTTGACCCCTCAAGCATTTATGAGGCCAATACCAATATTCAATTTGGAACGGCCTATCTGAGAACATTACTTGACCGCCTTGATCAAAACATGGTTTTGGCGACTGCGGGCTACAACGCCGGCCCCAATCGGGCAAAGCAATGGCGAGCCTCCTTAACGAAACCCGTCGAAGGCGCTATCTTTATTGAAACCATCCCCTTTACGGAAACGCGTGGCTATGTACAAAATGTCATGGCCAATATGGTGGAATATGCTCAAACGAGTCAACAGCCCATTAAGCGCTTATCGGAAATTATTGGTACGATTTCCCCTAAACCCATTGATGCAAAAGACACCATCTGATTATGGAAATCTATTTAGTTGGCGGTTATGTCCGAGATCACTTTTTAAGAAGTGAGTTTCACTATGACATCCCCGAAGGGGATCGTGATTGGGTCGTGGTCGGGACAACACCCAAAGAAATGTTAGAAAAGGGATTTTTACCGGTTGGTAAAGATTTCCCTGTCTTTTTGCACCCGAAAACTCATGAAGAATATGCATTGGCACGCACCGAACGCAAAGTGGCTCCAGGCTACCATGGCTTTACTTTCCACGCTTCGCCCGATGTAACCTTGGTAGAAGACCTTCACCGTCGAGATTTAACGATCAATGCGATGGCCATGCAAGGCGAAACGCTCTACGACCCTTATAACGGTCTCGCGGATCTCAAATCAAAAACACTTCGTCATGTTTCTGACGCTTTTAAGGAAGATCCCGTCAGAATTTTAAGAGTTGCACGATTTTGTGCGAAGTTAGAGGATTTTAGCGTCGCCAACGAAACCATGAATTTAATGAAAACAATGGTTGAATGTGGAGAAGCGGATGCTCTTGTTCCTGAACGCGTTTTTCTTGAAATGCGTAAAGCGTTTAGTCACAGACGTTGCGATCAATTCATCAATGTTTTAATGGCTTGCGGTTTGGGTCAAAACCTTTTGGGCGATCTCAACCTCACAAAAGATACTTTGAAAAAGTTAGTTCAAGCGCATGATGCAAATTTTGGAGAAAATGAAAAATTTGCCATTTTGACAGCAAATGCAGTATCTATTGACGCAATTAACAACTTTTTCAAAAAATTAAAGCCAAGTTCTGAAATCATGGATCTCTGTCGTTTGTGGCATCGATTAAAAACGGAATTTGTCTTTAGCGCCGAGGGACTTCTTTGCGTTATGGAAAAAAGTGATGCCTTCCGCCGTCCTCAACGCTATGAGCAATTACTCAATGTGGCTTCAGTAATGTCAGACATCAACGCTTCAATTTGGCGTCAAGCAAAAGAAGTTATCTCTTCGGTCAACACTGCTGAGATTGCACAAAATACCATTGATAAGAAGGGCATTCCTAACCGTATTCACGAGGCTCGCCTTCTTGCCATTAAGGACTTTTTATGACTTGGTACCTGCACCCCCAATTGAGCAACTGCCGTCGAATTATTTTAAAAAACATTCGACGCGACCTCTTCATTGGTGCTTACGACAATGAAAAAGAGGCTCGTCAACCCGTTGTCATTAACATTGAACTTTTTGTGACCACTGATCACGAAAATGACGATCTCAATAACGCTTATAACTACGACTTAGCTGTTGAAGCCGTGGATCGCCTTATCGATGGGCCTCATATCGACTTGCAAGAAACGCTCATCGACAAAATCGCTCAAGACCTCTTAACTGACAAGCGTGTCCGAGCCGTGTTGGTTAGAAGCGAAAAAACGCAAGCATATCCCACAGTCGATAGTGCCGGCGTTGAAATTTTTAGGATGAAAAATGTCTGATCGCATTATTCAAATTATTGAAGATCGAACCCCAATCGAAGAAACTTCTCAACCCAAAGAAGAAGCAAAAACTTCTCGCACCAAAAAGTCTGTCGCAGAGAAGAAAAACGAAAAGCGCATTATGCGTTTAGCAGGTAAAGCCATCACTGACTTTGGCATGATTGAAGAAGGTGACAAAGTGATGGTTTGTATGTCAGGCGGGAAAGACAGTTATGTGCTTTTAGACGTCTTAATG
>DYCH01000071.1:8849-66395 GCA_019418235.1 Sutterella sp.
GCAAAAGCGCGCACCTATCCACTTTGACATTTTGGCCGTAAACGTTGACCAGCATCTCCCGAATTTTCCCAAAGAAGTGATCCCCAACTATTTGGAAAAAGTGGGCGTACCCTACCACATTGAAGACCAAGATACTTGGTCGATTGTTCAGCGCGTCATTCCCGAAGGACGTAATGTGTGCTCGGTCTGCTCTCGCTTGCGACGTGGCATTATTTATCGCGTCGCCAAAGAAATGGGCGTTACCAAAATCGCTTTAGGTCACCACATGGATGACATAGTCAGCACGCTTTTACTGAACATGTTTTATGGCGGTCGACTCAAAGGGATGCCTCCGATTTTAAGAAGCGATGATGGGAAAAATGTCATTATTCGCCCGCTCGTTTACGTCCGCGAATACGAAATTGAACGATGGGTGAAATATCGCGACTATCCAATTGTTTCAAAGGACATTTGTCGAAAAATCGAAAACAAAAAACGCGCCGAAATCAAAGCTTTGATTCGTCAATGGGATCAGGATTACGACAGTCGTATCTATAACATCTTAATGAGTATGACACGTGTCGCTCCGTCTCATTTAATGGATAAATCCATTTATGACTTCCAAGCTTTAATTCCTGACGCGCTACGCGACAAAGAGTCAGAAGAGGACTTTTAATCTGCGGGTTTATTAGCCAAGATCCACTGGTAGATTTCATCTCGAGAAAAACCGGTGATCTTGGCAGCCGTTGCCGCCGCCTTTGAACTTGGCATTGCCCGAGCCAAAGCTAAAACCCATTGAGCGTCCTTATCCGTTAAGGTTAAACCTTGCTCTTGTTTAGACTCATCGACCAAAATCACATACTCACCGCGCGGATCATGCGTTTTAGCCCAAGCCTCAACTTCTGAGGCAGGCATGGCTGAGAAAGTTTCAAATTTCTTTGTAATTTCTCGAGCAACCACCACTCGACGTTCAGGTTGCAGGGCTTTTGCTAAATCAACCAAAACATCAATCACGCGGTGAGGAGCCTCATAAAGAACAAAACTTTCGTGTTGACGAGCCAAAGAAGCAATTGCATCGCGCCGAGCTTTAGCTTGAGGGGGTAAAAATCCCACAAAATGGAAACCCGAAGGTTCAAGTCCGGCTGCCGACAAGGCTGTGACAACAGCACTGGCGCCCGGAATGGGAATAACACGATATCCAGCGTCTTGAACGACACGAACAACTCGAGCACCAGGGTCAGAGACAGCGGGCGTTCCCGCATCGGTTACTAATGCAACCCTCTCGCCCTTTTCGAGACGTTCAATTATCATATGGGATTGAGCAATTTCATTGTGTTCCCGTACACTTATCGTCGGAACCGAAATGGAAAAACGTTCCAAAAGTTTTTTGGTTTCTCTCGTATCTTCCGCCGCCACGACATCCGCCATGGCTAGAATCCATAGGGCACGTAAAGTGATGTCTGCCGAATTACCGATGGGAAGCCCAACGATATAGAGCGCCGAGCTGGGAAAGCTTTGTAACTCAAGCCCCGCTTTTTGCATTAACAACTGTTCGGACCATTGGTTCGTCATGGATTGCATTGTGAATACCCGTTTATTTCAAGTTCTTAGTGTGGCTATTTTAGCGACCTTTAGTGTAACCAGTTTTTCGCAGTCGGCAGTACCGTTTGCGATTGACCCGTCTGCACTGGTTTTTGAGGCCCCGACCACTTCGATCAGTCAAAAGACAAAAATCGCTATTTTATTGCCTGAAATCGGCAGTCCCTACGAAGCGATCAACGCTTCTTTGGTTCAAGGGATTGAGGCCGAAAACAAACAAAACGGCTCCCCGTATGAAATTCTTCCCTTACCGAGAAAATGGGGACAAAGTGCGCTCTCGCACCTTCAAGATGCCGCTCTCATGGGCGCTGTTATCGCAATTGGTCCTTTGACGCGAGATTCCGTTGACGAAATCGCTCAATTGCCGTTTTTACCTTTACCGACCGTCGCCTTAAATCAGTTCTCCGATGGTTTGGTTGCGCCCGAACTTTTAATGAATTACTCATTGAGTCAAGAGCAAGAAGTCGCACAAATTACCAAAATTGCTTTGAGTGCATTGCCGCAAACCACCAGCAGTGGCGAGCCGCCGAAAGTCATGATTTTTGAAAGCGACTCCCCGCTTGAAAAGCGTATTGCTAATGCCTATGAGCAAGAGCTCGTCAATAACCTCATTCCTTATGAAAGAGTGGTATTGACACCGGAATTAATGAAAACGCAAACGCATTTTTATGAAATCAAGTCTGACCTCAAGCCGCCAAAGCTTGAACCTTTGCCCGATCGTGTTGAAGACCCATACGGTTATCAACGCGTGCGTTTGCGCAACCAAAAGTTAATGGCCGAATATCGTTCCGCTGCCGTTTTTGAAGAGCCGCCCTACTTTGCCGCATTCTTAGCAATGGACGCTCGAACGGCCGCTCAAATTACGCCGCGCTTGCCTCGCATGACACGCCTTTGGGGGACAAGCTTGGTTAACCCAGGTGATCCCCATCAGGGTACTGTCACCGCAATGACCTACGACTTACAAAACGTTGGTTTTGTCGACGCGCCTTTAGTTTTAAAGAATAATGCTTCTGACTTCCGTGCCAGCTTCGGCGTCACGATGCCGGCTCGTATTGTTGAACGTCGCTTTTTCTCCATGGGTGTTGACGCTTATCGCTTGGCATTACGTTGGATGAAGTGGCAAACACAAATTGAGTTCGAAGGCACTACCGGTAAACTCAGCTTTAACCAATTAGAAAGCTCAACCGTTCAACGCACGGCTCAACCGGCCCTTATTGAGTCCAACAAAATTCGTGCCGTGACCGAAGAGCGACTCAAAAACATTCGAATTCGCCCCATTGCACCGTAAAAATGACCACTTTGCTGACGTTACAAGACGCCGAACTGGCATTCGGCGACCACCCGTTATTGGATCACGCCAACCTCAACGTTCATGACGGTGAACGCATTGGTGTTATTGGTCGCAATGGCACGGGTAAGAGCTCATTACTTAAAGTTGTTGCCGGCATTGAAAAACTCGATGACGGTTCGTTGACAATGCTCGACGGCTTATCTGTGGGTTACGTTGAACAAGAACCCTTCTTGCCACCTGCAGAAACCTTCATTGAGTCTCTCACGCTGCGCGGAAAGATTAATGAGATTCATGACGAACGAGAACATTGGCGTCTTCTTGCTCGCTTGGAAGAGTACTTACACCGTTTCAAGCTTGATGCTCAAGCCGATCCCAAAAAGGCCTCGGGCGGTGAGAAAAAGCGTGCCGCTCTCGCCTTAGCTTTCGCGTTATCTCAAGATTTATTGCTTCTTGATGAACCCACCAATCACTTAGACATTGATGGGATTTTGATTTTAGAAAACCTCATTCAAAATGAGTACAAAAACTCAAAATCACTCATGGTCATCACTCACGATCGAAACTTTCTCGATACGGTCTCTACTCGCATTGTTGAATTAGATCGTGGCATTCTCCGAAGCTATCCAGGTAATTTTGAGGCCTATGAAGCCCGCAAAGAGGAAGAACTTGCCGCCGAAGAAGTCGAACGTCGTAAGTTTGATAAATTCTGGGCTCAAGAAGAAGTCTGGATTCGAAAGGGCATTGAAGCTCGTCGAACTCGAAACGAAGGACGTGTTAGACGCCTTGAACAATTGCGCGTAGAACGTGCTGCCCGACGCGATCGCCTCGGACAAGTCAATCTCAACATTGATGCGGGCATGAAAAGCGGCAAAATTGTCGCTGAACTTGAAAATGTCAGCAAAGCCTTTGGCGATAAAACGATTGTCAAAAACCTCGACTTTAAATTGCTCAGAGGCGATCGTCTAGGACTTATCGGTCACAACGGTGTCGGTAAAAGTACCTTAATTTCATTGATTTTAGGGAAGGCACAACCCGACAGCGGCACGGTGAAATTAGGCACCAATCTTCAAATCGCTTACTTTGACCAATTACGAGGTCAATTAGACCCCAATAAAACGGTTGCGGAAACCATCTCTCCAGGAAGTGAGTGGTTAGAGGTAGGGGGCGTTAAAAAACACGTTATGGCCTACCTTGGGGACTTTTTATTCCCGCCCCGTCGAGCCAATGTACCTGTCTCGAATCTCTCGGGGGGCGAACGCAATCGCTTGTTATTAGCCAGACTTTTCGCGCTTCCGGCAAACCTTTTGGTGCTTGACGAACCCACGAATGACTTGGATATCGACTCTTTGGAGCTTTTGGAGCAAACGCTTCAGAATTATCCCGGAACGTTGATTCTTGTAAGCCACGATCGTCGATTCCTAGATAATGTCGTAACAGAAGTTTTAGCACCCGAAGGTGACGGTCTTTGGCGTGAATACGTTGGTGGTTATTCGGATTGGTTGCACTACCGCCCTCAACCTGTTGCTACTGAAGACAAAAAAGAGGTTGCTGCTGTCAAAACTCAACCCAAAAAACCGCGTCAAGAGAAGTTAAAACTTTCCTACAAAGAAAACAAAGAACTTGAAGAGTTGCCTGATTTGCTCATGACGCTAGAAAGCGACCATGAAACCATGTTGGCACAAATGAATGATCCAGCTTACTTTACGAGCAATAGTCCTGATCAAATCAAGGAAAATGCAGACAAACTCGCGGTGCTGGAACAACGTATTGAAGCCACTTATGCCCGATGGGATGAGTTAGAAGCCAAAAAAGCGTTAGTGGAAGCACAAAACGCCTAGTCTGAGATGGGTGCTTGGTTCAGAACCAGCACCCATTTTCATATCTTGGATACAAAATCGCCTTTTTAGGGGCGTCCAAACACTTACATTTCGACTTACAATAGACACATTACAAACATAGGGGATTGCTGTGTCCGATACCTCACAAAATCGTTTTGAAGCACTTTGTCAGCTAAAAACCTTGGATCAATTTATTCCGGCCCGCGCTCAAGCCGCTCCACACACCGAAGCTCTCCGACAGTTTGACCGAAGTACCAATACTTGGGAGCGAATTTCTTACCGCGATTTATATGAACGCATCCAACAATGGCGTCGTGCTTTTGCCAAATTAGGTTTTAAACCCGGTACTCGCATCGCGATTTTGTTACCCAACGGGGTTGATGCCGTCTGTTGCGACCAAGCCGTTTTAGCCAACGGTTATGTCCCCGTTCCGCTTCACGCTATTGACACAGCAGGCTCTAGCGCCTTTATCATCGCCGACAGTGAAGCCTCTGTTTTGGTGACCAATCGACAAAATCGTTGGGACTCTATCTATCTCTCCGAAACGCCGATGCCTAACCTCAAGCATGTCATTCTTACCGATGAGTCAGCTCCGGCCCATCGCAATGATGATGTCACCCTTTGGGATTTGGAAAGTTGGATTGCCACGGGCTTTGACGTTACAACGCTACCGGAAGGCCCCAAAGAAGATGACTTGGCAGCCATTGTTTACACCTCCGGCACAACGGGACGTCCAAAAGGTGTCATGCTTACCCATAAAAACGTCGTCAGTAATGTCATCAATACCATCGCGACTGTTTTGCCTTATCCCAGACCGGGGGACGTCTTTTTATCATTCTTGCCCGTCTCTCACACGTTTGAGCGTATGGCAGGCTATTACTTACCTTTAGGGATGGGGTGCACCATCGCCTTTACCCGATCCATTCAGTTATTGGCCGAAGATTTCCGCATCATTCGACCCAATGTCATCATCTCTGTTCCTCGTATTTACGAACGAATTTTTGCCAAAGTTCAGGCCAAATTGGCTAGAGGTAATGACTTTGCACGTTTCATGTTTAATTGGGCTGTTGATGTCGGCTGGCGTCAATTCTGTCGCAAATACGACATTGAAGTCCCGCAAGGCACTTGCCAATGGCTAGATCCCATTGTGTGGCCGATTCTTGACGCATTGGTCTCCAAAACATTGCAAAATCAGTTTGGCGGGCAACTCAAAGTCGCCATTAGTGGTGGCGCAGCTCTTAACCCCAAGATGGCGAAAGTCTTCTGTGGCTTGGGTCTCCCCATCATCCAAGGTTATGGTATGACGGAATCGAGCCCCATTATTGCCGGGAATTGCCTCACTTATAACCATCCCGACAGCGTTGGTAAACCTTTGCCAAATACGGATGTTCGCTTGGGAGAAGGCAACGAAATTCAAGTGAAGTCCGACAGCATCATGAAGGGTTATTTCAACCGAGAAGAAGATACTCGTGCCGCCTTTACCGAAGACGGTTACTTAAAGACGGGCGACGTTGGTGCCTTTGATGAAAAGGGATTCTTGCGTATTGTTGGTCGTATCAAAGAAATCATCGTAACGAGTACTGGCGAAAAAGTGCCTCCCTCTGACTTGGAGTTGGCCATTGAATTTGATCCGTTGTTCGATCAAGCTTACGTTATTGGAGAAAACCGTCCCTTCATCTCGACCATTGTTGTATTGAACAAAACCGAATGGGAAAAACTAGCGACAACGTTGAATTTGGACCCCAATGATCCGGAAAGCTTACTTGCGAGTGTCACTAAAAATGCTGTGCTTAAGCGCATCAAGACGGCAGTCAAAGATTTCCCACAATACGCATTGCCTCGTAACGTTTACATGACGTTTGAGCCTTGGACAATTGAGAATGGTCTATTGACGCCGACGTTGAAACTTAAACGCAAGAAAATGGAAGAGCGATTTGCCCCGCAAATTGCCACGCTTTATGCCGGTCACCGCTAGGAGAATTCGGCAATTTACTTTAAAATTCATTTCCTTTGATGACTTGGAAAAGAGCTTGTGACCATGGCACAACATGAAAAATTCTTACCGGATTGGATGATCGGTCTCACCGACCGCATCATGAATTACTACATCGAACGCGACTTAGTGCTCGATCCTATCATTTTGGATCGACACCCGGCTCCAGAGCCTGGTCATGAGTACATGATGTATGCCCATATCCCCTTTTGCCATACGCTTTGCTCATACTGCACTTTCCACCGCTTTTTGTTCAAAGAATACAAAGCACGTGAGTACTTTGTCTCCTTACGAAAAGAGATGGACATGGCCAAGGAGTTGGGTTACGACTTCACTTCCATGTATATCGGCGGTGGCACCACAACGATTTTGGAAGATGAGTTAATTAAGACCATCGAACATGCTCGTACGCTTTTTCCGTCCATCAAAGAAGTTTCTTGTGAAACGGACCCGGCCCATTTAGCCAATCCTTCTTTTAAAAACTTGAAGGGCTTGGTTGACCGTATGTCAATCGGTGTCCAAAGCTTTGATGACAACATTCTTCGCATGACAGAGCGTTATGAGAAGTTTGGTAGCGGTCAAGAAATTTTCGAGCGCATCCTAGCTGCTCAAGAGCTTTTCCCAATCTGTAACGTTGACATGATTTTCGGTTTCCGTGGTCAAACAGAAGAGATCTTGCAACGTGACGTTGATCTGTTGATGAAGCTCAATCCCCGTCAAATCACAACCTATCCTCTGATGGTAACGAGTCAAACGAAGTGCAGCGTCCGCAATACGATTGCCGCACCGGCCGCAGACTTAGCCGCTCAATACCGCATCATTCTTGATACGCTGGGCAAGAACTACAATCAATTAACCTCTTGGACGTTCGGTCGCTCCAATGATGAAGGGTTTGATGAGTACGTTGTTGACCACGATGAATATTTAGGCGTGGGTTCTGGGGCTTTTAGCTTCTTGGGGAACTCGCTTTACGTAAATACCTTCAGTCTTCGTCGCTATAACGAACGAATCAATGCTGGCAAGATGGGGGTCGAACGTCGTCGCACCTTTGATAAGCACTCAGTGCTTCAATACCGTTTGCTTTTAGGACTTTTTGCTGCTCGCCTGTCTCGCAAGTATTTCCGAGATGTCCACGGCGTGGATTTAGATCGAGCCTTATTTAAGGAAATGTTAGGTCTTCGCTTAGCGGGTGCCATTAAAGACAATCCTAATGATCCCGACAATCTCATCGTAACCGATACTGGGAAGTTCTTAGGTCTTGTGATGATGAAGGACTTTTATTCTGGTATGGATAATGTCCGAGCTGCATTACGCAAACCCTTATCGACCATCGACATGTAATGTTTACCTCTCTCAAGCTATACTCCTTTGGGGATATAGCTTGAGGTCCTTTTTCTTCCTTAATTGAACCTTAATTGCGTTTATACTTACAGCGTTGCGAGAAAGGGGCTCCCTTTTCTTGTCAACAGGAATTGTACGTACAATCCCTGATTCCAGAAAGTTTGTGCACAAAGCACTGGCAATCAGGATTCGTTCTCTTATTTTTGAATCTTGGGAGAGATTTCAACTATGTCCAAAACGATATTGGTCAATACGTTTGCTCCGCCGCCCAATGCGCACGGTGAAAACGGACCGGAATACGTTGGCAACCTTCGCAAAGGTGAATTGCGTGGGATCATCAAGATCAACGAAAGCAATTGCGTTGGTTGTGATACCTGCCGTAAAGTTTGCCCGGTTCACGCCATCTCTGGTGGCTTGGGTGTCGTTCACAGCATTCGCGAAGACGCTTGTGTCGCTTGTGGTCAATGCTTGGTTGCTTGCCCCTTCAACGCAATTGAGCAAATGAGTTTCGTTGACGAAGTCATGAAGAAGCTCGACGACCCCAATACGCTCGTCGTTTCCCATCCTTCTCCGGCTGTTCGTGTTTCCGTCGGTGAAGAATTCGGTGCTAAGGCTGGTGAATTGGTGACCGAACAATTCGTTAACGCTTTGGAAAAGGCCGGTTTCGTCTGCTACGACGTGAACCAAACGGCTGACCAAACGATTATCGAAGAAGGTATGGAATTCATTAAGAAGATCCAATACTGGGTTTTAGGCCATCGCGGTCCTGAAGTGGCCGAAGCTGCAGAACATCCGTTCCCGCACTTCACGAGCTGCTGCCCGGCTTGGGTTAAGAACTGTGAAACGTACCACGCTGGCTTGTTGCCGCATTTGTCCACGGCTAAGAGCCCTGTTCAAATGGGTGGTCCGATCGCTAAGACCTGGGCTGCTAAGTATGTGTGGAACAAGGATCCCCGTGACATCTACATGGTCGCTACGACGCCTTGCACGGCTAAGATCTTTGAAGCTTCTCGTCCTGAAATGAACGATGCTTGGAAGCATCTCATCAAGACGGGTGCCATTCCTGCCGATACGCCGTCCTTCCCGGACATCGATGCCGTTGTGACGGCTCGCGAAATCGCAGAAATCTTCCGCCGTAAGGGTATCAACCCGTTAGAAATGCCGAAGACGCGTGAACGTGGCACGATGGAAATCTACACCGGTGCCGGTACGATTTTCGGTAACTCCGGTGGTGTGATGGAAGCTGCTTTGCGTACGGCTTACTTCGTTCTTTCTGGTGAAGAATTGAAGGATCCGGACATCAAGATCGTCCGCGGTAATACCGATGCTATCGTTGAAGCCACGATTCCTGTGCCTATCAAGGAATTGGGCGGCAAGATCTTTGAAGTTCGCGTTTGCGTTGTCAACGGTGCTTTGCAAGGTCTTGATACGGTGCTTCGTCGTATCGAAGAAGACAAGAACCGTTATCACTTCATCGAAGTGATGAACTGCCCGGGCGGTTGCGTCAACGGTGGCGGTCAACCGGTTCGCACGGACAGCGCAGCATGGCTCAACCCCACGTTGCCGATCCCGATGCAAATCTAATTGGATGGAGACAATAAATGCGCAAGTATGAATATACCGAACGCCAAACCATGGCCATGTTGGGCCGTCGTGGCTTCTTGAAAGTCACCGGTGTCACGGCTTTGGCAATTGGCATCACGGGCTACGCCGTTGTTGACCTCCTCCAACGTCGCACCGACGTTATTAAGGCTCGTCAACGCGGTCTTTACAAAGATGACAAGTTGTGTCAAGAACAAAACTTGACCAACTCTCACCAAAACCCGTCTGTCATGCGTTTCTACGCTGATATGCACACGGAGCCGGTCGAAGGTCTTGCACACGACTTATTGCATACGTCCTACTACCCGCGCTCTCAATTGGCAATTTTGCGAGGTGAACACTAATGGCTGAACGTATCTTACGATTCCACACCGCTGATAAGGTGTTCCACGGCGTTAACGCTATCACGTGGTTTGCCTTGCTTTTCACGGGTGCTGTGGCTTATTTCTGCGACTTGTCTGACGAAACGATCAACAATCTCATGATCTGGCACGTTGGTATCGCAGTTGTTTACACCTTTAACCTCCTCGGTTTCTTGGTGTTTGCTCCCCATCGCTTCGCGGCGTTGTTAAACGCTTTGTTGACCTGGGATATGGACACGATCAAGTGGTTCCGCAACTTCGGTGGCTACCCGCGTCGTTTCTTCGGTATCCCGTTCGGTCCGGTGGAAGTTCCGCCGCAAGGCCGTTACAACGGCGGCCAAAAGATGAGCTACCTCATCTTCATCTTCATGATGTACGCTTTGGCCGTTACCGGTTGGTTGCTCTTTTACTTCGCTCCGGCGATTCCGAAGAACGCCTTCTGGTGGATGTACATGTTCCATGTTTGGGGCTCCATCATCTGCTCTTTGATGGTTGTTGGTGCTCACATCCCGCTCGCCTTGCTCTCTTGGGAACACTTCAAGGGCATCTGGGGCTTGGGCGAAGGCACGATCTCTTACGAGGCTGCCGAACACCACTCTCCGAAGTGGCTTGCTAAAGACGTTATTCAAACGAACATCGAAAAGCGTTAATTTATACGAAAGTTACGTTTGAGTAATCTCTAAAACAAAAGGGATTCGCTATGATATGGCGAGTCCCTTTTTATTTATTAGGTAAAAAAATGGCAACCAGTCGCTTAGAAACACCAAAAGGCTTAAGACTGCACTTTGGACTTTTTGGCAAGCGCAATGCTGGGAAATCCTCCCTTATTAATGCATTGGCCAATCAAAATATCTCCATCGTGAGCTCCGTCGCCGGTACAACCACAGACCCTGTTGAGAAAGCTTTTGAGCTTCACCCTATCGGTCCGGTCGTTTTCATGGATACTGCTGGTATTGATGATGTTGGCGACCTTGGTCAGGCCCGTATCGAAAAAAGCCTCTCCGTTTTGGAATGGATGGACATTGCCATTGTTGTTTGTGAAGTGGGCACGTGGGGAGAACACGAAGAAAGCATCCTCAAAATCACCGCGCAAAACGGTACGCCCACAATTGTCGTCATTAACAAAATCGACTCGCAGGCCCCTGATGAAGAATTCTTGACCACAATGAAAAAACGTGGACTCAAGGTTGTCTGCACGAGCGCCATGAATCGCACGGGTATTGATGAGTTACGCGATACCATTATCCAAACGGTCTTGGATCAAACGGAACCCGATCGCCCCTTGATGGGTGGCATTGTGCATCCTGGCGATACTGTGGTACTCGTGACGCCGATTGACACCGGCGCTCCGAAAGGTCGTTTGATTTTGCCGCAAGTTCAGGCCATCCGCGAGCTCTTAGACGGTGGTGCCAAGTGTATCGTTATCAAGGAAGATCGCATTCAAGAAACATTGGCAGAATTAAAAAAAGCCCCTGACTTAGTTATTACTGACAGTCAGGTCGTTCAGCGCGTCGTCAAAGAGGTTCCTGAACCTATTCCTGTGACAACGTTCTCGATTCAAATGGCTTATGCCAAGAGCGATTTATTGGAAATGGCTTTGGGAGCCGCCGCTTTAAGTCGTTTGCAATCTGGTGATCGTGTTTTAATTGCCGAGACATGCTCGCATCATCCGCTCAAAGATGATATTGGTCGCGTCAAAATCCCCAATTGGTTGAGAAAGAAATTTGGCGAAGACCTTCAAATTGACATAGCGGTTGGTAAAGACTTACCCACCGATTTAACGCCCTACAAAGTGATCATTCAATGTGGTGGTTGTATTGTGACGCGACGTCATATGCTTGCTCGCCTCAGAGCCGCTCGTGCTCAAGGCGTGCCAACGACCAATTACGGGGTTGCGATTTCCTTCCTTCAAGGCGTCTTACCTCGAGCACTAGCCTGCCACCCTGATGCTAAGGCAATTTTTGATAAAGCCGTTAACTCTTAAGGAATGAAATGAAAAGCATTCAATCCCTTGTCGAACAAACGCAATTTAGCGACGACGATATCATTCGACTTCTTGCCATCGAGTCTGACGAAGAAGCTGAAATCCTTCGCCAAGCCGCTTACGCTCGTACGACAGAGCATTTAGGCAATCAAGTTTATTACCGCGGTTTAATTGAGTTCTCCAACATCTGTACTCTCAATTGTCGCTATTGTGGCATCCGCAAATCTAACCACAACGTCGATCGCTACGAATTAACTCACGATCAAGTTGTGGAAGCGGCTATTTGGGCAGCCAACAACCATTACGGTTCGATCTGCTTGCAAGCCGGTGAACGACGCGATCCGAAGTTCATGCAATTTATTTCAAACGTTTTAAAAGAAATTCACGAGAAGACCGTCAGCGATGATCTGCCTCACGGTTTAGGTATCACGCTCTCTTTAGGTGAACAATCATTAGATGTTTATAAAGAGTGGGCTCAGGCCAGTGGCAATCCCATGGGCCTTCGCTATTTATTGCGTTTTGAATCGTCAAACCCTGATTTATTTAATCATCTGCACTACTGCCCAGGTAAATACGAAAAGGGATTAGAGCGTCGCTACGCCGCCCTTGCTCGCTTGCGTGAAGCAGGCTATCAAGTGGGTTCCGGCGTTATGATTGGTTTGCCGGGTCAAACCTTAGAAGATCTCTGCCAAGACATTCGTACTTTCCAAAAACTTGACTTAGATATGATTGGCATGGGTCCCTACATTACTAGCGAAGGCGCAGATATGTTGGGCGAAGGCATGATGGAGAAAAAGCCTCTCATGCGATTGGCGCTTAACATGATTGCTACTACCCGTTTGGTAATTCCCGATGTCAACATGGCGGCTGCAACGGCCCTACACGCTCTTGAAGACAACGGTCGTGAAAAAGGCATCTTGCACGGGTGCAACGTTATCATGCCCAACATTACGCCCCGTATTGTCCGCAAGAACTATCAGCTCTATGCGAATAAACCTTTCATTGAACAAGAGCCCAGTGACACCAACCACATCTTACAAGCCAGTATCGAACGCACCGGACGCTCTGTCGGGTTAAACATTCTCGGCAGTTCCAATCACTGGAAAAAACGTACTCAAAATCTAGAAAACATCTAACCAAAATGGGTTTCAGTTGAAACCCATTTTTGTTTCTCACTCTGTCTTCGTTACAGAACGTATTTTTTGTGAGAAAAACTCTCAGACAGAATTAGGCAAAAATTCGAGAATTTTCAACTATTAGGTAATCGATTAATTTCATAAGATTATTCCAACAAGGAGATCATTATGAAGAAAGTTCTTTTACCTACTGCTTTACTGATCGCCACAATAAGTACGGTCAACGCCGCTCCCATCGAAATGCAATTCATTGCCGAAGGTGAGTTCACAATGGGCAGCCCTGCGAAAGAAGCCAATCGTCAATCCGACGAAGTAGAACACAAGGTTGCTGTCTCTGCCTTTTTTATGAGTTCTTATGAAGTCGATCAAAAACTCTATCGAGAAATCATGGGCAACAACCCCAGTCGATTCCAAGGTGATGCGTTACCCGTTGAAAACGTTTCGTGGTTTGATGCGATTCGCTTTTGCAATCAATTAAGTCTCAGAGACGGTCTCACTCCCGCTTACGTTATTGACGATAAAAATGCTGTTCAATGGAACAAAGAAGCTAATGGCTACCGACTTCCAACAGAAGCGGAATGGGAATATGCAGCAAGAGCCAAAACCCGTACACCGTTTAACACCGGAGAAAACATTTCTGCTGAAACCGAAGCCAATTACTACGGAACCTACCCGTACAAAGACGCTCGAAGCCAAACGTATCGTCAACACACTGTTGATGTGAATACCTTTAAACCCAACGCATTCGGGCTCTACAACATGCATGGAAATGTATGGGAGTGGTGTTGGGATATCTACTCTTCTTACGACTTAACAATTCGCTCAAATCCTACCGGCGCCACCGAGGGTATCTCTCGAGTCAATCGCGGAGGCGGTTGGAATGATTTTGGGAAAAATCTCCGTAGTGCTTATCGCGCTGCCTATAACCCAAACAATGCCACCTTTAACCTTGGTTTGCGACTCGTTAGGAATGCAAAGTAAATCCTTTAATAGAAGGGAGAAATATTATGAGAAACACACGCCGAAACTTACTTAAAGTCACTGCTGCCTCATTGTTTGCCATGTCTGTTGGCAATGCGTTTGCTCAAGTTAATAACAACCGTAAAACCCTTATTGTGTTCTTTTCATGGTCTGGGAATACGAGAGGCATTGCCCAACAAATTCATCAAAAGATTGGCGGTGATTTAGTGGAATTGGAACTTGTTCGACCGTATTCCACCGACTATAACACCTGTCTTGATGAAGCTAAACGCGACCAAGAAAGAGCCGCTCGCCCTGCATTGAAGACAAGGATTGAAAATATTGCGCAATACGACACGGTTTTGATTGGTTATCCCAATTGGTGGGCCACCATTCCCATGCCAATTGCAACGTTCCTTGATCAATACGATCTTTCTGGCAAAACGATTCTTCCATTCTGCAGTCACGGCGGTGGTCGACTCGGACAAAGTGTCAGTGACATCACCAAAATGGAACCCCAAGCGACGGTTAAAGAAGGTTTATCCATTCACTATTCTGGCGGACGTTCTTTGTCTGAGGACATTGATACGTGGTTAGCCAATAACCTTTAATTATCAGGTCAACACCATGACAAACAAGCAAAGAACAACTTTCAATCTCTGTTTAGTTTTCTGCTTCATTTTGTCAATGGGAGCCCACTTCACCGGTATCCTTTGGCACGAGGTTATCGGTGCAGTGGCGATGACACTGTCAATCTTGCACCTTTATCGAAACCACGCATGGTATTTCGCCTCACTACGGGGTCACTACGGTTGGAGACGATGGGCTTCGACTTTAACGAATGCGCTGCTTCTCATCGACCTTGTTGTGTTATTGGGGACATCGATCCCATTATCTCACTACATTTTTGTGAGTTTGCCGTTACCGTTTGAATCCAGCTTTCAAACGCGATCTATTCATAGTTTGGCGGCTTATTGGCTGATTGCCCTCATGGGATTGCATCTTGGACTGCACTTTGAGTCTTTGAAGTCGACAGCATTCAAACGCATTGGAAATACTCGATGTACTACTCTTATTGGATGGACTGTTGCCATGCTTGGTATTGCCTGTTGGGTCGACAGAGAAATGTTTAACAAACTCTTTCTTGGCTACTCCTTTGATTCCTGGGATCCAACGCGACCAATTCTTTTTCTATTTGCTTCTTACTTAATGATTGCGCTGGGTATTGCCATTGTCACCCATGGTGTCATTCATTTGTTCAGGGCAAAAGACTCTCTACGCTCAAAAATTTCCGTATTTTAGTGAACCCATTAGTCGTATCGCTAATGTTTCAATCGTTGCTAGGAGTACTTTTGAAACATCCTCCATTTCAGTGATCCAAGACCACAAGACTATTGTTTCTACCAGTATTTTTTAGGGCTTCTTACTCAATGAGCAGATTTCTTATTTGAGAGTTTTCTTTACCCATGACTCAATTCGAGGTCTCGACTCTGACACTGTTGTCCCCGTAATCGCCAAGGTTTCAAGAAACGTTGCATTTGGATGCGCGGTTTTTAATTGTTGAAGACTTGATCCAAATCCACTTCCAGCGTGCGTACAAAACTGAGCAACTTTCTTACCCGAAAGATTAACCTTATCAAGAAAACTACTCACTGCTGGAGGTAATTGTGACCACCAAATGGGATGACCAAGAAAAATAATGTCGTAGTTTGAAATATCCGGCATCGAACCCCAAAGCTCAGGCTTCACCCCAAGGGAGAGCTCACTTTCCGCAACCCTTGTCGTCTCACGATAGTTGCTGGGATAAGCTTTGACTGTTTGAATTTCGTACAAATCCCCATGACTCACATCTGCAATATATTGTGCCATCCGAGCTGTATGACCAATGGCGAGGTTTTGAACGCCACCCGGAGCATAGTTTTCCCCTTTTCGAGAATAGTAAACAATCAGAATGCGTGATGAGGAAGTGCCAGTTGCATCGGTATGCAGGACATTGTGTCGCTTCATTTTCAATCTCCCAAAAATTAACAAAATTTCTTCTTAAATCTTTGATGGAAATCGTAGCAAAGTGACTTTTTTCAAAATTGACTGATTCTATTTATAAATTGTTCAAAACTCTCAGCCTAACTTCATGCTTTTACTAACAAAAAACTCCCAGCCTCTATATATAGGAAGCTGGGAGCTTACGCATTCAAAGACTAAGTCTTATTCAAATGTTTGATTCTTTTCGCGCGTCGTACGGAATTCAACATCCGGCCAGTGGCGTTCGGTCGTTTGAAGGTTATAAATCGACGTTGCCAAGTAAACCAAATTACCGTCAGCATCATGCGCTAAACGAGCAGCTTGCTCGTCAGTGAAACGTTTCTTGGTCTCTTCATCCGGGAAGTGCAACCAACGAGCTGTCGACACATCCGTTTGCTCGTAAATTGCATCAACCTTGTATTCCGTTGCTAAGCGTTGTGCCACGATTTCAAATTGCAAGAAACCAACAGCACCAAGGTAGAGGTGACCAAAGTCGTTTTCAAACACTTGAATGGCCCCTTCTTCGCCCAACTCCTTAAGGCCCTTTTGCAATTGTTTGGCCTTAAACGGATCCTTCGGACGAGCGGCACGGAACAATTCCGGAGCAAAGTACGGAATCCCCGTAAAGCCCAACACTTCGCCTTCAGTGAGCGTATCACCGATATGCAATTGACCGTGGTTATAAATACCGATAATGTCGCCTGCGACAGCATCAGTCATCGTCACACGGTCGTTCGCCATAAAAGTCAACGCATTCGGAATCTTCATTTCACGATCTTCACGCAAGTGACGAACCTTCATACCTTGCGTGTATCGACCGGAGCAAACGCGGAAGAAAGCGATACGGTCACGGTGCTTCGGATCCATGTTGGCTTGGATTTTGAACACAAAACCCGAGAAGGGCTTCTCTGTCGGTTCCACCATGCGCTTACCACCATCACGGGGTTGCGGTTCGGGCGCCCAACGCACAAGCGCTTCCAAAACATCCTTCACGCCAAAGTTGTTCACACCGGAACCAAAGAAAACAGGGCTTTGTTCACCGGCTAAGAACTTTTCTAAACTAAAGGGGTTGGAGACGCCTTGCACTAACTCAATGCTTTCCCGGACATAGTCCATTTCCATCGGGAACAATTCATCCAAACGAGGATTATCCACCCCTTCGATTAACTCTTCGTTGCCCGACAAGCGTGATTCGCCAGCCATGAAGCGCACTAAGCGGTCTTTCTCAAGAGAGAAAACACCTCGGAAGGTTTTCCCCATCCCGATCGGCCACGTAATCGGCACGCACTCCAATTTCAAAATCTCTTCGATTTCACTCAAAAGATCGATCGGATCTCGAACTTCACGGTCCAACTTGTTGATAAACGTGATAATCGGCGTGTTGCGAAGACGGCAAACTTCCAACAATTTGATCGTTTGAGCTTCTACACCCTTGGCTGCGTCAATCACCATCACAGCAGCATCAACAGCAGTCAAAACGCGATAAGTATCTTCAGAGAAGTCTTCGTGCCCCGGTGTATCCAACAAGTTAATCACGTGATTATCGTACTCGAACTGCATCACGGAACTCGTCACCGAAATACCGCGTTGTTGTTCAACTTCCATCCAGTCACTCGTTGCATGGCGAGCAGCCTTACGACCCTTCACGGCACCGGCCATTTGAATGGCTCCACCGAAAAGCAATAATTTTTCCGTTAATGTCGTCTTACCCGCGTCAGGGTGAGCGATGATGGCAAAAGTACGGCGCTTTTGCACATCTTTTAAAATTTGGGGATCTAACGCAACCATTTTTAAATCTTTGAGAATTCAGATATTTTTTAGCGATAACTAAGCGCGGTATTGTACCTGATTTTGAGAAAAATCCTTGAATTGCAGCGTGTTGCGATACAATGTCAGGCAGGTATTGAAAGGAGAAATCACATGAGTTATTTTCCCTCATGGAAATTGAAAACCGACGGGATTATTGCGCCGGATGAACGTTTACCCACGCCTCAAACACTCGCTATGGGTATTCAACACGTTGTTGCCATGTTTGGTTCTACCATTTTGGCACCTCTCTTGATGGGGTTTGACCCTAACGTTGCTATTTTGATGAGCGGTATTGGGACGCTCATTTTTTTTGTGATTGTTGGTGGTCACGTTCCTAGTTACCTCGGTTCGAGCTTTGCCTTTATCGGGGTTGTCATTTCCGCGACTGGATATGCTGCCGGCTCCGGTCTTAACGCCAATATTGGGGTTGCCCTCGGTGGGATTATCGTCTGCGGTCTCATCTATGCCATTGTCGGCCTTATTGTGATGTCAACGGGCGTGCGATGGATCGAAAAACTCATGCCTCCCGTTGTTACGGGTGCCGTTGTGGCCGTTATCGGTTTGAACCTCGCTCCGACCGCTGTTCGTAGCGTCGGTACCGGTACGTTTAACGCATGCATTGCCATCATTACGATGATCTGCGTGGGCGCTGTGGCTGTGTACACGCGTGGCATGATTCAAAAACTTTTGATTTTGGTTGGGATTATCCTCAGCTATATCATCTATTTCATCTTGGCTAACGTGTTGGGATTTGGCCCGAGCATTGACTTCTCAATCATCAGCAATGCGGCTTGGTTCGGTATGCCCCAATTCCACTCCCCGGTCTTTGAATTTAACGCCATATTGTTAATTGCCCCTGTGGTCATCATTTTGATTGGTGAGAACTTGGGTCACGTGAAAGCTGTCACGGCCATGACTGGTCGCAATTTAGACCCGTACATGGGCCGAGCCTTCTTGGGTGACGGTATCGCAACAATGGTTGCCGGTAGCATGGGTGGCACGGGTGTGACAACCTATGGCGAAAACATTGGTGTGATGGCCGCAACGCGCGTTTACTCCACTCTTATTTTTGCCGTGGCCGCTGTTATCGCTATTGCGTTGGGCTTTTCTCCGAAGTTTGGTGCGGTCATTCAAACGATTCCTCAACCGCTCTTAGGTGGCGTTTCTATCGTGGTCTTTGGCTTGATCGCCGTTGCTGGCGCCCGTATTTGGGTTGTCAATAACGTTGACTTCGGTAATAACCGTAATTTGATTGTGGCTGCTGTCACCTTAATTTTGGGTGCCGGTGACTTTACGTTAAATCTCGGTGGTTTTGCCTTGGGCGGTATCGGTACCGCTACGTTCGGCGCCATCTTGTTAAACGCATTGATGAACCGTGGCGAACATAAGGAAGAAGGCAATCCGGTGATTGAAAAATAATCAATCATTAGCCTCCAATTAATCGAAGAGGGAGAAATTCCTCTTCGATTTTTTTAACCTTAAAAAAAGACTCCGCCAAAATGGCAGAGCCTTTCTTTGATCAGAGTAATCAATTAGTTAGTGATTAGGCGCGCTTTTCCAAAAGCGGTTCCGTGCAACCATCAACACCAACCAATGCCAAGCTCGTTAACATGGCCAATTGCGGGCCGAGGTAAGCATCTACCGGTTCCCACCATTCCTTAACGTTGTGGTTGAAACCTTCTTTACCACCACCGCCTAACGTCGTAGCCGGAACACCCTTGTTCACAGCAACGTTGTGGTCGGTAGAAGCAAATGCATAGGAATAAAGCGGGATACCTAAAGCAGCCATGGCACCGCGAGCGGCTTGAAGGACGCTTATGTCATCGGCTTGACCGCCACCCGGGCGATGACCGATCGGTTCGAGCGTCAACTTAACGCCATCTTCATCCTTGTAGCCCCAACGAGCATTTTCATCCTTAGCAGCTTGTTCGAAGATCGGGAGGATTTGAGCTTCCAAATCGTCCAATTCTTGAGCACCGGCGCTACGCATATCCAATTCCATTTCAACGTGAGCAGCGATGGAGTTAACCGTCGTACCGCCTTGGATCGTACCGCACGTGAACGTCGTCTTCGGATCAGACTTCGTTTCAACATCAGCCACCTTAGCAATGGCACGACCCATTGCATGGATAGCAGACGGCGTACCGAAGGCACTCCAAGAGTGGCCACCAGGACCATCAAAGTGAACACGATAGCGCTTAGAACCCGTTGCACCACGCAAAACACGATTAACGTTCACGCCGTCAACAGAGATGAAGCCGTCGATTTGAATACCGGACTTGTTGAATAAGTACTTAGAACCGCGGAGGTCGCCGTTACCTTCTTCACCAACGCTGCAAACAAAGAGAATATCGCCGACCGTTTCGATCTTGAATTCTTGCAACGTACGCAAAACTTGCAAAATAGCAGCCAAACCACGAGCATCGTCACTGATGCCAGGGGCCAAATAGCGATTGCCTTCCTTGCGAACCTTAACATCCGTACCTGCCGGGAAAACGGTATCCAAGTGAGCAGCCAAGACCAACGTCGGACCGTTGCCTTTACCAGCACGGCGAGCCAAAACGTTACCTTCTTCGTCAATCGTTGCCGTTAAACCTAACTCCTCAAAGCGACGAGCCATGTCCTTAGCACGAACTTCTTCATGGAAAGGAGGGGCTTCCACTTCCGTGATAGCCACTTGATCAGCGATGGTCTTTTCATCATCGCGCTTGACTGCCTCAATAGCAGACTTAATGGTTTCACAAGCAGACAGAGTATCCAAAGCAGCTTGGACATGAGCCAACAAGGGCGGCATTTCCAACGGTTTGGCATTGACGGGATTGTCCATTTTCGACTCCTAATGTAATTGAATTTTCTCGCACTGTTTCGCATTGCGAGCCCATCTATTGTAACAGTTAAGAGCGACAATCTTAACTGCATCAAATCAAGGGTTAACGCTTAAGCTTCGAAAAGGCATTGGCCATTGCACCCAACGTGGGACGAGTATCCTTCATCGGACGTTGAACTTTTGGTTTTGACCCCCCTGATCGAGCGCCAGAATTTGACTTCATGGACAACGAAATACGATTGCGAGCCACATCAACTTCCAAAACTTTTACTTTGACAATTTGTCCAACACGAACCACTTCTCTCGGGTCTTTAACAAAATGGTTAGATAGTTCAGAGACGTGAACCAAACCGTCTTGATGCACACCAATATCCACGAAAGCACCGAATGCAGCCACATTGGAGACAACACCTTCGAGTTCCATTCCAACCTTCAAATCGGAAACAGACTCGACCCCCTCTTTAAACTCAGCCATTTTGAACTCTGGGCGCGGATCGCGGCCCGGCTTTTCCAATTCTTGGAAAATGTCCAAAACGGTCGGTAAACCAAATTGCTCATCTGTGAAGTCTTGGGCTCTAAGTTTAGATAAAACTTCATGATTGCCAATCAATTCTTTAGAACTCAATCCCGTCTTTTCCAAAATGCGGGCTACGACTGGGTAGGCTTCCGGGTGAACAGCAGAGGCATCCAAAGGATTTTCACCATTATTAATGCGCAAAAAGCCTGCAGATTGTTCAAAAGTTTTCGCCCCAAAACGAGGCACTTTCATCAATTGTGCCCGGCTTTCAAAGCTGCCCATGTTGTTGCGGAAAAGCACAATGTGTTCAGCAATGTTTTTCGTGAGGCCCGAGACGCGAGCCAAAAGTTCTGCACTGGCTGTATTGAGATCGACACCCACGGCATTCACACAGTCCTCGACAACCGCTTCCAATTTATGGGCCAAATGAGTTTGATTAACGTCGTGCTGATATTGCCCAACGCCAATGGCTTTTGGATCGATTTTAACAAGTTCAGCCAAAGGATCTTGTAAGCGTCGCGCAATGGACACAGCCCCGCGATAACTCACGTCCATATCGGGGAATTCTTTTGCAGCCAATTCACTTGCAGAATACACACTGGCACCGGCTTCGCTTACCACCACCTTCGTTAAATGCAACTCAGGATGACGGCGAATTAAATCGGCGGCTAATTTATCCGTTTCGCGACTGGCAGTGCCATTACCGATAGAAATGAGTTGACTGCCATGACGCTTGGCTAACTGCGCCAACACTTCAATTGAGCGATCCCAGTCACGACGTGGCTCATGAGGATAAATTACCCCCGTGTCCAAAACAGCACCTGTTGCAGAAATCACGGCAACTTTCACACCCGTTCGAAGGCCCGGGTCTAACCCAATGACACCCTTTTGACCTGCGGGAGCGGCTAACAACAAATCTTTCAAATTAATACCAAAGACTCGGATCGCCTCCTCTTCAGCACGATCTCGCAACGTTGCAAAAAGTTCACTTTCGATATTGAGACTGATCTTAACTCGCCATGTCCAACGACAGACATCCATCAACCAAGCATCCGAAGCTCGCCCCGAATCCGCAATGCCAAAATGCTCTGCAATGATGGTTTGACAAGGATGAATCTTTCGAGCTTCCTCTTCTTCGGTCAACTGAACAGAAATCTTTAAAACACCTTCTTGGCGTCCTCTAAACATGGCCAAAGCTCGATGTGAGGGGACAGCAGATAATTCTTCGTCATACTCAAAATAGTCTTTGAACTTTTCACCCTCGGTTTCTTTTCCTTCGACAACTTCAGAGACAATGAAGCCATTTTTATTCATGAAAGCACGAACGCTTGCCAAAAGCTCGGCATTCTCACTAAAGCGCTCAGCCAAAATGTCTCTTGCGCCGTTTAAGGCATCCCTACTGGTTTTGATGCCTTTTTCTTCATTCACATACTTTTGAGCTTCAGCATCGGGCTCCAATGTGGGCGACTGATAAAGACTATCGGCTAACGGTTCAAGCCCTGCTTCTTTAGCGATTTGTGCACGCGTACGACGACGTGGCTTAAAGGGCAAATAGAGGTCTTCAATGGTTTGTTTGGTTTCTGCGGCCGTTAAAGCAGCTCGAAGCTCATCGGTTAACTTTCCTTGTGATTCAATAGAATCCAACACCGTTTGTCGACGCTCCTCTAACTCGGTGAGATAGGTCAATCGTTCTTCTAAAAGGCGTAATTGTCCATCATCCAGTCCTCCCGTTACTTCTTTACGGTAACGTGCAATAAAGGGAACAGTTGCGCCCGACTCAAGTAAATCAACAGCAGCTTTGACCTGTGCTTCTCGAGCGGAGATATCTTTCGCTAAAGTCGTAGTAATACGTTGTTGGGCTTGAGAGGATAAATTCATAGGGGGAGTTCTTTCAAAAAGAATTTCACCAGTCCCGAAGGACCGGTGAAACAACAGAAAATAATGATTAATGCGTTGAAGCTAAATCATGAGCACTTTGGCGAATCATGTCCACCAAATCTCGGTCTTTTTGTTCATACGCTTGTTTTCTTAACTGCAGATAAATGTCTTGCGCAGGTGCTTCGGGTACATCTTCTTCGTAAGTAAATCGTAAAAAGTAATACCCCGCTTCGCCAGGTGACTCAATCTGAATGGTGAAACGGCTGGCAGGATAATCTTTACTTCCTTGCACATTGGTAATCACCGCACGCCCAAAATCAAACGTAACGGTATCGGAAACAATCAATCCGCCAAAATCCAACTCACGCTTTAAAAGCAACTGCTCATTTTCGTAGTGTTCACTCACCGAACATTGTTTCATCGCCTCCACGTACTCCGAGGGATGACGAGCGAAATGCTCCAGATGTCGCCAAAGCGTAGAGGAGTCAAAAATTCCTGCCAAATCATCTTGAGGATTGCTCACCTCGATGATATGTTCATGGATCTTAAGCATACGTTTTTGCCTTCTTTAACTTTTCTTCGAGCCAGAAACTATACCGAGACATCACAAAACTGCCAAAGAAATAAATGGCAGCAATAAAGATATAGCCTTCGATAAAGAATTGGCGCCATTGCGGGTCACCTAACGCCAACCGCAATGCCCCCGTTAAGTCGTACATCGACACAACGGTCACAAGGGACGTATCCATAAAGGTTGACAACAAACTATTCACAAACGCAGGAATAACCGCAACCAAAGCTTGCGGGAGAATGACGTAAACATAAACTTGCCACGTCTTCAATCCCAAGGAAGCGGCAGCATTAAATTGCGCCTGAGGAATCGTCTGTAAGCCTCCACGAACGGTTTCTGCCATGTAGGCTGCTTGGAAAAGTGAAATCCCTAATGCAATGCGCCAAAAAGCGTCAAACTTCCACCCCGCCGGCAAAATAAGAGGGAAGATATAGGTGGCGACGAACAAAACCGTGATCAAAGGTACGCCACGAACCAACTCAATGTAGCCAGTACTGAGAATGCGCAAGATCGGCATGCGAGAACGGCGTCCTAACGCCAATAAAATCCCAAGAGGAGCGGAGGCCGTCATCCCAATAATGGTCAAGATTACTGTTAAAGGCAAACCGCCCCATGCATCGGAATCAATAGGCGTTAAACCGAAGACGCCACCGCCCATCATCATGAAGAAAAAGCCCAATGCCAATACCCAACCGACAAGAATCAGTTTAACGCCCTTTCTTGTCCACAAGTAAGGAATGGCCGAAACAACCAACATCAAGACCACAACCGCCGTTCCCAATCCTGCGCGCCAATGCTCTTCATAAGGAAAGCGCCCAAACAAAATCAAACGCCACTTCTCGGTCACAAACCCCCAGCAAGCACCGTCAGCTTGACGGCACAACTCAAGATCGGGGGCTGTTACGGCATTAACCAAGCCCCAATTGGTCAAATTAAAGCCCAAGAAAAGCAACACACCAACGATAACCAATGTCACTGCGGTCGACCCGATGGACGAACAGTATTGGCTTCTTAAGCTTTGTAGGAGCGTATTTGATCGATTCATACTCCGCTCCTTACTTGGGGGCCGCTGTGACACGCGCATTTAAGGCATTCATCACAACCGCAATAATGAGATTAAGAAAGAGGTAAACCGCCATGATCAAGACAATGGCTTCAAGTGCTTGCCCCATAATCACAATCGAAGTGTTACCGACACTGACGATGTCCGGATAGCCGATAATGACCGCCAATGATGAATTCTTCGTTAAATTCATGAATTGGCTTGCCAATGGCGGAATAACCAAACGCAACGACTGTGGCAAAACAACATAACTGATGGTTTGCAAACGCGTCATCCCTAAAGCTTCAGATGCTCGCCATTGATTTTGAGGAACGGCCAAAATACCTGCACGAACAATTTCAGCAATTGAGGCTGACGTAAAGGTCGTTAAACCAATCCAAAGGGTAAGAAATTCCGGTGTTGCAGCTGCTCCCCCCGAAACCATAAAGCCATCCATCGTCGGTTGGCTCCACCCAAAAACACATCCAAAGGCAAACCAGACAAAAAGGCCCGTCAAAACACCGGCCCCCAAACCTAAAAGGGTCGCCATGAGGCTTGTGACACGTTGAATGTAAAAATGACGGCAGAAGTAACCAACAAGCAAAGCAAAAAGGAAGGCACAAATATTGGCAAGAGCCAAGTGGTGCGGAGCCGTAAAATGAAGCCCTGCCTTTGACAACATCGCCAAAGACCCGAACATCAGGGGATCAAATGAATCCGGAAGAAACTCTGTAATCACCAAATAAATCGCAAACAGTTGAATCAATAACGGAATGTTGCGATAAAACTCGACATGGGCAACGCCCAAAAAACGAACCAACGGATGATTGGAAAGTCGCATTAGACCAACAATCACCCCTAAAACAGTTGCCGTCACAATGGAGACCGCAGCCACAAGAATCGTATTGAGCATCCCCGCCAAAAACATTCGACCAAAACTGTCGTTGGAATTAACAGGAATTAAGGATTCTCCGATTTCAAAGCTGGATCGATCGCTCAAAAAAGCAAAACCAGAGCGAATGTCTCTCGCTTGCAGGTTGTCATAAATGTTTTGGCCAAATGCGTACAACAAAGCAATCGTCAATACAAAAATGATTGCTTGCCAAAACCACTCTTTACGACGACGAGCGGCTTCTCGTGCTCGGTACGATTCGTCTCCGATTAATGGCTTATTCTTTGAACGTAAATCTATCATCTCTTCGTTCGTTAATGATCAAAATGGCGGCTGTTCAAACACAACCGCCATTTCATTTAAACGGATTTCAACAGAAATTAACGGATCGGAGGTGCGTAAAGCAAGCCACCTTGCGTCCACAAGTTATTGTTGCCACGCGGCAAACCTAACTTGGAATTCGGTCCCATGTTGGCCTCAAAGCTTTCACCATAGTTGCCAACTTGCTTAACAATACGGTAACTCCATTTCTTGTCTAACCCTAACATTTTACCCATATCTTCGGAGGCACCGAGTAAACGTTGAACATCCGGGCGCTTATCTTGAGCAAGCTTTTGGTCAACATTGGCCTTGGTGACACCTAATTCTTCTGCATTGATTAATGCGAAAAGAGACCAACGAACGATAGAGTACCATTGATCATCACCACGGCGAACAGCCGGAGCCAACGGTTCCTTAGAGATCACTTCGGGCAAAATTTCATAATCTGCGGGCTTGGGCGCATTGATTCGAGCGCCAGCCAAGTCGCTCATGTCCGTCGTGTAGGCTTGGCAACGACCTGAGAAGAAGGCGGCCTGCGTTGCTTCGGTCGTATCAAACACAACGGTCTTAAACTTCATCTTGTTGTTATTGAAGAAGTCGGCCAAACTCTTTTCACTTGACGTCCCTGATTGCACACAAATCGTAGCGCCATTTAATTGCTTAGCGCTCTTAACGTTCAAGCGCTTCGGAACCAAGAAACCTTGACCGTCATAGTAGCTGACAGCAGTAAACAAGGCCCCGGTCGTCGTATCACGCGTCATCGTCCAAGATGTATTGCGAGCCAACATATCAATTTCCCCGGCTTGCAAAGCGGAGAAACGTTGCGGAGAACTCAAGGGAACAAACTTCACTTTTTTCGCATCACCCAATGTAGCAGCGGCAACAGCACGGCAAACATCAACATCTAAGCCCGTCCAATTCCCCTTACTGTCCACAGAAGAAAAGCCAGGAGCGGCTGTGTTGACACCGCAAATCAGTTGCCCACGTGCTTTGACCGTATCAAGCGTTGAAGATGCGTTGGCTTGTGCACTGACAGCCAACCCTAATAATGCAATAGACATCACACTTAACTTGGTTTGCATAGGGAATTCCTCTTTTTGCGAAAAAATTGAACAAAAACTCCACGGTACTCTGACAATTCATACCGACAAGTCTTTTGGGTTGAATATGATTTTTACATCAACGTCTATATAAAGACAAGGCAAAACCCGTTATAAAATGTGAAGAAATAGTTCCTTTTGCGTAATTCTCTAGAAAACTTTCGAGAGAAAGAATCTATAAAAATCAGTTACATAGTTCAAAAAAGTCGTTATTTTTGCTATACTTAGGGGCTGTATAACTTAAACGTGCTTTTATGTCGAACTATTCGCTTTTCTTTCTACTCGTTGCGTTAATTCTTTCGAGTAGTTTCTTCTCAATCTCAGAAATCTCCCTGGCTGCAGCCAAAAAAATTCGATTAACCACCATGGCCGAAGAAGGCCAACCCAAAGCTTCTCGTGTTTTAGCCCTGCAAGAACATCCAGGACATTTTTTCACCGTTGTTCAAATTGGTGTTAATGCCGTCGCGCTTGCTGGCGGTATCGTTGGTGAACGACTTTTCTCCCCCGCTTTTACTGACTTTGCATTAAATTTCACCGCTAACGGTGCTCTTGCCAATACCTTTGGATTTTGGTCAAGCTTTATTCTTTCTACAACGGCCTTCATTTTGTTTGCCGACTTAATCCCTAAGCGTTTAGCACTCGTTGCTCCTGAACAAATCGCCGTAGCAGTCATCGGCCCGATGTCCTTCTTGATTCGTGCGTTAGCTCCCTTTGTTTGGTTCTTTAATGGCATTGCCAACTTCACCATTCGCCTTTTAGGACTGCCCGAACACGCTCAAGAAAAAATCACCTCTGAAGACATTATTGCTACCGTGGACGCCGGTACCGCAGCCGGCATTATCGCTACGGAAGAGCAGACTGCCATCGAAAATATTTTCGAATTGGAAAGTCGTACCGTTCCTAGCTCTATGACGGCTCGTGAAAGCATTGTTTATCTGCTTTTGGACGATACTGAAGAGGAAATTTGCCGCAAAGTTGTTAATACACCTCACAACCAATACATTGTTTGTAATGAAAACCTTGACAATGTTGTGGGTATTGTGGATTCCAAGGCCTTGTTGCGCCGCATCATGAGCGAAAAGGACTTATCCCTCAAGGAATCTGGCCTCGTTCGCCCCGTGCAAATGGTGCCCGACTCTTTAACGTTGTCTGAAATCCTCGATTGCTTTAAACGCACCCATTCAGACTTTGCCGTCATCATTAACGAGTACGCTCTTGTGGTGGGCATCATCACTTTGAACGATGTCATGAGTACGGTGATGGGTGACTTGGTGAGCACTGAGGAAGAAGCCCAAATCCTCGAACGTGAAGACGGTAGTTGGTTAGTAGACGGCTCTACGGCCATTGACGACTTAGAACGACTCTTAGGTTTTGAAAGTTTGCCCGAAGACTCGACCTACGAAACCGTTGCTGGCTTTATCATGTACATGCTTCGTAAGATTCCGAAGCGTACGGATCGCATCACCTACGGCGGCTATCGCTTCGAAGTCATTGATGTGGACAACAACAAGGTTGATCAAATCTTGGTGACTCCGGTCAAACCCGACGTTCCTAAAGAAGTCATGAACGCTTTACCGAACGCCGAGGCACCGGAAACCAAGGAAGCATCCAACTGACGCTTTCAGATGTTCCTGCTAAAACACCCCAAACTTTAAGCTCAGTTTGGGGTGTTTTGTTTTTTTGACTCTTATTCGGATCTTTTCGTCTTACTCGTTGTCTTTTTGGCTTTGGTTGTCGGTCGCTTCTGAGTAAACTCAAAACCAATTGATCCGTCTTTACCCATCACCAATTGAGCCGAGAATTTGCGCTTCGTACGATTAGAGACAAAGCCCGTTAACTCATCACTTTTACCTTCGGTCAAGATTTTTTGAACCTGTTCAGGATCGATACTTTGTTGCAAAATAATGCGCCCGATTCGGAAGTCACACGTCTTTTCTAAGGTTTTTTCGCAGAGGTAGCCCTTGGGCGTATTTAACACTGCCGAGCCACACTTAGGACACGTGCCGATTGCTTCAAATTGAGACTTTTCCAAAGGTTCGTCAGACTCTTCTTCCTTTTGACCGAAGTCGAATTCCAACTTAAAGTCATCGGTAATTTTCAAAATGGCAGCAAAAGGACGTCCCATCTTGCTGATAAAACCATCCAACGGGCCAATGGCTCGGTTCTTTAAAAGTTCTTCAACTTCTGCCACTTCAAATGTACGGCCACCAGGGTGCTTGGTTAAGCTAAAGTCACATTTCGTGCAAGCAAAACGACGATAGTTTTCCACAATTTCAGAGCCACATTTCGGACAAGGCGTCTTCAAATGCGCAGGGTTTTCAAGAGGAACCGTGTCACCTTCATAACGCTTGGCAGCATCAACAATGGTCTCCGTCATTTGACGAATATCCTTCATAAAGGTATCTCGCGTCAATTTCCCTTGTTCGATTTGCGCAAGCTTGTATTCCCATTCGCCGGTCAATTCCGGTTCGGATAATTCCGAGACGCCTAAACCCTTGAGCAAGACAAAGAGTTGGCGAGCCTTAAACGTAGGCTTTAGATCGCGTCCATCTCGAACCAAATAGTTTTGTAACAACAAACCTTCGATGATGGCGGCACGCGTTGCCGGCGTTCCAAGACCTTTACCGGCCATGGCTTCGCGCAATCCCTCTTCTTCAACGAGTTTGCCTGCACCTTCCATAGCTGACAAAAGCGTAGCTTCGGTGTAGCGCGGCGGAGCCTTGGTGGCCTTTTCTTCAGCTTGAGCAGACACAACAGCCACCTTCTCACCCTTTTCAACCGGCACTAAGGTTTCGCTCTTTTCAACATCTCGACCATAAACAGACAACCAACCGGCTTTGACCAAAACCTTACCTTCGGTTTTGAGCTTTTCTTTGCCGACCGTCGTAATTCGAGTCGTTACGTCATACTCAGCAGCCGGGTAGAACACGGCCATGAAGCGCTTAACCACCAAGTCATAGATTTTCTCTTCAACCTCTGACAATTTCTTCGGCTGTTGAGAGGTCGGAATAATGGCAAAGTGATCTGAAATCTTGGAATTATCAAAAACACGCTTCGTCGGTTTGACCCAGTGATTTTGAAGGATTTGATCGGCGCCACTGAAATAGCGATTCGTCTCTTTGAGCGCCTCAAGCGTCGAGACCACGGTCGATGTATAGTCTTCCGGCAAAGCACGTGCGTCCGTTCTCGGATACGTCAACACTTTGTGTTTTTCATACAGGGCTTGAGCGGCCGCCAACGTCGTTTTAGCGGAAAAACCAAAGCGATTATTAGCCTCTCTTTGCAAACTGGTTAAGTCAAAAAGAAGCGGAGAAAGTTGAGTCGTACGCTTTGCCGTTTCTTCAACGGTTGCAGCTTGTCCATTAAGGCGTTCACATAACGCTAAAGCTTCATCTTTATCCCAAATGCGTTCAGCCTTCAAATGAGGATGATCTTCGCTTTTCTTAAAAGTCGGATCAAACCATTGAGCTTGGTATTGACCTGCCTTTGCCTGAACATCGGCGAGCACTTCCCAATACTTTTGGCTTACAAAAGAAGCAATTTTTTCTTCTCTTTCGACCACAATTGCCAAGGTCGGCGTTTGAACACGACCGACCGTTGTCAAGAAAAAGCCTCCATCCTTGCTATTGAACGCCGTCATAGCACGAGTGCCATTAATCCCAACCAACCAGTCGGCCTCTGAGCGAGAGCGTGCAGCATCTGACAAATTTTGCATGTCAGCATCGCTTCTCAAATTCTTAAAGGCCTGTACGATGGAGGCCGGTGTCATGGATTGCAACCAAAGACGTTGAATTGGCTTTTTGCATTTAGCGGCTTGCATGATGTAGCGGAAAATCAATTCCCCTTCACGCCCAGCGTCGCAAGCATTGATCACGCCGACAATATCGGTGCGCTTAAGCAAACGTTTTAAAACTTTTAATTTGTCCTCCGTCTTTTTAATCGGTTTTAAATCAAAAGACGGCGGAATCATCGGTAAGTGCGTAAACGTCCACTTCCCTCTTTTAACATCGTATTTTTCCGGAACGGCCAACTCCAACAAATGACCGACCGCCGAGCTGACCACATATTGGTCACTCTCGAAAAAATCCTTCTCACGTTGCATGCCACCCAAGGCCTTTGCAATATCCGACGCAACGGAAGGTTTTTCAGCAATAACGAGCAACTTTTCACTCATGACAAAATCCTAATTCTGCAATGTCTCAACAAAATGCTTTTTTTAGAGTAGCAATAAATGGGGGTACTTTTGCAAATTTTCTTTATAGATTTTTCAATTTCATGTTTTTCAAAATGTCATCCGTCCCTTCTACCAAAGAGGCGCCTTGCTTGATTAGTTGGTGACATCCTTTACTTAACGGGTGATGAATCGAACCAGGCACTGCCATCACCTCACGGCCTAAGTCTCCGGCCTCGCGCATCAATGATAAAACTTTCGATCGTTGACTGGCTTGGATAACAACAAAGTTGTTCACCGTTGCCATCCACAAGCGTTGAATTCCTTCCAAATCTCCTTCCTCAAACGCCTCTTTAACGGGAAATACCGTACTAATGATCAGTCCCTTATTAGCAACAAAGTTTCGTTTCATCTCTATTTGAGGATTGGCTAACGGAGTTGAGCATATCCAAATCAAATAATCAGGGTGCGACCTCGCAACCGATACCAACGCATCTTGCTCAATACCTTGCTTGTCGGTTTGAACAATCGCAATCTCAGCGTCTTCACACAACCGTTTAGCCCACGCTTGAGTTAAGTCACTTGCCTCTGCCGTCGGGTGAGAACTGCCTATTAAAGAAATAGTCGGTCGAGAAAAAAGAGAGAGATTTCCAATCGCAAAAAAGACAACAGGCGCCAAACCACTTACTAACAATGATTGGGGATAATCAACATCCTCCAACGTAATCATGCGAGCACCTGGTGTGTGCTCAAGCCATTTCAACGACTCTTCAATCGTTTTTTCGACTTCCAAACTCGGAGCGCGTCGAAGTTTCAACGCAAGCGACTCTCCCACAATGGATCGCAATTGTTGAAAACTTGCGCTGAAAATTTCCTCAGGCAGACCGATATGCGTTAATAATTGCTGAGCCTCAATACTGGTTAATTCCGGCGTCAACACTAAGCGTAACCAATCTCTCTGTTGTTCTTTATTCATAAATCCCTCTCGACCTTTGTCCTCATTGTACGTTTGATTTCAAAATAGAATCCGCAATTCTTGATAAAATTCCCCCTTGAATTCATTTTAAATTTTGGAGCACTCGACGTGACTACTTTGCCTATTGTGCAATTTCCCAACCCCGTTCTTGAAACGGTTTGTCAGCCCATCGGTGAGATTACCGAGGATATTGTTGCGCTGGCAAAGGATATGGCCCAAACCATGTACGAGGCACCCGGGGTCGGACTAGCTGCTCCTCAAGTGGGTCACAGCATTCGTCTCGTTGTTGTTGATGTCAGCGAAAATAAAGACAGTCTCTTAACGCTCATTAATCCTGAAATTGTCGCCAAAAGCGAAGAAATGGAATTGGGAGAAGAGGGTTGCCTTTCGTTGCCGGGCATTTATGAAAAGGTAACCCGTTACTCTGAAGTGACGGTTCGTTACACGGATATCTCAGGTCAGCAACAAGAGTTGCACGCCGATGGGCTTTTGGCCATTTGCCTTCAACACGAATTGGATCACTTGGACGGTAAGGTCTTTGTTGATCACTTAAGTCGCCTCAAACGCGACCGAGCATGCGCCAAATTAAAAAAGAAGCGTTTGCAAGAGCGCCAATAATTCAAAAGGACGGTTTCAAGCCGTCCTTTTTGCATCAGTCTTTATAGCGGTGACAGTGTTTAGAAACCGCTGCAACGATCTGATCCACAACATTATCTGACAAGTCGTGCCCCATCTTATCAATGGTTAACATACGTGCATTTGGAACGCATTCTGCAACCTCTTCCCCCGCTCTTAACGGCAACAGCGGATCATTACGACCGTGAATGACTAATGTTGGAGCCATGATCCGTCTTAAGCTTTTAGAACGATCGCCTGAGGCCAAAATAGCTAGCAGCTGACGCGAGCTTGCCACTGCTTGATATTCATCCTCGACCATGGAGCGAGCCACTCTGTAGAGATGTTCATCGGAGTGAGGCTGTGATCCCGCACTAATGATCTTAAATAAGTTTTTCAAATGCTTAGCAACAGCTTCAACATTGTGCTCATCACTCACTGGCTTCAAAATTCCTCGAATTGCATTTAGCTTTCCCAAACCCGTTCGGGGATTTCCGGAAGCACTCATGATAGAAATCATCGACGCAATACGCTGAGGATAATTTAAGGCCATCACTTGGGCAATCATGCCCCCCATTGAGATTCCCAAAACATGGGCACGTTTGACTTGCAACTCATCTAAAACGGCTTCCGCATCGGCTGCCATATCTTCCAATGAATATGGAGCCCGAACAGGCAAACGCAACAACGTTCGACAAATCGCACTAATTACCCTCAAAAATCCGACATTTTCGACGATTTTCGTCGATTTCCCACTATCGCGATTATCAAAAGTGATGACTCGGAAACCACTTTGAACCAATCCTTGGATAAACGAAGGAGGCCAAGCAACCGAAGGCATCCCTAACCCCATGATTAACAAAATGACGGGAGAACTATCATCTCCAAAGACCTCATAGTGAAGTGTTATGCTGTCTTTCGTTGTAAATTGCTTTCGCATAAAAACTCCTTGTTTGTTGTAAGTGTATCGCTTACCCAACATTTTTTTATTACGAAGCGTTAAATTAAACGCAAAATATCGTCATATTTCACCCAAGTCTCTACAATTTGCGTTATGAAAATCATTTTTGCTGGAACCCCACCCCTTGCTGCAACCGTGTTGGCCGCCTTAATAGAAGCGGGACACGAGATTTTACTTGTCTTGTCTCAACCCGATCGACCCAGCGGTCGAGGGATGAAGTTAACCCCGTCTCCTGTTAAATCTTTAGCCATGGAGCGCGGGATTGAAGTCATCACCCCGAGCACATTGTCGTTAAAGAAAGGCGGAGATGAGGCACAAGCCGTACACAATCAACTCATTGCGCTCAATGCTGATGTCATGGTCGTTGCGGCCTATGGCATGATTTTGCCGCAAGCGGTTTTAGATATTCCTCGTGGCATTGGCCAAGATCATTCGGTCAAGTGCATTAATGTCCACGCCAGCTTATTGCCTCGTTGGCGAGGCGCAGCCCCCATCACTCGTGCCATTGAGCATGGCGACCCTGATTTTGGCGTTACGCTTATGAAGATGGAGGCTGGCCTTGATACCGGCCCGATGTTGTCGCAAGAATCATTCACCATTAGTCCCACAGAAACCACTACAACCCTAACCGAGCGCGTTGCCCAGTTAGGAGCTGACATGATGGTTAAGCTTCTTTCGGCACCGGAATCGGTGAGCTATGTTGAGCAACCGGCCGAAGGGGTTACTTACGCAGAAAAAGTGCACAAAGAAGAGGGCAAAATTGACTTTAGCTTGCCCGCTCACATCGTTGAGCGAAAAATTCGAGCTTTCAATCCCTTCCCTTCATCTTTTGCCACACATAACGATGTCATCATCAAAATTTGGGAAGCTCATATCGTAGAAGCTCAAGGTCCTACAGGCACCGTTCTTCAAGCTGATAAAAATGGTGTTGTCATTGCTTGTGGCGAAAAAGCGATTTGTGCCACAGTGTTGCAACGTCCTGGGAAACCCAAAATGCCCGTCACTAGCTTCTTACAGGGCTATCCTATTACGAAAGGAGATTGTTTCCAATGAGTGTCAATCTCTCTGACGCCCTTGTAAAGACTTCTGTTTACTGGGGAGACATTAAAGAAGGAACCTTATCGTTAGATAAGGCTTTAGCACACTGTGCAGCCTCTGCCGATCCCCAAATGAAAGCGGCAGTACAAAGTTTATTGCATACTGCCATTCGTCATCGAGCCAGAGTTGACTTAATCGCAACGAAACTCATGAATAAGACCCCTTCGCCTGAAGTTGGGGCCTTGTTGGATATTGCACTTGCGTTGTTGGTCAACGGACAAGACAAGGCTTTTACAGTCGTCAATCAAACGGTTATTGCCGCCAAGTCCGTACCGGAAACAGCCAGAGCCAGTGGCTTTATTAATGCCATTTTGCGTAATTATTTACGTAATAAAGATTCTTTTGCATTGCTCTTTTCCAAGAATCTTAACGCTCGTTTTAACGCTCCCGGTTGGTGGATCTCTAAAGTTCGCAAAGCGTTCCCCAATCAATGGGAAAGTCTTTTGGATGTACAGACAAAGCATCCACCGTTAACTTTGCGCGTAAATCGTCGCAGGATCTCAATGCAAGAGTATTTGGATCTTGCTCAAAAAGCTGGTGTTAATGCCAAGGCCATCGGACCTTGGGCAGTCATCATTGACCCGCCGTGTCCTGTACAAAAAATCCCGGGATTTACTCAAGGCTTAGTGTCGGTACAAGATGCCGGCAGTCAACTTGTCACCGAGATTTTAAAGCTCGCCCCCGGTTCCAAAGTTTTGGATGCATGTGCTGCGCCAGGTGGCAAAACAGCTCAGTTACTAGAAAACTATGATCTTGATGTCACGGCGATTGAAATTGATCCAACTCGAGCACCAAAGATTAACGAAACGCTCAATCGACTAGGCCTAAAGGCAACAGTAAAAGTCGGTAGCGCTGCAGATATTGATTTCTTGAAATCATTAGGGACATTTGACGCTATTGTTTTAGATGCACCGTGCACCGCATCGGGTATCGTCCGTCGTCACCCCGACATCCCGTGGGCTCGACGCCAAAGTGATATTGAACAATTGGCGCAAACTCAAGCTAAAATCTTAGATGCCGTCTGGCAGATTTTGCCCAACGGTAAAGACCTGTTGTATGTGGTTTGTTCAATTTTCCCTGAAGAAGGACCTTGGCAAATTCAAGCATTCTTGAGTCGACACAAAGACGCCGTCCTCAAACCGTTGCCCTTTAACGGAGAAGAGATGTTGCGCCTGATTCCGACAGAAAAAGAATCCACTCAAGGATTACCTCTTGTCCATGACGGCTTCTTCTATGCCCTATTAAGTAAAAAGGATGTCGCATGATGCAATACTGCTCAAGCCTATTGCGCCCGCTCCTTGCTCTGATCATTGGTCTGAGCATGGTGGGTTCTGCTTGGGCAGAAGATATTGCCATCATGAATGCCTCCCTCAATCGAGCCAAGGATGGAGACACTCCCGGTCTATACCTCAATTTGGATGTTGAGTTTGACTTGTCGAGAAACATTGAGGATACCCTTACCCGAGGGATTCCCTTGTACTTCATCACTGAATTCCGATTAGAGCGCCATCGTTGGTATTGGGTGGACAAGTCTATTGATGACGCAAGTTTCATGTCTCGATTGTCCTACAGTCCACTTACACGTCAATATCGCCTCTCTCGCGGTGGTTTATCTCAATCATTTGACAGCCTAAAAGACGCTCTTTCAGTATTAAAGGCTGTTCACAATTGGCAAGTTTCTGATCGGACGCATCTGAGCGAACCCTCTTCTTATGAAGCTGAGGTTCGTATGCGTCTTGATGTTGAACAACTTCCATTACCGATGATGGTCGGTATTGGCGATGCAGATTGGAACTTAGATTCGGGCTGGCAAGCCGTTTCCATTGAGCACCGAGCGGTCGCTCCGGATAATAAGGAGTAAAAAGTGAGAGCACTGCTTCGCTACGGCGCAAGTATTGTTCTTGCCATCTCTGCTGTTGTCCTGCTTTTTTTGACAACGGTTAGTGTTTCGACGCCTGCGCTTGCCCCTTATTTCCCGCTTTTTTTCGTCATCAATATCTTTGTTGTTTTGATTTTGTTGACGATTCTTATCTCGCTCATATCTAAACTCTTTACGAGGTATCGTCAGAAGAAGTTCGGTTCTCGAATGTTGGTGCAATTGGTTGCTACCATTTCTGTCATCACCTTTTTACCGGCCCTTCTTATTTACTTTTCATCAAACTACCTGTTATCGCAAGCGTTTGATACGGGCGTTGACTCTCGAGTTGAAAGAGCGTTGGAAGCTAGCGTCACACTCTCTCAAGAGACTCTGCAGCGCTTACAAGCAGATCAAATTGTCACTGCTCAAACCATTGCTGACCGCCTTAATAACTCTTCCCTAGTCGCAATGACTAAAGAACTGGCCCGTACCAAAGACTTCACCAATTCGGCCATTTTGCAGTTATTGGATTCCAAAGGGCAAGTGATTGTGCACACCGCTGACGAAGAACAGGCCATCGATTTAATTGTGTCTCCACAAGACATCAATACTGCACAACGTCAAGGCTATTTTGCCTCTGTCGATGGCGATCCCTTAGAAGAAGGTGAGCATCAAGGAAAGTTAGCCATTCGAACCATCGTTCCAGTTTCGACTCATGCGTTGCCAGAAGGCCTCTTTCTTCAAATTCGTCAGGTTATTAACGAACCCGTCGCTGATAACATCTCGACCATTGTTCAAGGTCTTCGTGACTACCAACAAATCATTGTTTCGAGAGACGGTCTTCAACAAATTTTCCGTTTTTCTCTTGTCCTCACCTTGACCTTGGTGTCGCTTTTTTCTGTTTTAGGAGCCTTTATCCTCTCGCAACGTTGGACAGCTCCAATTCGTCAATTAGCAGAAGGGACTCGACGCGTGACCGGCGGTCATTATCAACCGATTCAAGAATTTAGTGGCGCTGACGAAATTAATGAGCTTACGCGCACATTCAACATCATGGTTCGTGAAGTCAACGATGCTCTCGGTAAGCTAGAGTCAAGAAGAGAAAGGTTGGAGCAATCTAATATTTTCCGTGAGCGAATTTTGGAAAATATTTCCACTGGCATTATCGTTCTTGACCATGAGAAGCGAATCAAAACTGCCAATATGGGTGCTGTCAAAATTCTGGGGAACAGCATCTTGCAAATTGGTGTGAAATTAGAGTTCGCTTATCCGGACTTATTCCGCATTATTGTGCCGATGCTCAAGGAAAATTCTCGTAGCATTAAACAAGAAGATGTCACGTTGACTCCTGAAGGGAAAAACACTCCGTTATCCTTATATGTTCGCAGTTCCTCGGTTCCGCTCGACGATCATCCTGGTTACTTGATTGTGATTGATGATATGACGCAAGCAATTGCTGCCCAAAAGGTAATCGCCTGGGGTGAAGTTGCTCGTCGAATGGCCCACGAAATTAAAAATCCTCTCACCCCCATTCAACTGGCAGCGGAACGAATGCAAATCAAGCTCTCAAAACACCTGCCAGAAGAAGATATTGTTTTGTTGGATCGCTATACGCATACCATCGTGGAACAAGTCTCCTCCATTAAGCAGATGGTTAACGATTTCCGAGATTATGCAAAACTTGCAAAACCAACGCTTAAGC
This sequence comes from Sutterella sp., assembly GCA_019418235.1. Classification (GTDB taxonomy): domain Bacteria; phylum Pseudomonadota; class Gammaproteobacteria; order Burkholderiales; family Burkholderiaceae_F; genus Aphodousia. Next base: position 47,295 of record DYCH01000071.1, read on the forward strand.
CGTTGAACTTAAACGTCTTAATTGATGATGTCGCCACCTTGTATTCTCAAGCCGATGTCGATGTCACACTAAACCTCGATGCAAAATTACCTGAAATTCAGGCCGACCGAGCACAATTACTGCAGGTTTTGCACAACCTTTTCTCAAATGCCAAAGAAGCTAAGCAAGCTTCACGAAATTGCCACGTCACAATGACAACCAAACACATTCGGGAAAAGGAAAAAGATGAAGTTCTTTTTATCTTTGAAGATAATGGGCCAGGCTTTCCTCCTACCATCTTGAATCAGGCCTTTGAACCTTACATTACGACAAAACCGACCGGAACAGGTTTGGGTCTTCCGATGGTCAAGAAAATTATTGAAGAACATAATGGCTATGTTCGCTTAAGCAATCATATTTCTGATGTTGGTGATGAGCCAAAAGGTGCTATAGTTACCATCGGATTTACTTTGTAACCCCTTGTTTTTTCTTTAGCCCTAAGTTTTATTACATGGCAAACGTATTAGTTATTGATGACGAAGTTGGTATTCGCGAACTTTTTAGCGAAATTCTCTCCGATGAGGGCTACTCCGTCACGCTTGCTGCCAATAGCGCCGAAGCCCGCAGGGCCGTTAAAATTTGCAATCCTGATGCCATCTTATTGGATATCTGGATGCCCGATACTGATGGCATTTCCTTATTGAAGGAATGGGCTTCACAAGGTCCCTTGCCATGCCCAATCGTTATGATGTCCGGCCATGCCAATATTGACATGGCAGTGGAAGCAACGAAATTTGGGGCTTTCACCTTCCTAGAAAAGCCGACATCAATCAAAACCTTGATTGATACGTTGCATTCCGCTCTTGCTGCACGCCAAACCAGTGCATTGTTGGGTTCCAACCAATACGCAACACCTGTAAAGAAATCGCCTGAAAACAGTGGTGAGGTGGCTAAGGATGATGCGTTGAGCAGTCAAATTGATTTTTCTTTACCATTAAGAGAAGCGAGAGATCAGTTTGAGCGTGCGTATTTCTTGAACCTATTGGAGCAAGAAAGTTACAGCATGACAAAAGTTGCTGCAAAAGCTCAACTCGAAAGAACTCACTTGTACCGAAAACTTCGTCAATTAGGTATCGATTGGTCCAAGGACGATACTCATTAAAACACTGCGTTGTTTTCTTGACCAATTTGTACAGCCTCTTTGGCTATAAACGATTGTTTTGATATGAAAATTCTCATTCTTGGCGCTGGACGAGTCGGTCGATCGGTTGCTGAAAGCCTTGTGAGTGATGCCAATGACATTACCGTTGTTGACACATCCCAAGAGCGTATTCAAATGCTGCAAGACCGCTTTGACCTATTAGGGATTGTGGGCGATGCCTGTTCGCCGTCAGTTCTCAGTAGTGCCGGTGCCATGGACGCTGACTTATTGATTGCAGTTACCGCAAGCGACGAAACAAACTTGGTCGCTTGTACTCTAGCGGCTCAGCTCTTTAATATTCCGATGCGAATCGCTCGCGTTAGAAATAGTGAACTACGTTATTACCCCAGAATCCTCGGTGAAGAAGGTTTTAGAGCAACCAGTATCATTTGGCCGGAACAGGCCATCGCAACTCACTTGTGTAAGTTGATTGCATTCCCGGCCGCCCAACAAGTTCTCAGCTTTGCCGATGGCTTACTGACCCTTTTCACTGTTCGTGCCACCGCTGGCGCTTCGCTTGTCGGTCGTCCGTTACGTGAAATTTTTATTCAATTACCTGACGCACAAGTTCGCTTTGTTTCTATTTTCCGACGTAAGCATCGCTTAGATTGTCGTTCAGAAACAGTCATTGAATCCGGTGATGAAATTACCGTACTGACAGCCTCTTCTTGTGCAAGTAAAGTCATTGAGGCCCTGAGCCCTTACGAAACAGCTCAGTCCATTGTTTTACTCAATGGCGATTCTTTATCTGGCTTGGTCACAGAAGAGCTAGAACCTGCTCGTTCAAAACGCAACATCAAGATTTTTGAACCCACAAAAGAGTCGGCTCAGGCCTTATCTAAGCGTTATGCCAGTAACCGTGTCACAGTCTCTGAAGTCAAGGCTAATGACACAGCAGCCCTCTCTCAAGAAGGGGTGGGGCAAGCTGACGTCGTGCTGGCACTCTCTTCAAATGATGAAGCCAATATTATGTCTGCGCTTTTGGCTAAACGTTTGGGGGCAAAACGCGTGATTGTGCTCTTGGAGAACCAAGCCTACTCAGACCTTGTTCAAGGCACCGATATTGACGTTATGGTTTCTCCGACCCAAGCCTCTCTTGGGGAATTGTTGCGCCATATTCGTTACGGTGACGTTGTTAATGCCCAAGAACTTTACAGAGGCAGCTCTGAAGCCCTTGAAATTGTGGCTCACGGCTCCAAGCGTAGCTCTAAGGTTGTCGGTAAAGCCTTGAGTGAGATTTCCTTCCCGCAAGGCGTTTCCGTTGGCGCATTGGTACGCGGGGAAGGTGATGAGGCTCAGATTTTAATGGCTGAACCTGATTTGGTTGTTGCTGCCGAAGACCATTTAATCTTATTTATCCCGAATAAGAAGATGATTCCCCGCATCGAACAACTCTTTGCTGTTGACGTTGGGTTCTTCTAACAAAAAATGTTGTATTCCATCAAACGACAAATTTTGCCGGTTCTCAATGCCCTTGGACCACTCATTGTGTTCACGGGGTTGGCGATGTTGTTGCCTATCGCTATCGGCTATCGTGAGAATGAAAACACCATTTATAACTTTGGTATTTCTAGCCTGATTTGTATCGGTAGCGGCGGTGCCATTTGGCTATTAACACGACGTTTTCGTCGAGAACTTGAAACCCGCGACGGTTTTTTGTTGGTCACACTTTGTTGGCTAAGCGTCGCGCTCTTTAGCTCTATTCCGTTTTTATTGCTTTTGCCAGAAATCTCATACCATCGTATCTTCTTTGAAACGATTTCCTGTCTCACGACAACTGGGGCAACAGCCTTAGTGGGTTTAGAAAATCTTCCCTTATCCATTAACTATTGGCGAAGCTTATTATCCTGGTTAGGCGGGATGGGGATCATTGTGTTAGCAGTGGCCATTTTGCCACTTTTGGGGGTGGGCGGCACTCAAATCTTTAAAGCTGAAAACACGAATCTTTTTAAAGACACCAAGCTTACCCCGAGAATTGCCGATACTGCAAAAGCCCTCTATAGCATCTATATTTTGGCCTCAATTTGTTGCGCTATTGCGTATCGTTGGGCCGGTATGAGCTGGGATGATGCCGTCCTATTTACGTTTACGACCATGAGTCTAAGTGGCATTGCCCCTTATGACCAAAGCGTTGGGGTCTTCAACTCCTTACCCATTGAAATGGTCACTGTCATTTTCTGTGTTTTCTCTGGCTTTAATTTTTCCTTGCACTTTACGGCTTGGCGTCAACGTTCTGTATGGAGTTATTTCACGGACGTGGAAGCTCGTGCTTGGCTTCTTATTTTGGGCTTTGGGACTGCATTAGTCTTTGGTGTCTTGACGCTTCATCACACGTATCCCACATGGGAAGCAACTTTGCGCTACTCCGTCTTTCACGTTGCATCCATCTTCAGCACAACCGGTTATAGCACAGCGGACTACAGCACATGGCCTTGCTCTTTGGCCTTCATCTTGCTCTTTATCAGCCTGTTTGCGTCTTGTTCAGGTTCTACCGGCGGTGGGGTTAAGATGATCCGAGTTCTAGTTTTGGTTAAGCGCGGACTTCTTACCTTAGATACTCTATTGCGTCCTCGTGATTACTTACCTTTAAAGGTTGGCAATACCCCTATTCCGGAGCAACTAGCCAACACGGTCTATGCCTTCTTTGCCTTGCATTTGATGGTGATGGTCTCGGCAACCTTTGTTATTTTGCTCTCAGGCGTCGGCTTTACTGAAGCCGTCTCCACAGTGATTGCCTGCATTTCCAATACCGGGCCTGGTCTTGGAAGTGTCGGCCCTGCTAGTAACTACGCAGCTTGCAACCCGACTCACCTTTGGGTTGGCTCCTTCTGTATGTTTGTTGGCCGTTTGGAACTTTTCTCCGTATTTGTTCTCTTTACGAAGGCTTTCTGGCGAAGTTAGAAATTTTAAAGAGGGCGCCAATGCAAAGCTTCACCTTTGGCTTGAGCTTTACGCATCAAATCTAAAAGTGGATAAAAGCGCGTTTTCATCGAAATGGCGCTCACAGTACGTTGATCTTTTTCGTCCTCTTGCCCTTCGAATTTGTTATCAGGTTCGTCTTTTTTATCTTCCATTTCCATTCCTGACTCTAGCAACATTTCCAACTCACGAATAACTTCTGGCAAATCTTCTCCTAAGATTGCCCCATTGTCATGCAATGGACGTCCTAAGCTTTTAAAAATAGGCTCCACGTGTTGGCGCAACATCACCACCTCACCGGCGGCTTTCGAACCAAAAGCCAAAACTGCACTCATATCATCTCCCTCCAAAAAAAATAGAGAAAAATGTCATCACTTAATGACAAATTAACGAAAATTAAAGAAATATATTTCAAATTCCTCAAGTGAATATAATAGTACCATTGAACTGCTTGGAGCTTAAAATGACTCAAAAAATCTATGACCAACCTCTTTTTGATGACGAATTTGTCGAACTTGATGAGCTCTTGGCGCAGTTAGACGAAGAAAACATGGCAATGGATGCCGCAGAAGCGGATGGTTTTTTAACCGCCCTGCATCTTTTACCCCAAGAGGTGAGTCCTTCTGAGTGGATGCCGATGATTTTTAGTGCAAGCGAAGAGCATCAAACGCTGCTACCCCAAGAGAGCCAGGATCGTCTCGAATTGCTTGTGTACCGTCGCTATCGAGAAATTGGTCACACATTGAGTGCTTGCAAGCCGTTAGACCCAATTGTTTTTGATCCTGAGGATGAAAACGGTAACCTCCTAACCGGTGAAGACAGTATCGTTGCCTTAGAGCCCTTTGCAAGTGGCTTTTTAACAACTGCCCAAACTTGGCCCGGTCTTCTTGATACTGACAACGAGGCCCTTACCAGCTCCCTCGTGGGAGTTTGGCGTCACCTACCGCAAGATTTGATGGGGGATTTTGAAGAAATCCGTTTAGAGTTACTCTCCGAATCTCCTCTAGAAGACCTCGATGATGCCATTGCCGACTTAGCCACCAGCGTGGCAGAAGTCGCTGCAATCACTCGTGGCTTTAAACCAAAGACACAACGCACGAAAGCTCCATTTCGTCGTGCGCAGGCACGCCACTAACGATCAGAAGCGGGAGTCGATCGGTTCACCTTTGCAATCACTGCAATCAAAATCAGAACCGGCACTCCCAATAGGGCGGTTGCAATAAAGAATTGACTGTATCCGACCGCCTCCACAACGAAGCCAGAGAAACCGGCCAAAAACTTCGGCAATAACAACATCACAGAACTGAAGAGAGCGTATTGCGTTGCTGTATAGGCGATATTGGTCAGCCCGGAGAGATACGCTAAGAATGCGACCGAGGCGATGCCGGCGGCCAAATTATCAGCGCTCACCGTCAGAATTAAAAACGGGACATGATGGCCTTGAGTCGACAACCACGAAAACAGAACATTGGTTAAGGCTGACAAAAATCCCCCTAAAAATAAGGTTCTCAAGACACCCAAGCGCATGGTAATAATTCCACCCACAAAAGCGCCTAAAAGCGTCATAACGACCCCAAAAACCTTGCTAACGGCTGCGACCTCTTCTTTGGTGTAGCCCAAATCCAAATAAAAAGGATTGGCCATCACCCCCATGACGACATCCGAGATTCGATAAGTGGCAATCAAGGCCAACAAAAGCACTGCTTGCCAACGGTATCTTGAGAAAAAGTCAATAAAGGGTAGGCAGGCTGCTTCGTAAAACCAAACGACCAATTTCACAGTGTTCTCTGACCACTGTGGATGAGTATTTTTAAAGTGAACCAATCGTCTCTGTGTTTCTTCAGAAATGCTTTGAGAAAGAAGACGTTGAGGTTCTGGAGAGAAGAGAACCGCTACCATCCCCACACTCATGCTGGCAGCCATCACGCAGTAAGCAAAGCGCCAAGCACTTGGATCATATTCACCATTAACTGCACTAAATGCAGCCAAAGCCAAGGCGCCAGCTCCCGACCAAATCATGGCCAAACGATAACCTGTTTGATAGGTTGCCGCTAATGCCGCCTGCTCTTGTTGTGAGGCGCTTTCGATACGATAGGCATCTAACGTAATGTCTTGAGTGGCAGAGGCAAACGCCGTTATCATCGCCAAAATAAACATGGTTTGAAGCTCAACCTTAGGATCGGTCATTGCCATTGCCAAAAGGCTACATAGTAAGACACATTGCGTGAGCAACAACCACGATCGGCGACGTCCCATTCGTGACAAAAACGGGATTTTTAAACGATCAACTAAAGGAGCCCAAACCCACTTAAAACCATAGGCCAACCCCACCCAACTCATCATACCGATGGTTTTTAAATCAATACCGGCCTCTCTCAACCAAAAAGAAAGCGTCCCTAAAACCAAAAGCAACGGAAGGCCTGAGGCAAACCCCAGGAAAAACATGCGAATAGCTTCCGGCTTAGTGTAAACCGCACAAGCGCGCTTCCAAGATGAAAAAGATTGGCCCAACACTTAGATGAGATCCTCTTTAGAAATAAAACACCACTCACCTTCTTTTAAATCGTCGGGAAGGCGATAGTGGCCAAAACTTACACGATGAAGAGCTTCCACGCGGTTTCCAACCGCTGCTACCATACGTTTGACTTGATGGTACTTGCCTTGCGTAAGCGTCATTTCAAAGTGCGTTTCATCCAAAGTCGTTACGCTTTGAGCCTTCACCGGCACCTTCTCATCCTCAAGCAACACACCTTCGGTTAACTTGTCGAGCATCTTTTGAGTCATTGGATGTTTGCTTGTTACCAAATAAACTTTCGCAACATGCTTTTTAGGATGAATTAAACGATGTTGCAACGCGCCATCATCAGTCAAAATAAGTAGTCCCGTCGTATCTTCGTCAAGTCTGCCGACAGGCTGAACCCCTCGAACCCTCAAAGGAGACGGTAATAAAGTCATCACAGAAGGATGATGAATGGGCTTTTGTGAACACTCATACCCTTGTGGTTTGTGAAGTGCTACGACAGCTTTTTCACAATAGGGCCAAACCTTTCCGTCAACAGAAAAAGAAAATTGAGATTGTTTGACCTCATAGTCCGGATCATCAATCACTTCCCCTTCCACGGCGACACGGCCTTGGCAAATCATGCCAAAACACTCGTGACGAGTGCCAAAACCTTGAGAAAATAAAACTTGTTCCAAGCGCATGAGATTAGTCCTCATAATCCACAATCAACGGTGCATGATCGGAGAATTTCTCTCCATTGTAAACACTTGTTTGAACCGCTTTTGTCGCTTGCCTCGGCGTAGCAATTTGATAGTCAATTCGCCAACCGACATTTTTTGCTCTGGCCTGACCTCGTTGACTCCACCATGTATATTGCTCCTTTGTTGGCTCCAATTGGCGGAAAACATCAACCCAACCTTGTTTGAAAAGTGCAGTCATCCAATCGCGCTCTTCTGGTAAAAAACCAGAATTTTTAAGATTGCCCTTCCAATTTTTAAGGTCGATTTCTTTGTGAGCAATATTGATATCTCCGCAGAATACGATTTCTTTCCCACGGGCTTTTAAAGCTTTTAAGTGAGGTTCAAATGCATCTAAGAAACGAAATTTTGCTTCTTGTCGATCTTCTGAGCTAGAACCAGAGGGAAAGTAAACACTCACCACAATGAGCTGATCAAACTCACACTCAACGTATCGACCTTCCGCATCAAACTCTTCACTTCCAAACCCAATCTGAACATTTAACGGTTTTTGCTTGGTATAGAGAGCAACGCCAGAATAACCTCGTTTTTGGGCCGTGTGCATATAGACGTGATACCCATCGGCATGTAAAACATCGGCCGACATATCTGCTTCCTGAGCCTTTAGCTCCTGAATGCACAAAATGTCTGCATTTTGCTGATCGAACCAATCCCAAAAATTTTTCTTAGCCGCCGAACGAATTCCGTTCGCGTTGAAAGTAATAATACGAAACATGTCGAGAATCTCGGTAAAATTAGCCAATTAGGTTAATTATCCTGATTCACTGCATTTTTTGTGGATTTGTATTATGTCTTTACAACACAACTTTATTGAGTTTGCACTTGATACCAAAGTTCTTCGCTTTGGTGAGTTTAAAACGAAGGCTGGTCGCCTTTCCCCGTATTTCTTCAATCTCGGCCTATTTAACACCGGTAGCACGTTGGCTAAATTGGCTGACTTCTATGCAAAAACGCTCTTAGCCGCACGCGAACGTGGCGAGATTGAGTTTGACATGATTTTTGGGCCTGCTTATAAGGGCATCCCTTTGGCTGCTGCGGTAGCCGTTAAATTAGCCGAAATGGGTTGCGATATCCCGTATGCATTCAATCGCAAGGAAGCCAAGGATCACGGTGAAGGCGGGACGATTGTTGGCGCTCCGTTACAAGGTAAAGTCATTGTGATTGATGACGTTATCTCTGCCGGCACGTCTGTTCGTGAGTCTGTGAATTTGATTAAGGCTGCAGGGGCCACGCCCTCTGGCGTTTTGATCGCTTTAGACCGCATGGAAAAGGGCGGTACGGCAGATGTCATGACGGAACACTCTGCGGTTCAAGAAGTTGAAAAACTCTATCAAATGCCCGTAATTTCCATCATTAACTTGATTGACTTACTAGCATTTATGGACGAAGAAACGCCGATGGCTCAACAAGCAAAACCCTATAAAGAAGCGGTTGTGGCCTACCGAGCACGTTACGGCGCTTAATTCAAATCTCTGATGACAAAAAAGCAGTTCGATTGAACTGCTTTTTTGCATCCGAAGGATTAAGTCATTATGCCGTCAACTTTTGACGCAATAATTGGTTAACTTGCCCCGGATTGGCTTTGCCCTTACTGGCCTTCATCACTTGACCGACCAAACCGTTCAAAGCTTTTTCCTTACCAGCCTTAAACTCTTCAACGTTCTTCGGATTGTTAGCAATCACTTCATCAATGATCTTTTCCAAAGCCCCCGTATCGGAGATTTGCTTCAAGCCCAAAGAGTCAATGAGGGCATCGACTTCCCCATTACCTTCCATAATGGCAGCAAAGACCTGCTTGGCACCTTTATTATTGATCGTGCCATCTAAAACACGTCCAATCAATGCAGCCAATTTTGCAGGCGTCACGGGCAACGTCTCAATCGTAGCCCCTTCTTGCTGATTCAAAGCAGCAGAAACTTCACCCATCACCCAGTTAGCAGCAATCTTCTTATCGCTAACGGCATCTGCTACAGCTAAGTAGTAGTCAGCCAAGGGCTTAGACGTGGTCAAAATAGAAGCATCATAAGCCGGCAAACCGAAGTCTTTTTCCAAGCGTGCACGCAATTCTTCCGGCAATTCCGGCATTTCAGACTTGACACGATTTAACCATTCATCGGAAATTTCAAGCGGCAAAAGGTCTGGATCCGGGAAGTAACGATAATCCATCGAGTCTTCCTTAGAACGCATTTGACGCGTTTCACCCTTATCCGGATCGTACAAGCGAGTAGCTTGAACAACCTTACCACCGTCTTCAATCAATTCAATTTGACGACGAACTTCGTATTCGATTGCGTCTTGTAAGAAGCGGAACGAGTTGAGGTTCTTAATTTCGCAACGCGTACCGAATTCTTTTTGACCGACAGGACGCACACTTACGTTGGCATCACAACGGAAATTACCGTTTTGCATGTCACCATGACTAATACCCAACCACACAACTAAAGCGTGCAACGTGCGAGCATAAGCAACAGCTTCTTCAGCCGAACGCAATTCCGGCTCCGTCACGATTTCCAAAAGCGGCGTACCGGCACGATTTAAGTCAATACCGCTTCTGTTCATTTCCAAACCATGAACACTCTTACCGGCATCTTCTTCTAAGTGAGCACGGGTCAAATTTAACGTCTTCATGTACGGTTCTCCCTTTTTCGGAGTCACCATGAAGCTCACTTGCCCGCCAACCACAATGGGCCACTCAAACTGACTGATTTGATAGCCCTTGGGCAAATCGGGATAGAAATAATTCTTACGGTCAAAAATCGAACGCTTGGCAACGGTTGCTCCAATTGCCAAACCAAATTTCATTGCGCGTTCAACAGCACCACGGTTGAGCACCGGCAACGTGCCTGGTAGCGCCAAATCCACGGCACATGCGTGAGTATTAGCCTCAGCACCGATATCGGTAGAAGCGGCAGAGAAAATCTTGGTATTGGTTGACAACTGAACGTGCGTTTCCAAACCAATCACTACTTCCCATTGCATATTATTCTTCCTTATTAGTAGCCAGCGGGAACACGCTTGTGCCAATCCGTTTCACATTGATAACGATGAGCAATACCCAACAACTTTGCTTCGCTAAAGAGCGAACCAACCAATTGGAAGCCCAAGGGCAAACCGTTGGAGTGCATACCGCACGGCATGCCAATACCCGGCAAACCGGCCAAAGAAACAGGAACCGTATAGAGGTCGCTCAAGTAAGCTTGCACCGGTTCGCTCTTTTCACCGAAGTGATAGGCAGGACCCGTTGCTGCCGGACTAATCATGGCGTCAACATCCTTAAAGATACCGTTGAGTTCGTTAGCAATTAAACGACGAACACGTTGAGCCTTGATGTAGTAAGCATCATAGTAGCCATGAGAGAGCACATAGGTGCCGATCATGATACGGCGTTGAGGCTCTAAGCCCAAACCTTCAGAGCGACTGCGCTTAATCATGTCTTGAATATCGGTATAAGCTTGAGCACGATGACCGTATCGAACACCATCGTAACGACTCAAGTTAGAAGAAGCTTCTGCGCAAGCCACAACGTAGTAAACAGGAACGCCCAAGTCAACCGTAGGCAACTCTACGTCAATAATCTTGGCTCCCATCTTCTCGTAGGTCTTAATGGCTTCTTCGATGCTGGCAGCCAATTCGGAATCTAACCCATCGGCAAACCACTTACGAGGAACGCCAATCTTCATACCCTTAACATCGGTATCGAGATAACGCGTGAAGTCTTCCTTAGGCAAGTCAACACAAGTTGAATCCTTCGGATCAAACTCAATCATATCGTTCATAACGATTGCGCAATCTTCGGCAGAACGGGCCATCAACCCCGGCGTGTCCAAGCTCGAAGCAAAAGCGATAACACCCCAACGAGAGGGGCGACCATAAGTAGGCTTCAAGCCGGTAATACCGGTAAAGACTGCCGGTTCACGAATAGAACCTCCAGTGTCGGTACCGGTAGCAATCGGGCAAAGACTTGCCGCAACAGCTGCAGAGGAACCGCCGGAAGAGCCGCCCGGAACACAATCTTTGTTCCAAGGATTTAACACCTTGCCAAAAGCAGAATTTTCATTGCTGCCGCCCATGGCAAATTCGTCACAGTTCACCTTACCCAAACACACCATGCCGGCATTGTTAAGGTTTTCGACAACCGTTGCATTGAAAGGACTCATGTAGCCTTCCAACATCTTACTGGCAGCAGACGTTGACCATTCTTTGGTCACAAACAAATCTTTATGAGCAATCGGAATACCGGTCAAACGAGAGCCTTCGCCCCTTGCAATTCGTTCATCAGCTGCCTTTGCTTGAGCCAAAGTGACCTCGGGGCGCACATCTAAATAAGCATTTAAGTCGCGGTTGGCATCAATGCGATCCAAATACGTTTGTGCGAGTTCAACAGCGGAAACTTCCTTGCGAGCAAGCTTGTCGCTTAATTGCGCAACGGAAGCGTGGAAAATTTCTTGTGCCATTATTCAATCACCTGCGGGACTAAGAAGTGACCTTCTGATTGTTCGGGAGCGTTCTTCATATTATTTTCACGATCGTTTTGTTCGCGAACAATATCCTCACGCAGGCGCTGTGCACCGTCATGAGGGTGAGGCATCGGTTCAACGTCCGTTGTATCAACGGCTTGAATACGCTCAATCATTTGAAAAATATTGTTGAGTTCACCTTGAATACGAACCGCTTGTTCATCATCGATAGAAAGATGACTTAAATCGGCGATACGGCGAATATCTTCAAGAGCCAAAGTCATAGGAATTTCCAAAATACTAAACCATCGATATGCTCGATGAATTTGTTTCAAAATAACTGATTGATTTTAGCGACTTTTCGCCCATTTCTAAAGGGCAGAAACGATTTTCTTTGTCGATACGTTATGTTGCAACCGTCCATTGCAATCACCTTCCTAATCATTGATAATCAAAACAATCTCTTTGTCGAAGGTTTGTCATGCAGTTGAAGTCTCTTTTAATGTCGGCAACAACCGTTGCTTGTTGCCTACTTTTGTCTGCTTGTGGTTCCAGTGGTGGCGGGTATTACAAGCATGATGGCCCTCCAGGCGGCGGAGATCTTTTAGCAAACACTTTCAAAGGCACCCCCAATGCAGTGCCGAAGTACGAACCACCTCACAAGTTTGCCAATAAGTCTTATAAAGTCGGCGGAAAGCGTTACTACCCGGTCACCGGTGATCAACCGATGGTACAAACAGGACATGGGTCTTGGTACGGGAAAATGTTTCATGGTAAAAAAACATCAACTGGTGAAACGTACAACATGTACGCCATGACCGCCGCCCATAAAACGATGGAGCTTCCGAGTTACGCAAAAGTAACAAATCTGGAAAATGGGCGAAGCGTCATTGTTCGCGTCAATGACCGTGGTCCCTTCGTTGATAACCGCATTATCGATTTATCCTATGCTGCTGCCAGCAAGTTAGGGTACGTCAATAAGGGAACGGCTCGTGTCAAAGTCGAACGTATTCGTATGGCCGATATCCGAGGCGGACGCATTCCCTCAACTTTTTCTAAGGTTGACTTAACAGGCAATTCCTCCTCCAGTAGAGCGGACGCTTTAGCGATTGCCAGCGTCATCGGCGCAGCCGTTGTTGCACACAAAAATAAATCTCAAGAAGAGTCGTCTACAACTGCGAAAGCTGTCACAACGACACCCAAAGAAACTGTATCAACTCCCGTCACCTTACCCCCTGCGGCTTCCCCTATAACACAAGAGGATCTGCAAGGGGCTGTGAATCTAACAGAAGCCGCTCAAAACGAAATGGTTAGTACAGAAGTCACCCTTCAAGAACCGGTCGTCTCAAATGTCAATGCAACTCAATGGCGTCTTCAAGCGGGAGCTTTTGGAACAAAGGCCAACGCTCAAGCCCTTGCCAATGACTTGAAGGCCACAACCGGTGAAGAGGTTTATATCGAGCAAGTGGGTAATCTTTTTAAGGTTCTGCTCGGAGGCTTTAATACCAAAGAAGAAGCTGCGCAAAAAGCGCTTCAAATCGAACAAACTCAAGGGAAAAAACTTGTCCCATTAATGGTTAAAGGACAATAAGATGTTAAAGCGAACCATTCAAGAATTTTGGAATGATGAAGCCCAACCCGCGCTCATGGATTTCATCAGACTTCCCGCAAAATCAACAGATTTTGATCCCAAATGGAAAGAAAACGGTTATTTGCGTCAGGCTTGTGACCAAGCAGCGGCTTGGATTAAGAAAATAATCCCTTCTGCACATTGTGAAGTTTTGGAAATTGACGGAAAAACACCTTGTTTGTTCGTAGAAATTACTGCTTCGGATTCCTGTCAAGACAAAACGGTGGCCTTTTATGGACACTTAGATAAACAACCAGAAAACTATCCATGGCGAGAAGGTCTTGGGCCATGGACTCCTGTCATTGAAGGCGATTACTTGTACGGTCGTGGTGCCAGTGATGATGGTTATAGTGTCTATGCCATGATCACGGCCATTGAAAGTCTTCGTCGTCTAAATATTAATCACCCTCGAATTGTCGGCGTTTTTGAAACACAAGAGGAATCTGGTTCGAACGATTTACCGTTTTATCTTCAAAAACTTAAATCTCGAATTGGTCATCCTGAGTGTTTTATCATCTTGGATAACTTGTGTGGGGATTACGAACGCCTTTGGCTTAATACATCATTACGGGGCACGTTGACGGGAACGCTAAAGATCAAAGCGCTCTCTTACGGCGTACATTCCGGTACTTACTCTGGCATTGTCCCAGATCCTGTGAGTATTGCTCAGGCGCTTGTCGCAAGAGTTCACGATCCTATCTCCGGAGAGGTTAAACTCAGTGCCCTCCATACGGATATCCCTTCTTTAAGAGTTGAACAACTCAAAGAAGTCAGCGAGGTTCTTAATCATCAGGTTTGGAACTCAGCTCCCTTGTTGCCTGGTGTTCAGGCAAAGTCCTCAGACCCCCACGAGTGTTTATTAAATTCCATCTGGAAGCCTACTCTGACAGTGATCGGTATTGATGGCGTGCCTTCCGTTCAAGATGCCGGTAGCGTCATTCAAGGTGAAATTTCTCTTCGACTATCTTTGCGTACTCCTCCCGGTATTGATATTGAGAAGGCGCAAAAAGCCGTACGTGAAACCTTAACGGAAAACATTCCTTATGGATGCCAAGTAACCTGGGGCGATATTGAATGTCACAAGGGATGGTGCGCACCTCATCGCGGTGGCAGGGTTGAAGCGCTGTTTAATGATGCAGCAGATGAGGTTTTTGGCGCTAAAACACTTGCTAGTGGTCAAGGCGCATCAATTGGATTTATTCCCGATTTTGAAGCAATGTTCCCGCAAACGGAAATTATTCTCATAGGTGTTCTTGGCCCCCAATCCAATGCTCACTCCCCTAATGAGTCTCTCAATATCCGTTACACTCAACAATTAATTAACACAGTTTGCCTTGTTTTATCGAGAATTTAATTATGAGACGAGATGTTGTAACTGAAGTCATTGTCGATTACGGTGACTTTGTTGAAAATTTTGCCACGGTTCTTGAAGCCAAAGACTTCATTAACGCCAACCTTGATGAACTGGATTGGCCTGTTGCAGTATGGTTAGAAGACTCGAATGGACGAAAAAAGTGGGATTACAAAATCATTGATGACGGCGCCGGTTCTGTCGAACTGATTGAAGGCGATGTCATCAAAGGTGGATCGTATTTCAGACCGATACACTAAGTACATATTCGATGACAAAAGGAGACAAAATGACTTGTGAACTTTGCAAGAAAGATCCTAAGGACGCCCTTTGGCACGACGACAAACTCTTTGTGATTGATGTTAATGATCCGTTATTCCCCGGTTACCTTCGTGTCATTTGGATCGATCACGTGGCTGAGGTCTCAGAGCTCAATGCCAAGGATCGTCAGCACCTTTTTGAGGTTTTGACGATTGTAGAAACGGTTATGAGAGAAACCATGCACCCCGACAAGATCAACTGGGCTCAATTCGGCAATATGGTTCCTCACCTGCACTGGCACCTCATTCCCCGTTTCAAAAACGACACTCACTTCCCAGAATCGGTTTGGGGAGTCAAACAAAGAGAAGAAAACCCGCAATGCCTTGCTCAACGCCAAGAGTTAGCGACCAAATTATGTGAGGAACTTCCTAAACGCTTAGAACAACTTCGTTAGAAACACGGCTGAAGTTGTTGCTTATGGTGGCGACCAATGGTCGCCACTTTTTCATATTGTTCTTGCGAAATATTGGCAAAAATTAAATACACATCACTGGTCGGTTGACCAATAATACGAGTCACGCGAATGCCTTGCATTTTGGTTTTGTCTTGCACTTGCTGCAAAAAGGCTCTAGCCCTTTGCTCATCAGAAAAAGTATTTAAGCTAACCCCATTCAAAAGAGGGCCTTCCGTGATTGCGACCGCATTTTTATAGCCTAAGCGCTTCATTTGATTGGCTTGAGCCAACGCTCCCTTTTTTGTACCAGACGGAATGATAAAAACGATCCAATGATCATCTCCAAGAATCGGCTCGACACTAACGTTTTCTAATAATTTTTGCTGCTCTAACGATTGATTAATGACCGGTAATCGCTTTGCAGACACCGGCCCCAATCTCACACAAATTAATTCCGAATCCTCTTGTTGAGACTCTTTTGACTCGTCAGCTAACGGTTTTTCTTCTGTGGTTGCAACCGCAGTAGGAGCCTCTTGCAAGTGCTGTTCTTGTGCCTGCTTCAATTCTGATTGTTCCAACTTATCAACTAATGCCCTCTTTTCCAATATGGTTTTGACATCACTGACAGGACGAACATCAACCATTGTGTGGGGAAACACCTCTCGAACAGAGCTCGTCTTCACAGGTTCTGTCAAAAATTCATCCTCAACCACAGGCCACACATAAAGGCCAACTGCGATAATTGATAAAAATATGGCAATAAATTTCATCGTCACTCACACGCTCTCAGAGCTAAACCACGCAACACTAAATTATGTTTCACAATACTTTGGGGAAACTCTTTTAATAAATACGGAGCAAACAACGTTGCAGATCCCCCAGCTAAAACTAATGTTGGATCAAACCCTCGTTTTTGCATCATACGCATCCCACGTTCGATGAGTCCAAGTTGAGCATCCAAAATCCCAGTCACAATCGCATTCATCGTATCGGTGGGAATATCTTCATACGTGCCGTCGGCTTTAGGGAGAGTCGCTGTACCGCTTACAAGACTATCTCTCATCAGGCCAACACCAGGAGAAATCCGACCACCTGCAAATATCATCTGTCCGTTCTCTCCAGGGTAAACGGTGTCGACCGTAGTGGCGGTTCCGACATGAACGACCAACAACGGTCGATTGGGTAGGAAGTAAGACGCACCAATCGCTGCGTGCCAGCGATCTGAGCCTAATTGCAGAGGATTTCGGTACTGATTGATAAGAGAAAACTGACCGTCAAAACGATCTTGAGCTTTAAGCCACTGCACGGAATGACCCGCATTTTCCAAAGCATGCTTGACAGAAAAAGCTAAATCTCGAGAAGCGACAGAACAACCGACAACCCGATCAAACTTTTGATCTTTTAATGACGAAAGCAAGCGATCGATAAAATGATGAGTCCCACCGTGAACAATCGTATGAGGTGACTCCGGATCTTCAGAAGTCGCCCACTTTAACGCAGTGTTACCTAAGTCAACAAGAAGGTTCACTTTCAAAATTTCCTAAGACTAATCGTCCCCGATACGAGCGACTTTATACCGCTTTCGGTTTCAACAACCAAGCACCCCATATCATCAATAGTTTTAACGCGTGCTTGATAACCGGGACCATTTTCTTCAAAAACCCAAACGAGTTCGTTTGAATAAGCAGAAATTGTAGCCCAACTCTCACGCGTAGGCTCTAACCCCTCTTTAGCCATTTGGCTAACAGCCGATAAAACCGATCGAGAAATGGGTCTCAACCAATCCATTTTGTCCGAAACCTTTGTCACATCTGACAAAAAGGCCACACCATAATCGGTCTCATCATTAATTGAATTGTTACGAATACAGTTAACTCCAATGCCGACCACTAGCACCCACTTTTTATTTAAATCCTGCGCAACCTCAACCAAAATACCGGAAAGTTTTTTACCGTTAAGCAAAATATCATTGGGCCACTTTACGAGCGCAGGAACGCCGAAATACTGATACGTCTTGGCAATGGCCACACCAATTGCCAACGTCACACCAGCCCAACTATTCAATTCGCCAGAAATTGGAATAGCCATCGAAAACGTTAATGACTCACCTAAATTTTGCCATTTCCGACCTCGCGTTCCTCGACCGGCCGTTTGTCGATGAGCAAATAAAAGTCGCGGAGTCTCCACTACATGACTCTTAACGTAGTTCAGTAAGTCCGTACTCGTTGATCCCGTCTCTTCAACGAAACACTCTTCAATAACGCAATTTTCCAACTCAATCGGGGACATCGTTTCCTCAAAATGGAAAAAATCAAAGATTAGAATTAACAAAAAGTTAAAGCATACTCGATAGTTTAACTTTCGATACGTTTCTTGTCCCGAATTTCTACAAAAATCAATGGGAAACTCAACAATATAGGTTAAAATCAACGAAGTTTCTTTACGTCTTTGTTTTTGTGATATTTCTCTAGCATGGTAAAGCGAATTCTGATTGTTCTTACGGCTTTTTTAACACTGTTGTGCTCAACCGTGTCTTTTGCCGAACCTGCGCCTCAACTTTCTTCAGACTCTTGGATTTTGGTGGACCGACTCACCAATATGAAGTTAGCCGCTCGCAATGAAAATAAAAAGGTAAATCCCGGCAACAGCGTGTTATTGATGGTTGTCTACACAGCTGAAAAGTTAATGGATGAAAAGCAAATTCGACCGACAGAAAAAATCATGGTCAATAATGATGCCTTATCCATTCCGCCGCTTAATGCTGCTCGTTTTTATTTGGAACCGAATAAGTCGATTACTTACAACGAACTCATTAAAGCAATTGCGGTCATGGGGGCTAATGACGCCGCTATTGCATTGGCGGAAGGCTTATGTAAAACGATTGACAGTTTTGTTGAAAAAATGAACGAAAACGCTCAACGATTGGGGATGGTAAACACTCATTACACATCTCCTATTGGCTCCAAGAGCGTTGAACAATACTCAACAGCTAGTGACACGCTCATACTTGCTAACGCTTTATTAAACGAATTTCCCTCTTTAAATAATATTTGGACTCTTCGCACCCTTGATAATGGTGTTTTACAACACAAAAATAGCAATGCCCTGCTTTGGCGCAATGATGCTATCAAAGGAATGCATAGTTCGGATTACGAATTAAAGTATCGAACCAGTGTTATTTTCTATTCACGTGATTTCGTCGAAGGGGGAACTCGCTACTCTCGAGAGCTTATCGGTATCTCTATGAGTGATGAAAAAATTCGTCTACATAACGACAACATGATTAATCTTATCTCCTGGGGGGCTGACAACTATAAAACGTTACTCATTTACCCGGCTGGAGATACCATTGAACGCATTGTGGTCGATGGGGCTGATGATGCCAAAGTCAGAGGGGGTGTCAAAGAAAGTCTCTATGTTACTCTTCCTCGAGATGCAATTTTAAGAGAGGGAGAAAAGGGATTCTCCGTTAAACTGTCTCGACTTGATCCCCTCGTTGCCCCTATCAAAAAAGGGGAAAAACTCGGTGATATCACCGTTTTATTTGACGGTAAGCCTGTTGCTCAAAGTGAGCTCGTTGCGCTACAT
>DYCH01000071.1:66405-83021 GCA_019418235.1 Sutterella sp.
ATGTCCAACGTTCCACCTTTTGGCAACGCCTTCGACACCGAATTAAAAACTTCTTAGGTTTACACTGATAAGGATATTTTGAAATGACCGAACAAAAAGAGTTAATTGAATTCCCTTGTGACTTCCCTATCAAAGTCATGGGAGCCAAAAACCCAGAGTTTGCACCAACAATTGCGGAAGTTCTCAAAACATTTGACCCCGATTTTGATGCTAAGACGATTACGATTCGCGATAGCTCTAAAGGTCACTATCAAGGACTCAATGTCGTTGTTCATACAACAAGTCGAGAACACTTAGACAGTATTTATCGAGCTTTAACGTCGCATCCGATGGTTAAGGTCGTTTTGTAATCGTGAATATTGAAACCATCAAACCCCATTCTATTGGTGCTTGGTTAATCGCAATTCGCCCAAAAACATGGGGAGTTGCGGTCGCCCCTGTGCTTGCCGCATTAGCGGTCTCACTCTCAGATACAGGCATTTTTTATCCACTTACGGCTCTACTGACCGCTGCACTCGCCGTATTGATGCAAATTATCACCAATATGGAAAATGATGCCGGCTATACCAAACGCAAAGCTGAACGGACGAATCGCAAAGGACTCCCAAGAGCCACTTCACTTGGCCTATTAACGGTTCAAGAAGTTGAAATCGGCATTAAACTGCTTGCCCTTATTGCGCTACTGATTACCGGTTACTTTATTTACTTAACGCAGTGGTTTTTCCTCACTGTCACGGTTTTGTCCATCGCTGCAGCCTATTTGTACATGGGGGGGCCTAAACCCATTGCTTACACCCCGTTTGGTGAACTGACGGTTTTGATATTTTTTGGGCTTGTAGCAACTTGCGGTACCTATTACCTACAACAACAAACGCTATCTTGGGTCATTGTGGTTGTAAGTTTTGCATTGGGCTTAATCGCAGCGGCGGTTCTTTGTGTCAATAATTACCGAGATCGAGTTCACGATGCGTCCATTGGTCGCAATACTCTTTGTGTTGTATTAGGTGAAAAAGCCTCTCTTTTAGCCTACCAATTTATGATTTTTGCGCCATATGCTCTGATTCTTATGATTGTGGCGTTCGATCCTAGTCGATACCCTTATCTGCTTGTGTTTTTAAGTTTACCCAAGGCCCTGCCTTTAGCTCAAGAGCTTAAATCGCTCACAGGCGAAGCCCTAAACGCCACCCTTTTTGCCACCGTAAAGCTCGAAGTATTCTTTGCTCTTTCGCTAACGATTGGCGCCTTGATTCACGCAACTCTAAGGTGGATGTAATTAAACCCCGCAATGCGGGGTTTAATTTCTCGGTTTTATCTTCTTTTTTTGTTAGGGTTTCATCGCCATTGGCAAAACTAAGCTCTTCGTATCCACTTTCTTTTTCATCATGTCATTATCAAAGAGAAAGTTTTGGTCATTGGCCAAGCTTTGAAGATCCTTAGGCGTTAACACGTCAAAATAATGACTCCATTGGGCTAACTTACGAGCGTCTTCAACGCTAATGCCTTGTTCTTTTGCCCCCATAGCAATGGCTTGATCTTGATTTTGTTCAATCCACTTCGTCGTTGAGCGATGAACCTTCACAATGCGCTCTAACAGCTGAGGATTTTCTTTAGCAAACTTTTCACTAACAGCCATCACCAATAACGGATCGGTATACCCTTGAGCCGTAGCAATGGTCTTGGCGTTGGCAGCATTGGCTTGAATGATATTGCCCGCAGCTAGCAATGCAGCGTCTACATGACCACCTAACAAAGCCGCATGAGCTTTCGGAATATCCATTTGAATCAATTCAACATCACTGGCCTTTAAGCCTTTGCTTTGCAAAGCTGCTACCAATACTTGATGCAACACCGTTCCTTTAGGACCTGCGACCTTTTTACCCTTCAAGTCTTCAACTTTCATTTGTTGACCGGGTTTACCGACAATCGCAAAAACTTGCGTCGGACGGGCAACACCCGTCGCAACCAAAACACGGTTATCAGCACCATTAGCCATCAAAAGAGAAGCCGTATTCATCACGGCGCTAACATCTAAAGCGCCGGCAGCCATCGCTTGAGCTTGTTGCGCACCGGAGTTGATCGAGAACCAATTGACTTTAATACCGTCTTTTTTAAATTCTTTTTCCAGCAACTGATGTTGCTTCATAACGATATTTTGAAGATTAAACGGCGACTTCACATAGGCGATATTAATTTCACCTTTTGCAGCAAACGCGGCTTGCGAAAAAGCGGTTACAGCCGCAATGGCTCCGGCAATCATCACATTTTTTAATTTCATAATATGTGCCTCACTTTTACTTTGACTGTGTTAAAAAATTCATAATTTGTGCCACATATTGCACAACATCCATATTGGTAATCGAACGAGGGTGACTCAACGGTATGGGTAATGAGTGAGACAGGTGTCCCTCTGACAAAATGACGACATTGTCTGCCAGGCGCACAGCTTCATTGACTTCGTGCGTAATCAGAATCACTGTCATTTTTTTACTTTGTTGAATCTTCTCAAAATCCACTTGGATTTGAGTACGGGTAATCGCATCCAATGCCCCAAAAGGCTCATCCATCAACAAAATATCTGGCGATTGAACCAATGCTCTTGCTAGAGCAGCTCTTTGAGCCATACCACCGGATAGTTCCGAAGGATAATACTGAGCAGCGTGTTCCAATCCCACTAACCGCAAAGCCTCTTTAATCGAACAATCTCGTTCTTTCTCTTTTTGATGACGAATAGCAATTTCAACATTTTCATAGACCGTCTTCCAAGGCAAAAGCCGAGGGTCTTGAAAGACAACACCAATTTTCAATTGATCCTTAATCGAAATCTTTCCAGCATTAGGTTTTAACAAACCTGCAATCAGTCGAATAAGGGTACTTTTTCCACAACCACTTTTTCCAATAATGGCAACCAACTCATGCTCTTGCACCGTTAACGACAAGTTCGAAATCACCGATGCTTCACGCTGCGGGTATTTGTAGCTCAAGTGGTCAATACTGATGGCAATCATGATTGACTCCAAGGTGCAAATTTCTTCATTTGATATTGAAAGAGAATATCCCCAAAAATCCCAAGCACTGCAATTGTCAAAATACCCACAAAAACCTGATCAGTTCTAGCCATTTCAGAGGCATCCGAAATCAAATACCCTAAGCCCGACGAGGCCGCGATCAATTCTGCGCTCACCAAAGCTCTCCAACTGTATCCAAAGCCCAAACGTAAACCGGTAAAGATTGAAGGTAGAGCCCCGGGAAATTCAATATGTTTAATTCTTTCCCAACGACTCAGTTTCAACATAATTGCCAACTCACCGTAACGGTAATCCAACTGTTTAAAGCCACTGTAAGCGTTGAGATAGATAGGAAAGAAACTCGCCAGTAAAACAATCGCAATTTTGGCCGTTTCTCCAATACCCAACCATAAAATCAACAACGGAATTAAAGATAACGGAGGAATCATTCTTAGACTTTCCAGAACAATTCTTCCCTGTTGATGAGCGCTTTGTGATTTAGCAAAAAGATAAGCTAAAGGGAATGCAATGCAAACGGCTAAAAAATACCCACCTAGAGAGCGATAAAGACTCGAACTAATATGTCGGTATAGCTCACCCTCTTTAATGAGCTCTACGAAGGCTTTCCATACGTTCTCGGGCGGTGGTAACAAATAAGGATTGATCCACCCATAGGAAGCAGATACCCACCATAATAAAATTAATACGATGGGTATCCAAAAAGATAGGACAAAGTCTTTCAATGTCTTCAATTTCAAACTCTTCAATTATTGAAGACGCACCTCTGTCGTATTCGAATTTGTCACATTATTTGTGGTTAAGGGTTCGTGTGACGGTTGTTGAGTCGTTGAATGGTTGATCAAGCTTAAACGTTGTTCAACCTCTTGTTCCGTAATCACTTCAAAGACCTTAACAACAGCTCTGACACCAGCAACTCTGGAGGCTACATCAGCTGCAATCTTAGCCTCATTGGCCGTCACCAAACCCATTAAATAGACAGTGCCATCTTCAACGGTCACCTTCATTTGGTTAAGCGATACTTCCTTTGTCCCCACTAAGTACGATCTAACTTTACTGGCTAAAGTAGAGTCGGACATACGTTGACTCAAAGAAGTGGGTTCCGCGACTTTAAGTTCATTGACAACAGACTTCACTTCCAAACTGCGTTGGGCAACTTTCTGCGCGGCCTCTCTGTCTTGTTCAGACGCCACTTGCCCCGTCAACAATACTCGACGGTTATAGCTCGTCACCGTCAGATGCAAACCCGTCTTTACAACCTGGGAAATTTCATAACTAATACGCTTTTCCATCACATTGTCGGCCATTTGTGCGCCCGTTGAACGGCGGTCGGTCGTTACAAAAGCCGTCGTCCCCACAGCCCCACCAATCATTAATGGAACGCACCCAGACAAAACTGCACTACCGGCGATGGATGTGGCTAAAACAAAAACCAAATGTTTAACTTTCATAATGACCTCTCAATTGGATTACTCTAGTTATGGTACTCGACTTAAGATTCAAAGCAAATAGACATTAAAACATTTTCACAAAACGATAGCTAATGTAAATAACATCGCAATAAATATGTCGATAACTTTCCAAAAATGTTCACAACCCTAAAGTTCAAATTATTTAAGGAACTTATCAACAATGATGAACATCTACCCCACATGCTTTCACACACAAAATTGACGAATTTATGAATATCATAAGTCAATGAAAAATAACAATAAAAACCGCTTATGAACAACTTTTCCATTCTCTTATTATTAAGATGATTAAATTAATTAAAAAATATTAAATAATTAAAAACCTCCCTAAATCAAAGAAAAAAGACAAATAAAAAATTGTTGATAATTCTGTTGATAAATAAATTAACAATCAGTAAGTCACTGTTCCATAAGAGTTTTTTAATTTATACGGTCATAGTATGATCTATAAACATAACCCGTTGATTTTAAACATCTTTTTAATTTACTCAATATATCAAAAATCGGATATAAGGAAATGAAAAGCCCTATAAATCAGGGCTTTCCAAAGGATGAAAAATTGTTGATAACTCTGTTAATAAATTAAATTTTGGATCCTAACTCAATACCGTCTCTTAAACATTCCAAAATTGTTTTAATTTCATGTTTTTTGAACGGTCCTTTCGCAGCTCCAACAACATCTACGTTCAAACCCGCTTCTGTATATTTCTTTGCAATCTCGTCATTTGCATAAGGAGTATTACAAATCACAATATGGTCTGCAGGAATTGGGTAAGGATCCTCGTGATGTTTCCCGAACGAAATATGTAAATTCGTTGAGTCGTAACTATCAAAATTCACATTGGTGAAAGTTTTAATTCCTAAAATGCGCAACCATTGCAATTCAAAGGAACGGAAATCCTCTTGAATAAATGAAGAATAGTCGGTTTTATCTCTCGCTAACAAAGCAACTTGACGATAAGGAGGCATAGCTTTTGGAATAACGCCCACAACGCCTGCTGGATATTTTCGAGGATCACCAATCCCCCACATTTGCAACCAAGAGTCTCTTGTAGGTGGTGTTGAGTTTTTATGAACGAGATAAGTGGCCACGTCAAGAGCAATCGTATTGTTACCAATAACCACTATACGGTTGCCTAATGCAACATTATTTTCAAAAACATCTGGGTATTGGTAGACCTTGCTCGATGGGGCACCTTGAATGTCAATCCATCCAGGGATACTGCCGGTAGCAAAAATAACATGATCAAACTGACGATGAATTTCATCCAATTCACGAGTTGTAACTTTATGATTTGTATCAATTTTTATATCAAATCGATTACAAAGCCTTCTAAAAAGATCGATTAAGTAAACATATTTTTGTTTACCGGGAACTTTTTTAATAAAGCAGACTTGCCCACCAATTTCCTCTCTTGCTTCGTAAATCGTCACACTATGACCCCTTCGTGCAGCAAAGACCGCAGTAGCTAGTCCAGCGGGGCCAGCTCCGACAACAAGGATCTTTTTGGGGTTATCCGTGTGTTGCATGATCTCCTGAAAATTTTCAAACATGGTGGGATTCATCATGCAATGGAGTTTTCCCTCTTTGAGAATATTGTGTGGCGAGCAACCTTGGTTGCAATGTGTACAACCAATAATTAAGCGTTCAGCGTGATAGGCGAGTTTCTTTAACCAAAATGGATCAACAATCAGCGCTCTCGTTAATTCCACACAACTATGAGGGTTTCGCTTTAAGACTTCATTCACTTTTTCCGGGGACTGTAAGTTTCCTCCGAAAATGACAGGAACAGAAACTTCCTGACTAAACATTTCTACAAAGGGAACCCAAGCATCTTCTGGGGTCAAACCATGATGAATAGGAATATTCATGTAGTTTGTACCGAAGTCAAAACTAAAGACATTTACCCCTGCTTTTACCAATGCTTGAGCGAAGAGGATCGTATCTTCCCAGTTTTTCCCTTCAATATGAAAATCCATTAAAGAAAGACGAGCGGAAATAACAAAGTCTTCCCCGACTTTTTTTCGAATCTCTCGCACCATCTCTAATGTAATCTTGAATCGATTTTCAGCCGATCCACCCCATTCATCATGTCTCTTATTAAGTCCAGGTGTCGCAAAACTATTTAAGAGTTTATTTTGCGTGAGGTCGATTTCTACGCCGTTATAAAGAGCTTGTTTGGCTAATAAAGCGGTGTGGGCTGCGGAAAAAATAGTTTTTCGAATAGCAAAGGAAGGCATTCGAAAAATTAATCGACCGTTGTGATTGATTCGATGAGGATTAACAGCTAAAAAATGCTCAGCAAGGGCACCAGCATGAGAAAGAGAGAATAATGCATACCCCCCTTCCTTTTGAATGGCTTCGGTGATTTTTCGATGGGAGGCTACTTGAGATTGAGAGGTAAATCGCGCCTGTCCTAATTCGTATGCACCTAGTAAGGTAAAAGAAAAGCCCCCAATGGTAATGAGCGCAGTTCCCCCTCGGGCACGTTCACCATAAAAACGTGCCAGTTGATCATAGTCGTAAGATTTTTCAAATCCTGTAATGACAGGCCCCATGAGAATTCTGTTGGGCAAAGTTAAGTGCCCGATCTGTATGGGGAGAAAAACCTGTTCTAATTCATGTTCTATACCCATTTTATTTGTTTAATTCTTGAATAACTTTTTCTCGGGTAACCCCAAAAGGAATCAGTACGCTCGGTACTGCTGCTGCCGATCCCGTTACGTGTTGAATTTGGTCATCAAAGAATATGTGAGGTTTTAATTGTTCCAACACAAAGTGCTTCGGCAAACCATCCATAAGAAACAGCTCAGCTGCATTCATTCCCCAACTCTTTAAGGTTGTAATCAACCGCTCTTCACTGGGGGCGCCACGGGCTGTCACAATCGATATACGAATAACCGGTTCGTAATAAGGATTATTTTTCCCATTAATATTCAAATCTAAATGCTGAAAGTGGGCCAGCTTTTTAAAAAGTTTGATCAAAGGACCTTCATTATGAGGGAGGTTAACACGCTTTTGCTCATAATCTTGAAAGCCTTTTAACCCTCCTTTTTTATATTCTTTTTCACTATCGTCATCAATGACGACTCCATCGAAGTCGAAAGCAATACGTAATCCTTTATCTTCAGGATCATCAACAGCTTTCGTTGGTAGTACCAAACCCGCGGGATACCCTTTAGCTGTCGCTTCTAATACGCTTTGAGAGTTAGCCGTAAGAAAGAGTGAAGCGCCATAGGCTTTTAGATAAGGATATGTGGGGCGCCCAGAGGTAAAAGCTCCTCCTCGAATGGGGAGGTTGTAGTGACGGCAAGAGTGAAAAAAGCGTTGCCCCGACTCCGGGCTATTGCGAGATAAAACGATGACTTTAAACGGTTCATTTTCTTCGGAAAAATGCTCGTTTAAGCTCAAAAGTCTGCGAATGAAAGGAAATGCAACACCAGGATTTAAAGGCGTATCAACGTGTTGCGTTTGATAGTCACGGTAGGCTTCAATGCCTTGATCTTCAAAGATACGGTGCTCAGTTTCTAAGTCAAACAAAGCGCGAGAGGAAACTGCAACCACTAGATTGTCATGATTAGGGGTGCTCATGATTCTCTCCTTAATCAAACCATCCCCCTCTTTTTATTGAGAGGGAGATGGATTTTGAGACTTTAGATGTCAATATTGCTGGCAAACAAAGCGTTATTTTCGATGAAGGCACGACGAGGTTCAACATTGTCCCCCATCAACATCGAAAAGACGTTATCAGAGCTAGCGGCATCTTCGAGTCGAACACGTAAGAGTCGTCGATTTTCAGGCATCATCGTGGTTTCTGCGAGTTGTTCGGCGTTCATTTCTCCCAACCCTTTGTAGCGTTGGCGAGTCAAACCAGAACTGGCCTCATTCATCAACCATTGAATAGCTTCTTCAAAGTTCTTGACTCCAGTCGATTTGCCTGCTCGAACAACCTTAGCACCATCTCCTACGATACCATTGAGAGCCTTAGCAGTTTCGACCAAAGTTGCATAGTCAGCGGTTTGCAAGAAGTGAGAATCCATTCGTGAATGACGAATATTCCCATAAACCATTCTTTCAATAGCTAAGTAGATCTTATTGGTTTCAGGATCTTGCTTAGCAATGATATTGAGTTGTTGGTCTTTAGCTTGCTCCAACAAGGCCTTGGCCGAATTTTGAGCAGCTTCTAAGCTACTAAGATCCACTTCCACTCCAGAGGCGATTGCAAACAACACAGAGCGGTCGATGACCAAACTGAGACGTTGTAAGACTTCAGAGCTATTAATGTAGCTAGCAGCTAATTGCTCCAATTCTGTGCCCCAAATCTTTTCACCTTGTTCAAAAGCATTTTCGTTTCGATACAAAGCGGCATCCTTTAATGCCATCTCTAAGATCACCTTGTTGTATTCGTGATCGTCCTTGACGTAAATGTCTTTCTTGTTAACCGTAATCTTGTAAAGAGGCGGTTGGGCAATATAAACATAACCCTTTTCGATTAACGGCGTCATTTGACGATAGAACAAGGTCAGAAGCAACGTTGAAATGTGTGCACCGTCAACGTCAGCATCGGTCATGATGATGATGCGATGGTAACGCAACTTTTCAATATCAAAATCCTTACCGATGCGACAACCTAAGGCTTGAGCTAAAGTGCGGACTTGCTCGCTGTCTAAAAGCTTTTCCGGAGAGGCTTTTTCAACGTTCAAAATCTTACCGCGTAACGGCAAAATAGCTTGGTTTTTACGGTTGCGGCCCGTTTTTGCAGAGCCCCCTGCGGAGTCACCTTCCACTAAGAAAAGTTCGCTAAGCGCAGGATTTTTTTCTTGACAGTCCGCTAATTTCCCCGGTAAGGAACCAGAACCCAAAAGCGTTTTACGACTCATGTCGCGTGCTTTTCGAGCAGCTTCTCGAGCGCGGGAAGCGGCAACAATTTTTTCACAAATCGCTCGGGCTTCAGCCGGGTTTTCATCCAAGAATGTAGCTAACTCAACGTTAATAACTTCTTCGACAGCAGGGCGAACTTCGCTCGAGACAAGCTTATCTTTCGTTTGAGAGCTGAATTTCGGTTGAGGAACCTTCACAGAAAGAATGCAGGTCAAG
Organism: Sutterella sp.; assembly: GCA_019418235.1. Classification (GTDB taxonomy): domain Bacteria; phylum Pseudomonadota; class Gammaproteobacteria; order Burkholderiales; family Burkholderiaceae_F; genus Aphodousia. Next base: position 75,999 of record DYCH01000071.1, read on the forward strand.
CCTTCACGCATATCATCGCCATCAATTTCACTCTTGAGCTTTTTATTGAGTTCTTCTTTGACGATATAGTTCTTTAAAACACGCGTCATAGCACTACGCAAGCCCGTAACGTGCGTACCACCATCTTTTTGAGGAATGTTATTGGTATAAGCCGTCAAACGTTCGTTATAAGTGTCATTCCACTGCATGGAAATTTCGACCGTAACGGGAACACCTTGGCTTTCGACCGTTTTTAATGCATAGAAAGGCGTTTTGTGAAGAACTTGGCGGTTTTGGTTAATGAACTCAACAAAACCACGAACCCCGCCTTGAGCATGGAAACGTTCTTCCTTACCCGTGCGTTGGTCTAAAAGTAAGATATTGACACCAGAATTTAAGAAAGACAGCTCGCGCAAACGTTCAGAGAGTCGTTCAAAACTAAAGGTGATATCTGTGAAGATTTCTTTATCGGGGTAGAAGTGAACCGTCGTTCCTCGTTTGTCTGTCTCCCCTTTTTCAATCATTGGGGAAATGAAAACAGGACCCTTAGCGGTTTGCACTTCTTGAATTTGACGATTAACCAGTTTGCCCTTTTCAAATTCAAGGTAATGTACCTTATTGTCGCGACAAACCGTTAAGTGCAACCATGTTGACAGAGCATTCACACAAGAAACACCGACACCGTGCAAACCACCGGAAATTTTGTAGCTGTTTTCCGAGAATTTACCACCTGCATGGAGCTCTGTGAGAGCAATTTCAGCTGCACTGCGCTTTGGATCGTGTTTGTCATCCATCTTGACGTCAGTCGGAATACCGCGACCGTTATCGGTGATGGATACAGAACCATCCGTGTGCAACGTCACAATAATTTCGTCAGCAAAACCCGCTAAAGCTTCGTCAATGGAATTATCAACCACTTCGTAGATCAAGTGGTGCAAACCGGAGCCATCGGCTGTATCACCGATGTACATACCAGGACGCTTACGAACAGCTTCCAAACCTTCTAAAACGACAATGGACTCTGCGCCATAGTTGTTTGGTTGCGTATTATTTTGCTCTTCACTCATAGAACTTCTGCACTTCAAAAAATTTAAAATCAATCAGATTTTTTAGTTAAATTCGAAACAATAATTCTATAAAAAGCCATATTGAATTCGAGTATTTTTTACCAATATTTTCTAAAAAATCGAAGACTTAATTGACACGACACCCGCTCTAACCTTCATTAGGGCGGGTGTTCAACGATTATCGATACAAGGTGATAATCATTAGGTTCTCATCGGCATAACAACATACTTAAATGAGTTGTTGTCAGGCATCGTAACCAACATGGCACCCGTGTTGCTGTGCAAGGCAAATTGCACGTCTTCACTACGGAGATTGTTCAACACATCTTGTAAATACAAGAGGTTGAAGCCAATTTCAATATCCAAACCATCGTATTGAATATCCAAAACATCCTTAGCTTCTTCTTGGTCAGAGTTGGTGCTTTGAACCGTAAGAGAATTGGTTGTCAAATTCCATTTAACACCACGCAACTTTGCGTTAGCCAAAATGGCCGTACGCTTCAACGCGCTCAACAAAGCTTCACGCTTAACCGTGAAGGCGTTGTTGTTATTGGTCGGAATGACGCGGTTGTAATCAGGGAATTTGCCTTCAACAAGCTTCGAAGACAACGTGATGTTACCCCAAGTGATTCGAATTTCAGTGTTAGAAATTTCGATGGTAATCGCTTCATCGTTATCAGGAATCAAACGAATCATTTCTAAAACCGTGCGACGGGGAACGATGCATTGAATCGTATCAGCGATCGGCGCTTCAAGTTTGGATTCACAGTAAGCTAAACGATGTCCGTCCGTCGTAACAACGCGAACAATATCCCCCTCAACAGACATCAACATACCATTGAGGAAATAACGAATGTCTTGTTGGGCCATCGAGAAGTGAACCAATTGCAACAAGTGGCGCAATTGGTTGGCGGGAATAACCAACGTTTGAGCAAATGACGTTGCTTGACGATTCGGGAACTCTTCTGCCGGAAGAGTATTCAAACGGAAGGTACTCTTACCTTGTTTGAGTTCGACCGTTGGTTCGTTTTCATTTTGTTGAGAAAGCGTGACTTCAGAGCCATGGTTTAATGCGGTAATTAAGCTTTGAAGCTTAGCAGCATCAACCGTAACACTCATATCCGGGCCTTCAGCGCCGACGTCAGCAAACGTTTTAATTTCAATATCCAAGTCGGTTGCGGTGAATTCAACGCGCGTTCCCACTTTTTTAATAAGAATATTCGAAAGAATGGGGAGAGTTTGACGTTGCTTACCGACAATACCGCTGACGGCTTGCACCGGGGTGGCAAAAGCTTCACGAGAGCTCTTAATGATTTGCATTCCCAAGATCCTTATAACATCAAAATAAGCTAATTCGGAAGACCGAATTAGCCCACCGATAACCATTCAATTTTAGAGGATTTTGGTGAAATGTGCCGAAATCCTCTAATCCTTAATTGCTAATTTTTAAGCATTTGCTCCAGAACGTGGATTTTGTAATTCAAATCCTTGTCTTTGCTTCGCAAATCCGCAATCTTTTTAACAGCATGAATGACCGTTGTGTGGTTTCGTTTTCCAAAACGATCTCCAATCTCTTGCAAACTACTATTGGTTAACTCTTTGCAGAGATACATTGTAATTTGTCGGGGTAAAGCAACCGACTTTAAACGAGATTGTGAGTAAAGATCGGCCAAAGAAACCTTGAAATATTCAGCAGCCACCCCTTGAATTCGCTCAATGGTCAACTGTGCGGTGGATGCTACCAAGATACTTTGTAAAGCTTCTCGAGCCATTTCAATCGTCAAGTGTTGCTTGTTACTAAAGCGAGTAAAAGCAATCACGGTATTGAGAGCCCCTTCCAACTCACGAACGTTACTCTTGAGGTTTTTAGCGATAAAGTAAGCTACGTCTTCAGGTAAATCAAAATCTTGAACAATTGACTTCTTCTGCAAAATTGCCACGCGAGTTTCGAGTTCTGGGGGTTCAACTTCAACAGAAAGGCCTGATGTAAAGCGAGAGATTAGTCGCTCATCCATATCTTTTAAGCTACGGGCATAAGTATCGCTCGTGAAAATAATTTGCTTACCATTGGGTACTAACTTTTCAAAAATATCGAAAAGTTTATTTTGCGTTTGGCGCTTATCCCCACATAAATATTGAATATCGTCAATAAATAGGGCGTCAATATTTTGGTACTTATTATCAAAACCTGCGTAATTATTCGTTCGAACGGCTTCTGTGAAGTCATTCATAAAGGTTTGAGCACTTGTACAAAGAATACGAGCATTAGGATCTCGCTCAACCATACGATTGCCAACCGCATGCATCAAGTGAGTTTTACCTAAACCAACACCACCATAAATAAAGAGGGGATTGTAGTTTTTCCCAGGATTTTCACCGACATTCTGAGCAGCAACAAATGCCAATTGATTGGAGGTACCAGACACAAAACTATCAAACGTCAGTTGTTTGCGTAAACCCAATGCATTTTTTCCAGTCTCAACTTCTTCGTCTTGCTTTTGATTTTCTGGGACTAGGTCAAGTTGGGGCAAAGAAGAAATCTTGTCTTCTTGAGTTTGGTATTGAACGTTAACGGTCTTTTCAGCAATACCAGAGGCCACAGTCGTAATAATGACACCGAAGTTGCGCTCTGTAGCTTCGATGGCCTGTAAGGTCTTTTGACCCAAAATTAATGTAGAGGTATTCGCATCCCAACTGATAAAGACGAGTGGGGTGATCCATCGTTCAAAATCCTTTGAATTGACGATGGTTTTCAACTTTTCAATGCATTGTTCCCAGAAATTCATGACAACAGAGAAGAAAGGAGTTAGACAAAAAACTCCCACAAACGGGGAGTTGAGGTAATCAATTGCGGTATTTTAGCTGTAAAAAGACAGACATGTTTTTCTGAAATGCTTAAAATATAGGCAAATAAAATATAGGTCGCAAAATCCTAACAAAGTTATGAACAAAACCACAAGATATTGCATAAAAAATATTTTCTTCTATTAGTTGTGTCTTTTGTAAAAGTTATAAAAATGAGATTTGTCGAAACAGAAAGTAGAAAAAACTTGACAAAACATAGGGTTTTGATGTGTAATACCGTGTTTTTCACGGAAAGACGTGAGGCTTTTTGTTCTCAAAAACTTCATACGATCTGTGTTATCCTGCCTATTTAGGCAATTGAACTATTTTCAAAAGTATTTGATTTTCAAATACTTATTATTTTAATTTAAGGATTAGTCATGGCTACCAAACGTACCTACCAACCGTCTAAGGTCAAGCGTGCTCGTACGCATGGCTTCTTGGTTCGCAGCCGCACCAAGGGCGGTCGTCGCGTCCTTGCCGCTCGCCGCGCCAAGGGTCGTCACGTGCTTGCCCTCTAATACTTAGAGGGAATCACGGCGGATAAGAGCCGTGACTACGACGGTCTTGAAACCCAATGGACTGCCTCGAACCATCCGTTTGATTAAATCAGCGGATTTCGGGGCGGTTTTGTCTTGTTCGAGGGATCAATCTATCAGAGCCTATTCTGATTTCTTTTCGGTCTCTGCGAGGAAAACATCCAATCTCAATACCGTTCGTTTTGGCTTTACCGTCGGAAAGCATAATGCTCACCTCTCGGTTGAGCGCGCATTGGTAAAGCGACTATTGCGAGAAGCATCTCGTACAAATCGCTTACTAATGATTGAGGCACTTCAAGAAAAGGAATATGGATTAGACATAAACTTTCGACTGAAGTGTCGTTTGCCTGTTTGTGGTTCCAGTGGATTAACAAAACAGGCACGTAAAATTTTGCTCAGAAATGATATTGAAAAGCTTATGAAGCATTTCATAAGTAAGCTCTCAAGATAGGAGGGGTCATGGTTTTTTTTTCAAAAGCTATGATTTTCCTTATTCGAGGATATCAATATGTTTTATCTCCTTATGTGGGTAGAGAGTGTCGGTTTTATCCGACTTGCTCCTCTTATTCCATTGAGGCGATTGAGCGATTCGGATTTATTCGAGGCTCTTGGCTTATGGTTGCTCGCATTGTTCGTTGCAATCCGTGGGGAGGAGCGGGGGTTGATCCAGTCCCAGAGGTTTTTTCCTGGTTTCCTTGGAAAAAATAATCGAATGCTTCCATTTTTTTAATTTCAACGATAGAAAAGAGAGCCCCAGATGGGACGCGAATTACAACGTGCTTTTTTATGGGTTATTTTCTTGCTTGGTTTGTTCATGCTCTATGACGCATGGCAAGTCCGCAATGGTAATCCATCCTATTTTGCTCAACCCGAACAACAGCAAGAGCAAATCGTTGCTGATGCACAGCAAACTCAAGGTGCTGCCACTACTGTAGCTGGCGAACGCCCTGTTGCCTCTAAGGTCAATACGACGATTAACAATCCTGTTGTGGTGACGACGGATTTATTCAAGTTAACGTTGGATGCCAATGGTGCTTCCGTCGCTCGCGCAGAGCTTTTGAATGAACGTGAAACGCCTGACTGGAAAAAGCGTGGTATTCCTAGCTTGATTTTTGGTAGCGAACCCGAAGGTTATGAACCCGGTAATGTTGTTTTGTTTGACACGAATGATAAGCATGTCTACAAGGCTGAAACCGGTCTTCTTGGTGGTTCATTCCCGACGCATCGAACTGAATTTAAGTTGGCTAGCAGCGACTTGACGATGAAGGATGGTCAAGACGTTTTGTCTGTGAAGTTTGTTGCTCAAGCCGGTGGTGTTGAGTTAGTGAAGACCTACATTTTAAAGCGTGGTCACTACGGCATCCAAGTTAAACACGAAGTGATTAATAAGGGCAATGTTGCTATTAATCCTTCTGTTTATATGCAATTGGTTCGTGATGATAATCCCGCTAAGTCCGATAGTGCTTTCTACAACACGTTCACGGGACCTGTGGCCTACACGGATGAAGAAAAGTATCAAAAGATCTCTTTTGCTTCTATCTCTGACGGCGACAAGGAATTGCCTGAGACCTCTAATGAAGGTTGGATCGCTATGGTTCAACATTACTTCTTGACGGCTTGGGTTCCGACCGCAGAGGGCCAAAAGCGTGATTTGTATACTCGTCAATTGGACAAGCACTTGTTCTCCATTGGTTCTATCGTTGCAATGGGTGAAGTGGTTCCGGGTACGAGCAAGTCAATTGAAAGCCAACTTTACGTTGGTCCGCAAGATCAACGTCGCTTAGAGTACATTGCCCCGAATCTTGATTTGGTGGTTGACTATGGTTGGTTGACCTTCTTGGCTAAGCCGATTTATACCCTTCTCGCCTTCTTATATGGCTTGGTTGGTAACTGGGGCTGGGCAATTGTTTTGTTGACCTGCTTAGTTAAGGCAATTTTGTACCCGATCTCTGCTTCTGGTTATAAGTCCATGGCTCGTATGCGTGAAGTTGCACCTCGTATGAAGGCACTTCAAGAAAAGTATGGCGATGACAAGCAAGCGTTGAACCAAGCTATGGTCGAATTCTACCGTCGTGAAAAGATTAATCCGGCCGGTGGTTGCTTCCCGATTATGTTGCAAATCCCTGTCTTCTTGGCTTTGTACTGGGTGTTGTTGGCTACGGTTGAATTGCGCGGTTCAGAATGGTTGTTCTGGGTAACGGATTTGGCAAGCCCGGACTCCTATTTGATTCTTCCGTTGTTGATGGTTGTGACGATGATTCTTCAAATGCGTCTTAGCCCGCAACCGACTGATCCGGTTCAAGCAAAGGTGATGATGGTTATGCCGTTGGTGTTCGGTGTGATGTTCTTCTTCTTTGCCTCTGGTTTGGTTTTGTACTGGTTAACGAATAACGTCTTGTCAATTTGGCAACAATGGTACGTTAACAAGCAAATCGACAAAGAAAAGCAAAAACGCGCTATTTCTTAAATGATCAAAGCGGGAGGCTGATTAGTCTCCTGTTTGATAAGATAAAAAAATGCCTCGCTTTAAAGCGAGGTATCAGACTGTTGACTAACCCAGGTTTTTAACGAAATCTGGGTTAATTTTTACCCTA
>DYCH01000072.1 GCA_019418235.1 Sutterella sp.
TGAAGGTGGTCGTACGGTTGGCGCCGGCGTGGTTGCCAAGATCCTCGAATAATATTTCAGCTAACTACTGAGATTTATTTGACAAATAGAGGACGCGGGGTTATACTCGGCGTCCTCTATTGTTCTTTAGTGTTCTTTTATAAGGAAAAATCGAAATGCAATCTCAACGCATTCGTATTCGCCTTAAGGCGTTTGATTACAAGTTGATTGATCAATCAGCTCAAGAAATCGTTGACACGGCCAAGCGCACGGGCGCTGTGGTTCGCGGTCCTGTTCCTCTTCCCACTCGCATCCAACGTTTCGACATTTTGCGTTCTCCGCACGTCAACAAGACGAGTCGTGACCAATTCGAAATCCGTACGCATCAACGTTTGATGGACATCATCGATCCGACCGACAAGACGGTTGACGCTTTGATGAAGTTGGATTTGGCTGCCGGCGTGGACGTCGAAATCAAGGTACAATAATTTTTTGCTTTTGACTTGCAAGGTTTTTAATTGCAAGGTACAATCGCGCCTTTCTCGTTAAGAAAAATTAATAGAGATTTTTCTAACGATCTTTTTTAAAAAATGGTCCCGGCCAATCGTAGCCGGGGTGGAGATAACAATGAGTGAAAAACTCGGCTTAGTTGGTCGTAAGATCGGCATGACGCGCATCTTTACCGAGGATGGTGAATCCATTCCCGTTACGGTGCTCGACATGGCTGGTAACCGTATCACGCAAGTGAAGACGGAAGAAAACGACGGCTACAATGCCATTCAAGTCGCATTCGGCTCTAAGAAGCCGTCTCGTGTGAGCAAGCCGCTTGCCGGTCACTATGCTAAGGCTGGTGTCGAAGCTGGTGAAATGCTCAAAGAGTTCCATATCGAAGCTGACGCTCTCGCCAATTTGACGGTGGGTTCCACGTTGTCCGTGGAAATGTTCACGGCTGGCCAAAAGGTCGACGTGACCGGTGTCACGATCGGTAAGGGTTTTGCTGGCGCTATCAAGCGTCACCACTTCTCGTCCAACCGTGCTAGCCACGGTAACTCCGTGACGACTCGTGCACCTGGTTCTATCGGTAATCGTCAAGATCCGGGTCGTGTTTTCCCGGGCAAGCGTATGGCTGGCCACTTGGGCGACGTGCAACGCACGACGCAAAACCTCGTGGTGGCTCGTATTGACGTCGAACGTCAATTGTTGCTTGTTCGCGGTGCAGTCCCCGGTGCCAAGGGCGGTAAGATTATCGTCCGTCCGGCTGTGAAGGCTTAAGGAGCAATCAATGGAACTCAATGTCCTGAACGAACAAGGTAATGAATCTGCCAAGTTGGCAGCTTCCGACGCCGTGTTTGGTCGTGAATACAATGAAGCTTTGGTTCACCAAATCGTGGTGGCTTATCAAGCTAACGAACGTCAAGGCACCCGCGCTCAATTGACGCGTGCTAACGTTCATCATTCGACCAAGAAGCCCTGGCGTCAAAAGGGTACGGGCCGCGCTCGTAGTGGTATGACTTCCTCCCCCGTGTGGCGTGGTGGTGGTCGTGCTTTCCCGAACACTCCGAATGAAAATTTCAGCCAAAAGGTCAACAAGAAGATGTTCCGCGCTGCCATGGCTTCGATCTACTCGAAGTTGGTTGCTGACGGTCGCTTGGTTGTTGTTGACTCTATCAGCGCTGAAACGCCGAAGACCAAGGCTTTCGCTCAAAAGTTGAAGGCTATGGGCTTGGAATCGGCCATGATTATCACCAAGGAAGTTGACGAAAACCTCTATTTGGCTTCTCGCAACTTGAAGAACGTTTTGGTGGTTATGCCGCGTTATGCTGATCCGCTCTCCTTGATTTTCTATAAGAAGATCGTGGTGACGAAGGACGCTATCGCTCAGCTTGAGGAGATGTGGGGATGATGAGCCAAGATCGTTTAATGAAGGTGCTCCTTGCTCCGGTCGTCTCTGAAAAGAGCACGATGGTTGGCGAAAAGAACGGCCAAGTGGTTTTCCACGTTGTTGCCGACGCCACCAAGCAAGAAGTCAAGGCTGCTGTTGAATTGCTCTTTAAGGTGCAAGTTGACAGCGTTCAAATGGTCAACATCAAGGGTAAGACGGCCCGTTTCGGTCGCTTCGCCGGTAAGCACAGCGACAAGCGTAAGGCTTACGTGACCTTGAAGTCTGGTCAAGAAATTAACTTCGCAGAGGTGAAGTAATGGCTCTCGTCAAATTGAAACCGACGTCGGCCGGTCGTCGTCATGCTGTTAAGGTTGTTAACGCCGAATTGCACAAGGGTAAGCCCTTTGCTGCTCTTCTCGAAAAGAAGAACCGTTCTTCTGGCCGTAACAACAATGGTCACATCACCTGCCGTCATAAGGGTGGTGGCCACAAGAAGGCTTATCGTATTATTGACTTTAAGCGTAACAAGGATGGTATCGCTGCTCGTGTTGAACGCATCGAATACGATCCGAACCGTTCCGCTCACATCGCTCTCGTGCTCTACGCCGACGGCGAACGTCGCTACATCATTGCCCCGAAGGGCTTGACGGTTGGCGCCGAATTGATGAATGGTCAAGAAGCTCCGATCAAAGTGGGTAACACGCTTCCTTTGCGTAACATCCCCATCGGTTCTACGATTCACTGTATCGAAATGAAGCCGGGTAAGGGCGCCCAATTGGTTCGCTCCGCTGGTGCTTTTGCTCAATTGATCGCTCGTGAAGGCGAATACGCTCAAGTTCGTATGCGCTCTGGCGAAGTGCGTTTGATCCATATCGAATGCCGTGCCACGATCGGTATGGTTGGCAATGAAGAGAACAGTTTGCGCGAACTCGGTAAGGCTGGTGCTAAGCGCTGGCGTGGTGTTCGTCCGACGGTCCGTGGCGTTGCCATGAACCCGGTGGATCACCCGCACGGTGGTGGTGAAGGCCGTACTGGCACGGGTCGTGCTCCGGTTACGCCTTGGGGTCAACTCACCAAGGGTTACCGTACTCGTAACAACAAGCGCACCGATTCTATGATCGTTTCGCGCCGAAACCGTAAATAAGGGGGCCTAGAATGTCTCGTTCCTTAAAGAAAGGCCCGTTTGTTGATGGGCACTTGATGAAGAAAGTGGAAGCCGCCCAAGCTGGCCGTGACAAGCGTCCGGTCAAGACCTGGTCTCGTCGTTCTACGATTCTTCCTGAGTTCATCGGTTTGACGATTGCCGTCCATAATGGCCGTCAACACGTCCCGGTGTACGTTAATGAAAACATGGTCGGCCACAAGTTGGGCGAATTCGCTTTGACCCGTACGTTTAAGGGTCACGCGTCCGACAAGAAATAACTAGTAGGAGTTAGATAATGGAAACCTCTGCTATTGTTCGTGGCGTACGTCTCTCGGCTCAAAAGGGCCGCTTGGTCGCCGACCTCGTCCGCGGTAAGCCCGTGGATAAGGCTTTGAACATTCTTACGTTCACGCAAAAGAAAGCTGCCGTCATCATTAAGAAGGCACTTGAGTCTGCTATCGCTAACGCCGAACACAACGACGGCGCCGATATCGACGATTTGCGCGTGACGAAGATCTACGTGGAAAAGGCTACGACGTTGCGTCGCTTCGGCGCTCGCGCTAAGGGTCGTGGTACGCGTATTAACAAGCAAACCTGCCACATCTACGTGTCTGTTGGTGACAAGTAATATAGGTGAATTATGGGACAAAAAATTAACCCCACCGGCTTCCGTCTCCCTGTGACGCGTGACTGGACCTCGCGTTGGTACGCGGAAGGCCGTGATTTCGCCCGTACGTTGGGCGAAGACTTGAAGGTTCGTAGCTTCTTGCAAAAGAAGTTGAAGAACGCTTCTGTTAGCCGTATCTTGATCGAACGTCCTGCTAAGAACGCTCGTATTACGATTTTCTCCGCCCGTCCGGGTGTTGTGATCGGTAAGCAAGGTCAAGACATCGAAGTTTTGAAGAACGAAGTTCAAAAGATGATGGGCGTGCCTGTTCACGTCAATATCGAAGAAGTTCGTCGTCCTGAACTCGACGCTCAATTGATCGCTGACAGCATCACGCAACAACTCGAAAAGCGTGTTATGTTCCGCCGTGCCATGAAGCGCGCTATGCAAAACGCTATGCGTTTGGGCGCTCAAGGTATCAAGATCATGTCCGCTGGTCGTTTGAACGGTGCTGAAATCGCTCGTACGGAATGGTATCGTGAAGGTCGCGTGCCGCTTCATACGTTGCGCGCCAACATCGATTACGGTTTCTCTGAAGCCAATACGACGTACGGTATTATCGGTGTTAAGGTTTGGGTTTACCGTGGCGACGGCTATGCCGAAGACACGCAAGCTCAAGAAAAGAACGAACGTGAAGATCGTCGCTCTCGCCGCCCTGCTGGTGACCGCGCTGGTAAGCCGGCCGCTCGCCGCACGCGTAAGGCTGTGACGAACGAAGCTGGTGCCGCTGATGGCGAAAAGGCTGATAAGAAGCCGGTTCGTCGTGCTAAGAAGGCTGCCCCGGCTGCTTCTAAAGACGGAGAATAAGCGATGTTGCAACCTAATCGACGCAAGTACCGCAAGGATCAAAAGGGCCGTAACTACGGTTTAGCCACGCGTGGTGCCAACGTTTCCTTCGGTGAATTTGGTCTTAAGGCTCTTGAACGCGGCCGTCTTACGGCTCGCCAAATCGAAGCCGCTCGTCGTGCTATCACGCGCCATATTAAGCGTGGTGGTCGCGTTTGGATCCGCGTGTTCCCGGACAAGCCCATTTCCGAAAAGCCTGCCGAAGTCCGTATGGGTAACGGTAAGGGTAATCCGGAATACTGGGTGGCCTTAGTGCAACCGGGCCGTGTGCTTTATGAAATGGACGGGGTTGATGAAGCCTTGGCTCGCGAAGCTTTCGCTCTCGCAGCTGCCAAGTTGCCGATCAAGACCACGTTTGTTGTCCGCCAAATCGGTATGTAAGGAGAGACGGCAATGAACGCAAAAGAATTGCGCGCCATGGATGAGGCTGCGCTTAAGAAGGAATTGGCTGACTTGATGCATGCTCACTTTAAGTTACGCATGCAACACGGTACGCAACAACTTCAAAACACGAATCAGTTGCGCACGACGCGTCGAGAAATCGCCCGCGTTCGCACGATTCTCGCTCAAAAGGCGGCCTCGAAATGATGCAAGAAACTCAAAAAACGACGTTAACTCGTACGTTAGTTGGTAAAGTTGTCAGCAACAAGATGCAAAAGACGGTTACGGTCTTGGTTGAACGTAAAGTTAAGCATCCGTTGTACGGCAAGTTCGTGGTTGTTTCTAAGAAATACCACGCTCATACCGAAGCTAACGATTTGATGGAAGGTGATACGGTTGAAATCTCCGAAACGCGTCCGGTTTCCAAGACCAAGTCTTGGACGGTGACGAAGGTTTTGAAGAAGGCCGAAATCATCTAATTTAAAAAAAAAAGGCTTGCAAGTTTTCTTTTTCTTAGATATACTTGCGGCTTCGTGGTTGAGGTTAACTCTCACGAGTTAGCCTCAACTGTTTTGTCAGGTGCAATATTTTTGCCTAGCACCCCGGAAATCCGGGCTTCAGCGAAGCAAGGGTATTGCGCTTCCTCCCAATTACGGGACCAATACTATCCGCATAGCGGAATAAGTTGGGAAATAGGAAATCATGATTCAGATGCAAACCAAACTGGACGTGGCCGATAACACGGGCGCTCGTTCGGTGATGTGTATCAAGGTGTTGGGCGGTTCTAAGCGCCGCTACGCCAACATTGGTGATGTCATCAAAGTGACGGTTAAGGAAGCTGCTCCGCGTGGCCGCGTCAAGAAGGGTGAAGTTTACAACGCTGTTGTAGTTCGCACCGCCAAGGGCGTTCGTCGTGCTGACGGTTCCTCCATCTCTTTCGATGGTAACGCCGCTGTGTTACTTAATTCTAAGCTTGAGCCGATCGGCACTCGTATCTTCGGACCGGTTACGCGTGAATTGCGTACGGAACAATTCATGAAGATCGTGTCTTTGGCTCCAGAAGTTTTGTAAGGAGACGCGCGATGCAACGCATCCGTAAAGGTGACGAAGTTATCGTTATCACCGGCCGAGACAAGGGCAAGCGCGGTACCGTGCTCTCCCGCGTTGACGATCGTCACGTGACGGTTGAAGGCATTAATGTTGTTAAGAAGCACCGTCGTCCGAACCCGATGTTGGGTACGGCCGGTGGTATCGAAAACAAGGTTATGCCGATCGATCAATCTAACGTCATGCTCGTGAATCCGGCTACTGGTAAGGGCGAACGCGTTGGTTTCAAGGAAATCGACGGTAAGAAGGTTCGCGTGTTTAAGAGCGACAACAGTGTTGTTGGCGCTAAGGCTTAATAGAGGGTAAATCGATAATGTCTCGTTTCCAAACTCTCTACCGTGAAGCCATTGTTGCCGAACTCACCAAGAAGTTCGGTTACAAGACCACGATGCAAGTTCCTCGTATCACGAAGATCACGTTGAACATGGGTATCGGCGAAGCGGTTAACGATAAGAAGCTGATCGACAACGCTGTTGCTGATCTCACGAAGATTGCTGGTCAAAAGCCGGTTGTTACCAAGACCCGTAAGGCTATCGCTAACTTTAAGATTCGCGAAAACATGCCCATCGGTTGTATGGTGACCTTGCGTGGCGAACGCATGTACGATTTCTTGGACCGCTTGGTTACGATCGCTTTCCCGCGAGTTCGTGACTTCCGTGGTGTTTCTGGTCGCTCTTTCGACGGCCGTGGCAACTACAACATCGGTCTTAAAGAACAAATCATCTTCCCCGAAATCGAATACGATAAGATCGATAAGATCCGTGGGATGAATATTTCTATCACGACGACTGCGAAAACCGACGAAGAAGCTAAGGCTCTCCTCGCTGCTTTCCGCTTTCCGTTCCGCAATTAATCGAGGTGTGAATTGGCTAAACTCGCACTGATTAACCGTGACTTGAAGCGTGCCGCTACGGTCGCCAAGTTCGCAGAAAAGCGCGCTGCCTTGAAGGCAGTTATCAACGATGCTTCTGCTTCTTTCGAAGAAAAGATGGAAGCTCGTCAACAATTACAATTGTTGCCCCGTGACGCAAGCCCCTGCCGTATGCGTAACCGCTGCGGTTTGACGGGTCGTCCCCGTGGCACGTTCCGCAAATTCGGCTTAGCTCGCGGTAAGATCCGTGAAGCCGCAATGCGCGGTGATATTCCTGGCCTCATCAAGGCTAGCTGGTAAGCGAGGAGATTATCATGAGCATGAGTGATCCGATCGCCGATATGTTGACCCGTATTCGTAACGGTCAAACTGTCGACAAGACGGAAGTGGTTATGCCCTCCTCCAAGCTGAAGGTGGCTATCGCCCAAGTCTTGAAGGATGAAGGATACATTGATGGTTTTACGGTTGTTGCTAACAACGGTAAGACTGAATTACACGTTGGTTTGAAGTATTACGCTGGTCGCCCCGTTATCGAACGCCTTGAACGCGTTTCTCGTCCGGGCCTCCGTGTTTACAAGAACCACCAAACGATTCCGCAAGTGATGAATGGCTTGGGTGTTGCGATCGTTTCTACGCCGAAGGGTGTGATGACCGATCGTAAGGCTCGTGAAGCTGGCATCGGTGGCGAAGTCATTTGCTACGTGGCCTAATAAGCGAGGAGGATAGAAAATGTCGCGAATCGCTAAGAACCCGGTGATCATTGCTAAGGGCGTCGAATGCAAGATGACGGCCGATACGATCACGATGAAGGGTCCGAAGGGCGAATTGAGCTTGAAGCTCAACGCCTTGGTGGCTATCAAGCAAGACGGTGATCATTTGCACTTTGAAGCTGTTGACAGCAGCCGTGAAGCAAACGCTGCTTCCGGTACGATGCGTGCATTGATCAACGACATGAACGTGGGTGTCAGCGTTGGCTTCGAAAAGAAGTTGACTTTGATTGGCGTGGGCTTCCGTGCTCAAGCCAGTGGTGACACGTTGAATTTGTCGCTTGGCTTCTCTCATCCTGTCGTGCACAAGATGCCGGCTGGTGTGAAGGCTGAAACCCCGAGTCAAACGGAAATCGTGATCAAGGGCGCTGACAAGCAAAAAGTGGGTCAAACCGCTGCTGTCATTCGTGGCTATCGTCCGCCGGAACCCTACAAGGGCAAGGGCGTTCGTTATGCTGACGAACACGTCGTGATCAAGGAAACGAAGAAGAAGTAATCGGGGCGGAGACTGAAATGATCGATAAGAAAGAAAGTCGTCTGCGTCGTGCACGTGCTACGCGTGCTCGTATTAAGATGCAAAAGATGGACCGCTTGACGGTTTATCGTACGAACTTGCACATCTACGCCAGCATTATCAGCGCTGACGGTGGTCGCGTCTTGGTTTCGGCCTCGACTGTTGAACCCGAAGTTCGCGCTCAATTGGCAAACGAACAAGGTCGTGGTGGCAACGTTAATGCCGCTAAGTTGATTGGTACGCGTTTGGCTGAAAAGGCTAAGGCCGCCGGCATCGAAACGTGTGCATTTGACCGTTCTGGTTACCGTTTTCATGGCCGCATCGCTGCGTTGGCTCAAGCCGCGCGTGAAGCTGGCTTGAAGTTCTAAGAGGGACTTATGGCTAAGGCTCAAGGAAAGAATGCGGCTGTCGACGCTATCGACGACGGCATGCGTGAAAATATGATTGCGGTTAACCGCGTTACCAAGGTTGTTAAGGGTGGCCGCATTATGGCTTTCGCCGCTCTTACGGTGGTTGGTGACGGCGACGGCCGCATTGGCATGGGTACGGGTAAGAGCCGTGAAGTTCCTGCTGCTGTTCAAAAGGCTATGGAACGTGCTCGTCACAGCATGGAAAAGATTCCGCTCAACAACGGAACGATTTACCACGCTGTTGAAGGTCATCACGGTGCTGCTCGCGTTATGTTGCTTCCGGCTTCGGAAGGTACCGGTATCATCGCTGGTGGTCCGATGCGTGCTGTGTTTGACGCAATGGGCGTTCGCAATATCGTGGCTAAGGCTCACGGTTCTACGAATCCCTACAACATGGTTCGTGCAACGTTGAACGCCCTCGAATCCCTTCGTTCTCCGGCTGAAATTGCTGCCAAGCGCGGTAAGACGGTCGAAGAAATTTTGGGTTAATCCCGGGAGAGTATCGAGATGGCAAAGAAGACCATTAAAGTTACGTTGGTGAAGAGCCCGATCGGCACGAATGCTGATCACCGCGCTACGTTGCGTGGCTTAGGCTTGTCCAAGATCAATCAAACGCGTGAACTCGAAGACACGCCGGCCGTTCGTGGCATGATCACCAAGGTTGCGTACTTAGTGCGTGCCGAGTAATAGGGGTAGATGATGCAATTAAATACTTTGCAACCTGCAGAGGGTTCTAAGAGCGCTCGTCACCGCGTCGGTCGCGGTGTTGGTTCCGGCTGGGGTAAGACCGCAGGCCGTGGCCACAAGGGCCAAAAGTCTCGCGCTGGTGGTTTCCACAAGGTTGGTTTCGAAGGCGGTCAAATGCCGCTCCATCGTCGCCTTCCGAAGCGCGGCTTCACGTCTTTGACGCGTCGCTTCTGTGAAGAAGTTCGTTTGAACGAACTCCAAGGCTTGTCTGTGGAAGAAATCGATTTGGACGTTTTAAAGAGCGCCAATATCGTCTCTCCGCTCGCTATGTCCGCTCGCGTGATTCTTTCGGGTGAAATCTCCCGCAAGATCGTGTTGCGCGGTGTGCGTGCTACCAAGGGTGCCAAGGCTGCTATCGAAGCTGCCGGTGGCTCTGTGGAAGAGTAATTAGCGTATTAGGAGGAACAACGTGGCGACTAGCCCTAGTTCCAACCAAGCAAGCGGCAGTAAGTACGGCGACCTCAAACGTCGCATTATCTTCCTGTTGCTTGCCTTAGTCGTATACCGCATCGGCGCTCATGTGCCGGTGCCCGGTATCGACCCCGAGATGTTGACCAAGCTCTTTAATGAGCAACAAGGTGGCATCCTCGGTCTTTTTAATATGTTCTCTGGGGGCGCTTTATCGCGCTTCTCAGTGTTTGCGTTAGGGATCATGCCGTACATCTCTGCATCCATTATTATGCAGATGTTGTCCTACGTGCTTCCTTCGCTTGAAAGCTTGCGTAAAGAAGGCGAAGCTGGACGTCGTAAGATCACTCAATACACGCGCTACGGCACGTTGGCATTGGGGATTTTCCAAGCGTTTGGTATCGCTGTCGCACTCGAAAGCCAACCTGGCCTCGTTTTGAATCCTGGTTTTATGTTCCAATTCACGACGATCGTCTCCTTGGTAACGGGTACGATGTTCTTAATGTGGCTCGGTGAACAAATCACCGAACGCGGTTTGGGTAACGGTATCTCGATTATCATTTTCGCTGGTATCGTTGCGGGTTTGCCTGCAGCTGTCTCTGGTTTATTCCAATTGGTCAGCTCTGGTGCTATCAGCCCCTTATCTGCCATTTTCGTGATCGCCATTGTCGCTGTCGTGACGGCCTTCGTGGTCTTTATCGAACGCGGTCAACGTCGTATCACTGTGAACTATGCAAAGCGTCAAGTGGGTAACCGCTTCTACGGTGGTCAAACCTCTTACTTGCCGCTCAAGATGAACATGTCGGGTGTTATTCCTCCGATTTTTGCTTCATCCTTGATTTTGTTCCCGGCTACGTTAGCCGGCTGGTTCACCTCGGGTGACTCAACCCGTTGGATCCGTGATTTGGCTGCTGCCTTGTCTCCGGGTCAACCGCTTTACACGTTGCTTTATGCTGCGTTGATTGTGTTCTTTGCTTACTTCTATACGGCATTGGTTTTCAATCCGAAGGAAACGGCAGAGAACTTGAAAAAGAGTGGTGCGTTCGTCCCTGGAATTCGCCCCGGCGAACAAACGTCTCGCTACATCGATAAGGTGTTATTGCGTTTGACGCTTGGTGGTGCGATTTACTTGACGTTCGTTTGTTTGGTTCCTGAATTTTTGAACATTCGTTTCAATGTCCCGTTCTATTTTGGCGGTACGTCATTATTGATCGTGGTGGTTGTGACGATGGACTTCATGAGCCAAGTGCAAGCGTACATGATGTCGCAACAATATGAGAATTTGCTCAAGAAGACAAACTTCAAGGGCTTTGGTCCGACGGGTATTTAATCCGTTAGATTGAAAAACAAATCGTCCTCTTGGGGCCACACTTCAGGCCTCAAGGACACGCAAAAGTGTGAATGTGGAGTTTCTCCACTTCACATTTTTGTCTCGGTTTTGTGTTCAATGATGCACTACGTTGTTGAAAAAACTTGCCGAGTCAGGAAAAAGGGTGTACTATCCTGAACTTCCTGTCGTGTGGACAGCATAATCCGTGACTAACACGGTTGGAGAAAACAATGAAGGTTAACGCTTCGGTCAAAAAAATGTGCCGCAAGTGCAAGATCATTAAGCGCAAGGGCGTTGTTCGTGTGATCTGCGCTGATCCGCGTCACAAACAGCGTCAAGGCTAAAGAGGTAAAAGATGGCTCGTATTGCCGGTATTAATATTCCGCCGAACCAACACGCCGAAATCGGTTTGACTGCCATTTATGGCATCGGCCGTTCTCGCGCTCGCGATATTCTCGCTGAAGTTGGCGTGGAATACACCAAGAAAATTAAAGATCTCACCGACGCCGAACTCGAACGAATTCGTGATGCGATCGCTAAGTACACCGTTGAAGGTGACTTGCGTCGCGAAGTTCAACTCTCGATTAAGCGCCTTATCGACTTAGGCACTTATCGTGGTATGCGTCATCGTCGCGGCTTGCCCGTCCGTGGTCAACGTACTCGTACGAATGCTCGTACGCGTAAGGGCCCGAAGAAGGCTGGCGTCGCACTTAAGAAGTAATAAAGGATAACAATGGCTGGCAAATCTCCTAGCAGTCAGCAAGTTGCTCAGCAACGTGCTCGCAAGAAGGTGAAGAAGGTCGTTACGGAAGGTATCGCGCACGTTCACGCTTCCTTCAATAACACGATCATTACGATCACCGATCGCCAAGGCAACGCTATCGCTGCGTCGTCTTCTGGCGCCCAAGGTTTCAAGGGCTCTCGTAAGTCCACGCCGTTCGCCGCGCAAGTCGCCGCCGAACAAGCTGGTCGTCAAGCTCTCGAATATGGTTTAAAGAATGTCGAAGTTCGCATCATGGGTCCCGGCCCCGGCCGTGAATCTAGCGTGCGTGCGCTCAATGCGCTTGGCATTCGTGTGACGTCGATTCAAGACGTGACCCCCGTTCCTCACAACGGTGTGCGTCCGTCCAAGCGTCGTCGCGTCTAATTTTTTCTAATCCCGCGTCCGCCTATGAGGATAGGCAGACTGAATGTGACACGTTCACAGGATAAGAGAGGCATATTAAATGGCACGATATACCGGTCCCAAACTCAAGCTCGCGCGCCGCGAGGGTTGTGACCTTAATTTGAAGAGCGCGCGTCGCTCCTTGGCCAGCAAAGTTGGCAAGGGTACCGACACGATCACCAAACCGGGCCAGCACGGTAAGACTTCCGGTGCTCGTCAGTCGGACTACGCTAACCAATTGCGCGAAAAGCAAAAGGTTAAGCGCATTTATGGCGTTCTCGAACGTCAATTCCGTCGTTACTTCGCCGAAGCTGAACGCATGAAGGGCAACACGGGCGAATTGCTCCTTGCATTGCTCGAAAGCCGTTTGGACAACGTTGTTTACCGCATGGGTTTTGGTTCTACCCGTGCTGAAGCTCGCCAATTGGTGAGCCACTGCGCCATTTTGGTTAACGGTAATAAGGTCAATATTCCTTCCTACCGTGTCAAGGCCGGTGATGTTATCTCCATTCGAGAAAAGTCCCAAAAGCAAGCTCGTATTTCTGAGTCTTTGGAACTTGCCGCTCAAATCGGTTTCCCGGCTTGGGTTTCTGTTGACGCTAAGAAGTTTGAAGGCGTCTTCAAGGCTGTTCCGGCACGCGATGAAATCGCTCAAGACATCAACGAGTCTTTGGTTATCGAACTTTACTCTCGTTAATCGGGTTGATGAAAGCGATTCGTGTAGTGCGCGAATCGCTTTTAATCCTGATACAATCTCAGTGCGATCGGTCCGTTTTGGGGCACCGGTCGCATTGTTTCCTTTAAGCCCCAGACCATCCATCAGCCTTATCGGTGTAACGAGCCGAGGGTATTGAAAGGACAGTCACAAAAAATGGCCAACACCACCTTGTTGAAGCCGACCACCATCGAAGCTGTGGTCGACGAAAATAATCCCAATCTCGCTGTTGTTACGCTCGAACCGTTTGAACGCGGTTACGGTCATACGTTAGGCAATGCTTTGCGTCGCATTTTGCTCGCCAGCATGGTCGGCTATGCTCCTACTGAAGCTCAAATCAGCGGTGTCGTACATGAATACTCTCAAATCGATGGCGTTTTAGAAGACGTTGTTGACATTCTTTTGAATTTGAAGGGCGTTGTCTTCAAGCTTGAAGGCCGTGATGAAGTCACGTTGACGTTGCATAAGAATTCTGAAGGTGTTGTGACGGCTGCCGACTTCGATTTGCCGCATGACGTGACCATCGTTAACCCGGATCACGTGATTGCTCACTTGGCTGTCAACGGTAAGCTTGACATGCAAGTTAAGGTTGAAAAGGGCCGCGGTTATCAAACCGGTGACATGCGCGCTTTCCGTGATGACTACTCCAAGACCACGATCGGTCGTATCATCATGGATGCTTCCTTTAGCCCGATCCGCCGTGTAGCCTACGAAGTTAGCGCTGCTCGTGTGGCTCAACGTACCGACCTCGATAAGTTGGTGATGACGATCGAAACCAACGGTGCGATCGATCCGGAACAAGCTTTGCGTGAATCTGTTCACATCCTCCAAGACCAATTGACCGTCTTTGGCTCCATCAAGAGCGAACAAGCCGGCAAGAGCCCGGTTGAAGAAGATGTCAACAATCCGCCTCCGCTCGATCCGATCCTCATGCGTCCGGTTGACGACCTCGAATTGACGGTCCGTTCTGCCAACTGCTTGAAGGGTGAACAAGTCTTCTACATCGGTGACTTGATTCAACGTACGGAAAACGAATTGCTCAAGACCCCGAACCTCGGCCGTAAGTCCTTGAACGAAATTAAGGAAGTTTTGGCTGCTCACGGTTTGACCTTGGGTATGAAGTTGGAAAACTGGCCTCCCGCCGGTTTGGACCAACACTAATTTTTAGCACTTGCTAAATTGGGGACGAGAGGTTACAATCTCGTCCCTTGAGTCTCTTTGACTCAGTTACCCGCCCGCCAGACTCAGTCTGGATAGAAGAAGATGGGATAACGATTCTCTTTGAGAATCAATAGACTAACTATTTATAAGGAAATTAAAAATGCGTCACCGTCATGGTTTACGTAAGTTAAATCGCACCAGCGCTCACCGTCTCGCTATGCTCCGCAACATGATGAACTCTTTGTTGCGTCACGAAGCTATCAAGACCACGTTGCCCAAGGCCAAGGAATTGCGCCGTGTCATCGAACCGATGATCACGTTGGGTAAGGAACCGACCGTTGCTAACAAGCGTTTGGCTTTTGCCCGTTTGCGCGATCGTGAAATGGTTACGAAGCTCTTTAACGAAATCGGCCCGCGCTTTGCAAACCGCAACGGCGGCTACACCCGTATTTTGAAGATGGGTTTCCGCGTTGGTGACAATGCTCCGATGGCTTACATGGAATTGGTCGAAAAGGCCGCTCCGGTTGCTGAAGAAGCCACGGAAGCCAAGGCTGAATAATAGCGATTAACTTAAGCAGCAGCTTGAGTTTTTCCGAAAGGGAGAGTTCTTAGAACTTTCCCTTTTTTCGTAAGAGCTATCAAAATCGCCTATATTGCGTTTTTAGAGTTTTGGTAATCTATTCATTAAATTCTTTTAAAAGACGTTTGTGTGGCTTTTTAATGCCTTTTTTGAAGAAATGATAAGAAATGGCTGAATTAAATTCCGAAAGAATTGATAAATGGCTTTGGGCTTCTCGCTTTTTTAAAACCCGCAGTCTTGCCCAAGAGGCAATTGAATTAGGGCGAGTACGTGTCAATGGCGAACGTGTAAAACCCGCTAAAGAAGTGAAATTGTCCGATCGACTCGAAATTCATCGTGGTGAAGATATTTACGAAGTTTTGGTGGCAGGCTTTAATCTTCAACGAGGACCGGCCGCAACGGCCCAGTTGATGTACATGGAAACGGAAGCAGGGCGCATGAGAAGAGAGCAAAATGCTCAGATGCGTAAGCTCGCTGTCGAACCCGCAACGGATCGCACGACTAAAGGTCGTCCAACGAAGCGTGAGGGCAGAGAGCTGCGAAAGGTTCGTGGGTATTAAGAAGCCGTTACAACAAAAAAGCACCGAGTTTTTTCGATGCTTTTTTGATCTCTATTCAACGTCAATGATTTCTTCGCGATTAATCCACTTCAAAAGTGTTTCTCGCAATTCATCAACGCCTTCACGCTTTAAGCCCGAGAAAAGCTGCACGGTGACGTGTGGCCCCATTTGTTTTGCGACTTCGCGAGCTTGACGCAGAGCGTCTTTTTTGCCCTGATTATTGAGCTGGTCGGCCTTATTGAGCAAAAAGTGCAAACGCACGGGACGGGTGCTTAAAAAGTCGATGACCCATTGGTCGGTCGGCATGAAAGGACGACGGGCATCCATAACAATGACGATACCGGTGAGGTTACTGCGGTCAGCCAAATAACCGCCAATGAGTTCAGACCACGTTTTACGTGTTTGCTCAGCTGCTTTAGCAAAGCCATAACCCGGTAAGTCCACGAGGTCAGCCACGTGCGTGCGTCCGCCTTCTTCGTTTTTCTTTGTCAACGAAAAGAAGTTAATGAGTTGCGTGCGCCCCGGCGTTTTGGAAGCAAATGCCAAACGTCCTTGACGAGTTAAAACATTAATGGTCGTTGATTTACCGGCGTTAGAGCGGCCTGCAAAGGCAATTTCAGGAACTTCCATTGTCGGGAGACCGGAAATTTGCGAAACCGATAAACGGAAACGAGCGCTGTCGAATAAACTCAAGGCAATTACCTCTTAAAATAATTTGAATCCAATGATCGAACTGCAATCTTACACGCAAGAAGGACTCATGTGAAAACCTCCCCACTATTGTTTCGATAGTGGGGAGGTTTTTCGTGATTTTCCTTACCTTTAAATGGTGACGAAATTCCACATAATGAGTAGCACCAATTGACCGGTCAAAATACGCAAGAACATGGCAAGCGGATAAACCGTTGAGTAAGCCACTGCCGAGCTATTTTTCTCAGACAAGGTTGCTGCGTAGGCCAAAGTGGGAGGATCCGTTGTTGCCCCGGCTAAAAGACCTACGATGCTATGGTAGTTGATCTTAAAGTAGTGACGTGCGATGCAACCCACGATAATCAACGGAATAATGGTCACAAAGAGACCCAAAACAACGTACAAAGGACCATTACCCACCACCAAAGCATCAACGAACTTCGTCCCGGCAGATAAACCTACACTGGCCAGAAAGAGCGCAATACCAAGTTCTCGAACCATGAGATTGGCCGAAGACGTGGTGTAAGTGACCAACTTAAAGGTTGGCCCATAACGGCCCAGCAAAATAGCGATGATCAAGGGACCACCTGCCAAACCGAGCTTTAACGGCACGGGCATTCCAGGGATGACGATCGGTAAAGAACCGAACAAAATACCAATCATGATACCAATGAAAATGGCAATGAGGTTGGGGTGTTCCAAGTGCTTAATTTTGTTACCCAAGCGTGCTTCTAAGCGAGCCAAAGAGTTTTCTGGACCCACACAGTAGAGTTGGTCACCCATTTGAATATGCAGGCTTTGATAGGGGAATAACTGCATACCGGCACGGTAGATACGCGTGATGTTAATGCCGTCGTAGTGACTGAGGTGCAAATCCGCAATAGAGATGCCGTTGACATCGGGACGCGTTACCACAATACGGCGAGACGTAATGGGGCTATGTTCCGTTGCCAAGTCGATTTCTGTATCTTCTTCCCCAAAAAAGGCTACGATGGCGCTCTTATTTTCTTCAGCAGAAACAATGCGAACTTTATCGCCGACATGAACTACAGCGGTTGCTGTTGGACTGGAGATCTCACCCTCGTGCATGATACGAGAGCAAATGAAGGGACGTCCGATAAATTGACGAATATCTCGGATGCTACGATTTTCCAATGCATGATTGGCCACCGTGACATGGAAGTAAATCGGAGCGGCGTTAGTGGCTTGCTCTTCTTCTTCCCAGTGACGGTCTTCTTCCTTCATGTCAATGCGGAAAATCAGACGCAAAACGATGGCAGTCCCAATGATGGCCACAACGCCTAAAGGATAGGAGCAGGCGTAAGCAATGGCGATGTCTTCGCCTTGATAGCCCATATGGGCAAGAGCTTCTTGTGTCGCACCCAAGCCCGGCGTGTTGGTCACCGCACCGTAGTGAACACCGAGCATTTGAGCCAAGCTCAAAGTATCGGCAAACATGAAGTAAAGAACAATCGTGACCACTAAGCTCAAGACCACGGCCAAAATCATCAAGCCGTTGAGGATAATCCCGCCGGATTTAAAAGAAGAGAAAAAGGAAGGACCCACTTGTAAGCCAATAAAAAAGACAAACAAGATAAGACCAAAGTCACGAATGAACGATAAAACTTGACCGTTGACTTGGAAGCCAAAATAGTTGAGTGCAAGCCCGGCAAATAACACAAACGTGACACCGAGCGAGACACCAAAAACTTTGATTCTTCCCAAACCCATCCCAAGTGCAATCACGATGGAATAAACCAAAAGGATGTGCGCAATGGAATCGGGGTTGGTTAGTAAGGAACTCAGCCAATCCATGGTGATAAAGATTTCCTAAAACAATAATTATTGAATGAGGCAACTCTATCACCAAGATTTACGCTCGGCACTAGTGAAAACACTATCACCGAGGGGCTTTTTATGTAAATATTAGATAAGACGCTCTAATAGCCAAGTGTCTTCGATATTTTGACGATGACGAATCAGGAAACTTCGATCCTGATCAATCAAAATTTCAGCCACCAGCGGACGGGAGTTGTAGTTACTGGCCATGCTCATGCCATAGGCACCCGCAACGGTTATGGCAAGGCACTGTCCCGCCTCTGTCTTCAGAACACGCTTTCTACCCAACCAGTCGCTAGATTCGCACACGGGGCCCACGATATCGTAAGTTTGAGCCGTTAAGTGTTCTTGGATTTGAATGGGAAGAATGGGCATCCATGCTTCATAAAGGGCCGGTCGCATCATCTCCGTCATACCGGCATCGACCACTAAAAAGTTTTTAACCGGTGTTTTCTTGATGTATTGCACCGTTGTGAGTAAGGCACCGGCATTGGCAACCATGGAACGACCAGGTTCAAAAATCATCGATAAGTGGCCTAAACCACGATCAATCATCTTTTGGTGCAATTGACGCGTCAACTCTGTGATGTCCAGGGGCGTTTCATCTTGGTATCGAACGCCGACACCGCCGCCGAAATCAACGTGTTCAAGCGTGATGCCTTCGTCTTGAAGGTGGATAACTAAGTCGAGGATTTTGTCACACGCATCAAGGTACGGTGACATATCAGTAAGTTGAGAGCCGATGTGACTATCAATCCCCACTACCTTTAACCAACGACTTTGATGTGCGTAGCGATAAAGCGCAAGGCACTCATCGTAATCAACGCCGAACTTGTTGTTTTTAAGACCCGTTGAAATGTAAGGGTGAGTGTGCGCATCCACATCGGGGTTAACTCGAACGGAAATTGGCGCAACGTGATTGATGCGTGCGGCAACCGTTTCAATACGAGAAAGCTCAGGGATGCTCTCCACATTAAAGCACTTGATGCCGACATTAAGAGCCAACTCAATTTCAGCTTCTGTTTTGGCAACGCCGGAAAACGTAACATTGTGTGGGTTACCGCCAGCATGCAACACACGCATGAGTTCTCCACCAGAGACAATGTCAAAGCCACTTCCTAATTGAGTAAGCAGTTGCAAAATCGCAATGTTGGCATTGGCTTTGACGGCGTAGCAAATGAGGTGCGGAAAGCCCTTTAATGCTTGCGTGTAAGCCTCGTAAGCTTTTACGATAGAGTCTTTTGAGTAGACGTAAAGGGGCGTACCGTAATCGCGAGCAAGATCGGCTAACTTGACGTTTTCACAATAAAGGTCATTGCCGCAGTAGTGCCATTGCGGTCCCGGCAAAAAGGTATCAGCCATAAAAGTCTCCGTAGGCAATGACCAATGTTACGGTTGAGTGCCTTGTTGGGTGTCCACCGTCGTATTTTCAACGCTTTCAATGGATTCGGTCGGCATCGGTGCCTTTTGGGGCATATAAAGACCACTCTTGAGGCCACAAGCAGTCAGTAAAATAGAGCTGACAAGAATCGCTAAAATTTTAAAACGGTTCATAAGAGTAACTTTCAAATTGAATTAACTATGACAGAAACAGAGTTTATCGCACTTGCACAAAAAACTTTTGATGATCTTGAGGCTTATCTCGAAGCTCTAGGTGAAGATCTGGATATTGAGCGCCAGGGAAACGTCCTCACCATTGAAACCGAGGATGGTTTTCAGATTGTTATCAATCAGCAAACGCCCATGAAACAGATTTGGCTAGCAAGCCTCAAGGGTGGCTATCGTTTTGATTGGATTGATGCGCATTGGGTGGCAGCCGCCAAGTCACAAACTATTGAAGATGTTTTGTCGGGTCTTTTAACGCAAAAGCTCGGCCATAAGGTCGAGCTTTTGTAGGGCAGAAATCAAACGTTAGAAGATTTGATCACGAATCGTTCCACTGATTGGATCGACTTCTTCAGGCGTTGTGGATTCGCCGAGACCTAACGTTTGCACCGAGTTGTGAGCTTGATCAGCATAGTAGAGGTCGCCGTCAATATTAACAACGTCAGAGGGTTGTGCTCGATAGTACTCGGGTACGCCCTTTAGAGCTGTTTTCATGTATTCAACCCAAATCGGCAAGACCAAGCCGCCACCGGTTTCCGTTGCACCCAAGGGCTTGGGTTTGTCGTAGCCAACCCAACCAACGGCAGCGATGTTGCCAGCATAACCAGCAAACCAAGCGTCCACAGAATCGTTCGTCGTCCCGGTCTTAGCACCGATGTCATTGCGCTTGAGAGCGGAGCCTGCTCGGCGACCCGTACCGTCGGTAGCGACGCCATGCAATAACGAATTCATAATGAACGCATTACGAGCATCCAGTGTGCGAGGTGCATTTTGACCGGCAACGCGAGGATGAGTTTGCATCAATACATTGCCCTCACTATCGGTAACCTTTTCGATGAGGTACGGTTGAACCAAAAAGCCACCATTGGCAAAGACAGAGTAACCAGTGAGCATTTCCCACGGGGTGACGGAGCCAGCACCCAGAGCCGTTGTTAAAAGCGGGGGATGGTTCTTGGCATCAAAACCGAATTTAGTCAGGTATTGCTGCGCATAATAGGGGTCAATGGCCTGCATGATGCGAACAGAGACCAAGTTCTTGGACTTTTTCAGAGCCGTGGCAAGTGTCATGGGGCCGTCAAAACGGCGGTCGTAGTTGCGCGGTTCCCAAAGTTTTCCGCCCGTTAAACGCGGGTCAATGGAAATCGGCGCATCGTTAATGACAGTGGTCGGTGTAAAGCCCTTATCGAGTGCAGCAGAATAAATAAAGGGCTTAAAGCTAGAGCCCGGTTGACGGGAGGCTTGCGTGACGTGATTGAATTGATTGAGTTTAAAGTCAAAGCCACCCACGAGCGAGTAGATGGCGCCCGTTTCAAAGTTGCCGGAAATGAAAGCGCTTTCAACCACAGGGATTTGACCCAATGACCAACGTCCCTTCTTATCTTGAGTGATACGAACAATGGCGCCCACTCGCAATTCGCCGTCTTTATAACGTCCTTTGAGTGTTTGACCCTTTTGCGCGATAAAGCGCTTAGCAAACTCAAAGCCCTTGGCATCGAGCGTGATCACATCGTTGTTAGCAATTTGTACCTTCATGCTCTTGGGCGTGAGTTCTGTGACAACGCCAGGCAAAAGGTTCGTGCTGGAGACAACTTGAGAGAGTCCTTGTCGAATGTTGGCATCGCGTGTTTGAGGATCCGACAGATCCACATAACGTTCAACACCACGGTAGCCGTAACGACGGTCGTACTCCACAAGGTTTTTGCGAACAGCAGAACTAGCCACGCGTTGATCTTCACTACGAATCGTGGTGTAGACATTTAACCCTTGGTTGTAAATGACGTCACCGAAATAGGGGATCAAGAGCATACGGGCTAATTCAGCTGCATAGCCTGCGTGCAAATCTTGCGTAATTAATGTGGTCTTTTTCAATTGAGCAGAAGCGGCTTGAACTTCAATGGGTTGCGCCAATGCACTTTCGTAAGTGATGTCATCGATATAACCCAATTGCAACATACGACCCAACACGTAATTGCGACGCATGGTGGCTCGTTTCATGTTGACGAGGGGGTTATAGGCGCTAGGCGCCACGGGAAGGCCAGCCAACACTGCCGCTTCAGAAATGGAAACGTTTCTTAAGTCTTTGCCAAAATAGGTTTTGGCAGCGCTACCGAAACCGTAGGCACGGTTACCCAAGAAAATTTGGTTGGCATAGACTTCAAAAATCTTGTCTTTGCTTAAATTTTGTTCAATTTTGAGCGATAAGGCGACTTCATAAAGCTTACGAGTGTAGCTTCGCTCTGAACTCAAGAAGAAGTTTCGGGCGACCTGCATCGTAATGGTGCTACCACCCTGACCCTTACGACCAGTCAAGATGTTGGCTAAAGCTGCACGTACAAACCCCATGAATTCAATACCGGAGTGTTCATAAAAGCCATTGTCTTCAGCCGCCAAAATTGCCAAACGCATGTGGCGAGGCATTTCTTCAATGGGCACAAAGTCGCGTCGTTCTTCGCCAAATTCACCAATGAGATCACCGTCAGCGGTGTAAATACGGAGCGGTACCTTGGGACGGTATTCCGTTAAGGCTTCGATGGAAGGCAAACGATAGTAGACAACGGAAAAGGCCACAAGACCAACGGAAACACCAATGACGCCAACAGCAGCGCCAGCTAGGCAAGTCCACTTTAATAACTTTTTAAACCCGAAAGATTGGGAAGACGTTTTCTTTTTCATTGCAACGAGTACGAATATTGCGCCAAGGCCCAAAAGAGAGTTGAGCCAATCCAGACTAATGGTACTGAAGCGCGTGCACTTTGGAAATATTTGTTGGCAACGAGCTGTAACAAGTCTGAAGGATTTCTATTAAAACTCGTTATTTTATCGAATTTCGTTGCGTTTTTAAACACTTAGAGCGTGATTAAAAAAGTTTTCATGGGCAAAAAAATTGCAGTTCAGATATGCTGTATTTGTTGAGTTTCAGAAGAGGGGGATTGACCGTTCTGATAAGGGGTTTGAACTTACAAATCGGTTGTTTTTAATCCCCCGAAGATGAGGATAGGTCGATATAATATTGTCCTCTGAATATAAATTCAGTCATTACTGAAAGGTTTCACTGTGAGTGATTTGGTTGTTGTTAACAATGTGACGTTCGGTTACGGAAAGCGAGTTATTCTCGATAACGTAACCATGCGCTTTGGTCGTGGCAAGGTGGTTGCGATCATGGGCGGCTCTGGCATGGGCAAAACCACATTGTTAAAACTCATTGGGGGGTTGGAGCAACCCAATGAGGGGGA
This sequence comes from Sutterella sp., assembly GCA_019418235.1. Taxonomy (GTDB): domain Bacteria; phylum Pseudomonadota; class Gammaproteobacteria; order Burkholderiales; family Burkholderiaceae_F; genus Aphodousia. The sequence goes on from DYCH01000072.1 coordinate 22,602, forward strand.
AGTGCTCTTTGATGGTCAGGTATTGGATCCCAATGATAAGGCTGCGCTTTATGCTGCTCGCCGAAACATGGGGATGCTTTTTCAGTTTGGCGCTCTTTTTACCGACATGTCTGTGTTGGATAATGTGGCGTTTCCGCTTCGTGAGCAAACCTCTTTGAGCGAAGATTTGATTGTTCGCATGGCGTTGATGAAATTAAACGCCGTGGGGCTTCGTGGTGCAGCCGATTTAATGCCGAGTGAAATTTCCGGCGGGATGGCACGTCGTGTGGCTTTGGCTCGTGCAACAGCGCTCGATCCTCAATTGATTATGTACGACGAACCCTTTGCGGGCTTAGATCCGATTTCGATGGGGATTACCGCACGATTAATTCGAGACTTAAACGATGCGTTAAAGGCAACCAGTATTATCGTGACGCACGATGTGCCGGAAACGTTTGCGATTGCTCACTATGTTTATATGATTTCCTCGGGTCGAATTGTTGGCGAAGGCACGCCTGAGCAATTAAGTGCATCGACCGATCCGTATGTAAGACAGTTTATTGAGGCGCAGCCTGATGGACCTGTGGCATTCCACTATCCGGCCGTCCCGATTGCTCAAGAGTTTGGGGTAGGTTCGAGATGAAAGCATTGATGGATTTAGGCGCATGGACTCTTGATCAAGTTCGTCACGTTGGACGTTTGGCCATTTTTGCGGTTCAACTCTTTAAGGAGTTGCCCGCTTCATTGTCGCGTTTCGGCCTGGTTTGTCAGCAAATCCACTTTATCGGAAATTATTCGCTTTTAATTATTGCGGTGTCCGGTTTGTTTGTGGGTTTTGTGCTTGCTTTGCAGGGCTACTTTATTTTGGTCAA
>DYCH01000073.1:0-11673 GCA_019418235.1 Sutterella sp.
ATTTAGCGGGGTTTCAACAGAGATTCAAAATTCCAGTTCTGCCACCCTATTCCACCTGACTGACGTCCAATTGCGATAGGGATAAAATTTTTGGGAAATTCACTCTAAACGGGACGGCGCTTCTTATAAGTGGGACACCCCATATTCTTAGGCAGTGGGACAGTAAAATACGTCGTTTAATAAGTAGCTCACTGTGCGTTTATTATTTCAATATGACCATAAAGAAGCTTGATTCTTTATGGGACCGACGGGGAAAACTAAAAAGTTCCCTAGTATTTTCGCGGCGGTTTCCGCGCTGTCGATATTGCCTATTGCTCCCTAGTGGTAAGTGCATACAGCTATTTCTAGAGCCCAAAAGACATAATCAAAGCTCGTGTATTCACGGTAAACATCAACCTCAACTTTTGTTGATGGATGAGTGCGTTTTTATTGTTCTTTGTTCAATAAATTTAAGCTGTCCCAATATTTAAGAATTAGACAACTGTCCCGAATGTTAAGAAAACGCTGTCCCGCAAGTTAAGAATCATCGTCCCTGAAATTACTAAATTCTATTTTTATCAATCGATAGTGAGTTGTTGGGACTTGTTGATATGCCGGGAAGAATAGCTACAATCTCTATTTGCTAATTTCGACTTTACGGTGAGAGATAGCAACGATATGGAAAACATCAAATTTCATACAATTTAGAGAAAATGGACTCATAAGCCTTCGAACAAACATTCGATCTTCATAAGTCCGTTTAATACCGTTACGTAAAAAATAAGTTTTCCTAGTGTATATGATTGATTTAATAAAAACGACTCATATCCTTAATCGCATCACCTAAATAACTTGGTGGTACTTCATTTTCTAATGGCTGATAATTCTTATCGTAATAACTTAATCCGCCAAGTTTGTTGACAACAATGATTCGGTCTTTTTCAATAAAGCCAACGTAAGTATATCCGTGAGTAAACACCCAATTACGACGACCTTCTGTTTGCCACAGAGACATTCCGACAGAATAATCAGAAGAGGGATTTGTACACCCTAATGCATCACCCATGATCGTTGGAATAATATCTAGTCCAGAAGTCATGTAGTGAACTTGTTGAGCCCTCTTTCCAGGCCAATGAATCACAAGAGGAACCTTAATTTCAGAATCTGTAAAATTTCCGCCGTGACCCCAATAATTTAATTTTTGATCATTGAAGTTCTCACCATGATCTGAACTGATAACAACAATCGTATTATCCAACGATTTAAGTTCCTTTAATTGATTAAGAATTTCATTGATTTGATAGTCAACGTATAAAACGGCATTTTTATAACGATTGAAGTATTTTGCGGGATTGAAATCATTATTCAACTCTAAATGATTAATCTCCTCCCAATAAGGGGTGAATTTTTCAAATCCTGAATTTTTTGGGAAGCTGTAACCGTGTGCACTATCTAAGAACACAAAACCAAAGTAGGGCTTATTTCCTTTGGTAGCAGATGTGTGCCATTTGAGGAAATCCTTAACGGCAGATTGATCACGCTCTACCACGTTTTTCCCGTCTGATGTAGTTCGAAGTTGATCGACTGATGCAAAAATAGTTGCGTGAAACTCTGGGTGTGTTAATGGTGCAGACGCAAAAATCCCTAAATGGTAACCTTGCTGTTGAAGAGTTGTGATTAAGGCAGAAGGCGTTTGACTGGCTAATGCTTGTTTCCAGTAACTACCTGGAAGTCCATAGAAAACGGAAAACATCCCTTTTGCGGTGTTGTTGCCACCTGAGTAATGATTCTCAAAACGGATATTTTGTTCGGAAAAATCATACAAATAGGGCATGTTGTTGCGATTAAAGACGTCATATCGTAGAGCATCCACAAAAATAAAAATAATATTTGGCTTACTGCTATTTGACGCTTCACATTGAATCGGGTTCAACGGATAAACAAGAGTTCCTTGCGGAGCTTCTACTTTAGTTTCGATAGCCTTATCAATTTCTTCTTGAGTGAGAATGCCTGTTTTAAGCATGACAGATGTCATCCGAATGGGTCGGTCAAGTGGAATGTAGTCGTGAATTCCGATAATTCGAAACATATTAATTGGGAAGGCGTAGGAATAGACGCAGTTCACAGTAATGAAAGACATCAAAATAACACTACTGATACAACGGAGTTTGATTTTCTTTTTGCTTAAATAAAGTGAACAAATAGCGTTAACGGAAGAGATAAGCATCAAAACCAACGAAATAACAGCAATTTGTACAAGCATTCCAGGTGTTATCTGAACAACTTGCCCGCCCCCAAGTAAAACTATTTGTAACATTGAAGGCGTGATGTGAAGTCGATACATTTGAAAAACAAAAGTATCTGCTACGATAAAAATCAAAAATAAAGTACTGATCATTACCGTTGATGTAATTGCCGTTTTTTTGCAATTAAGTAATGCAAATGGAAAGGCAAATAGAGTTGATAGCAGTACGCCAATCAGGAAAAAGTTACCGAAAGAGAATGTATAGTAGTAAGCGTACTGATCTAAAGACCAACCGTTGATATTAAATAAAAAGCGGGTTGATATGAGGGTGATTATCAATGAATTGATAATTGCATGAATAATAAAAAAACTGTACGAAAGCCGATCTTTTTGTAGTAAAGACCCAATTCGACCTAAAGTGCAAGAGATCATAATATTTAGAAGAGTAATCGATTATAGGCAGAGAGGCACTGCTTAAGCGTTATTCGTTAGGTTCCGTATTTTACCGTATTAATCAAACAGTTATTTTTATAGAACTGTGATTCTGTCTTATCTGACGCGATGGCAAAATTAGTACATATAAAATAGTGAATGCGAAGTTATACTCGATATGACGACATCTGCTGAAATAACCGTATTATCAACGTTAGGCGTTTACCACCCCCTAAAAAGAGGGGCAACAGTTTGATGTTTTGAAAAGAACACAAACCCCAAATACGAATTCCAGTTAATGTAAACATGTCATTTTAGGTGGGGCTTGTGTTTTTCCACATAATTTGATGAGATATTACTTTAATAATTCCTTCAGTTTTGCAATGACATCAGAGGGGTCTGGCCAACCTTGCTCATTTCCCATGACAGTTGCGTTAGGATTCCAAGGCCCCGTGCGCTTAGGATTGGTTACCCCAATCAAAGTTAATTGACGAGATCCTACAGCCGCGGCGACATGGCTGATACCAGAGTCATTGGCAATAACAATTTGTGCGTCTTTTGCCAACGCTGCATAAGTTCCCAAATTGGTCGGAGACAAATGACGAGCGTCAGGGCAAGCAACCTTTGCTTCTTCTACTTCATCAGGAGACGGAAGCACAATCGGTTCAATTCCCATTTCTTTGAGTGGTTGGCAAAGGGTATTCATATGTACCCAGTGCTTGATTTTACCGTGATGAACACCACGAGCAATTGGGGCGATGAGGGCATAACGGTCAGAAATACCCAGTTCGGCACGCAAATTTTTAGCACCAGCTAAATGGCGTTGCACGAGTGTTAAACCAAGTTCCGGAGTGGGTTTATCCCATGCGGGTGTTCCGCCCCATGCCTTAATGGCTTCGTGGGCAACTTTAAAAAAGCGTTCCACTTCATGCACTTCACCCTCGGGTTGGGGAAGCGACTTATCTAAAAGAAAGAATCGACCGTCCGTACCAAAGCCCGCTGCACGGACACCTGCCAATCGAAATTGCAAGGCGGACGTAAAAGAATTAGGGAACAATAAACCAAGAGGTCGGTTTAATTGCTTGGACAAATAAGGAAGACGTTTAAAGTCTTCCGTGACATGACCTTCAATGGGGTCAAATCGCCATCCCATCCCCATCATCAAATCCTCAGCAAAACGCTTGCCTAACAAATAGGGAGTAAAGCCACTGGCGTCCAAGAGGCGCAAAGCAGGTAAAGTCATGCAACAATCGCCAACGTGGTTGGGGAGGCGACATAAAACGATGGGCTTCATGGGAATCCTTTTTAAATTCTTAAAAACTGTCACACTTACTAATAAGATTTAATATTTTAACCGATAGATAGTGCTTACAATTAAAGAATAACAGGTTATTTTGTATTGGAGGGTAAGAGATGTCATCTATTAAACCATTAGTTGTCGCCACTGCTTTAACATGTGTTATGTCTGTTGCTGTGGCAAATGATCTGAATGGCGTTCAGTTGCAACAAAAAGGCGTCACTTTATCAGTTGTGGGGACGGCTTCATTGGTCGTTCCTAATGATCAAGCACAGATGTATTGGCGCACGCAGGCTCAAGCATCGACATTAAAAGATGCTACAGCTCAAGTTATCAAGACAATGAATGCGGGCGTTGAAACGCTTAAATCCTTAAATGCAGGGCTAGAACTTCAAACACAAGGCTTTAACTCTTATCCCGTCTATAGTGAAACTAAAGGTGAAAAAGTGCCGAAGATTATTGCTTGGCGTGTAATGCAAAGTCTTTCTGTTAAAGCAAATGATGTTGCTCAAGTGCCGGTTGTTGTAGAAAAATTGAGCGGTCGCTTAGAACTTGATCAATTAACGTTCAGTGTTTCAGAAAAAGCCCGAACCACTTATGATGAAAAGCTTGTGCGTATGGCTATTAATGATGCAACAAAACGTGCAACGTGGGTGGCTGACTCATTGGGCCGTGAAGCAAAGAAAGTTGAAATGCAAAATTTGCGATTTAGTACAGGAATGATTCCGCGTTCAGAATACGGTCTTATGCGAGCTAATGCCAAGATGATGGATGGTGCAGCTGTCGCTCCTGAAATTGAGGCTGGGAACAGTACTTTGAATATGACGGTGACAACGGATGTGTTGATTAGGCGTTAAATGAGAACAAGGTAGACGGAATAAATATCTACCTTGTTTAGTTAAATCATACTGAAGGAATATTTGGAAGTTTAGCGCTTTGGTAAGCAACGATCTGTGTACAAAAGAGTACCGTGCGGTAGATTGACGTTTTCGCAATCGTTGTCAGTTAAGACCATTGCTGTGTGTCCTGATTCTATAGCCCATTGGCGAAGATCGGAATTTTGTTTCCAATAACTTTGACCAATCACAGACAGTGTAGCTTTATGTTCACGAAGCTCTGTTGGACTACCTAAGAAAGTTGGATACCAAATACCAGCCTTCAGCGCTCGATAGTATTGTGTAGGCATAAATGTTTCGACAATTAATTGCTGAGGCAATGGGAATTGTTCAAGCATAGCTTCGTATGCACGCGATTTATCTGTTACTAAATAAACATCTGGGTGATTTTTCAAAATTTCGTAGATATCCCGTAAAAAAAGGGGCGTGTATTTACCATCAATTTTTGATTTACGGACCTGTGCATTGGTTGGGGGAATGTGACCAATGTCAAGCAAATCTGTGCGTTCTCTAAATTCTCGGGTAGAGTGAGCACCGAACAATTCACCTTCTATCGTTTCTTTAAAGTCAATTTCAATGAATTTGTAGCCTAATGCAATACTTTGAAGAAAGGCTTCGCGAGAGTTTGTGTATTTGATGCCGTCAACTTCTCCTCCGGCATGCGCAATCATTTCAGGAGCCCCAATTTTGTGCGATTCCGGTAAAGAATGAGGAGGAATAAATTCTTCAAAACCATATTTCACTAACCAATAATCAATAGGGTTGTAACGATCCCATGTACGGTGTAAGTTAATTGCCGCTACTGTAAGTAATACAAAGAGAATAAGAGAGAGTGTAAATTTCAAGACTTTCTTCGACATTATTGAAGTGACCGATTTTGATAATTGATGAAAACGTTATCGTCTTGAGGGGAATTAATTTTTAGGGATGTGTATTAAGATATTTTTTGTGATTGTATCTGGATTCTGTTTAAATAGGGACTTTGTGATTGATAATGACTCAAGATCGTTTTCTGATTAGAGCGACTATCCTTACAAAAAAAATCGATAAATAGATATTTGTATTGAGACAAATGTGTAAGAAACTACATCCAATTCATTTGTTAAAAACAGATAATTGAACGAATAGCGTAAAATACATTAGATTGTCTTATTGTTCGTGGAGCAAATAGAAGTGAATCCGAACTATCCTCATCCGATTTTAGCCCGTGAGGGTTGGCCCTTTATTGCAGCAACTTTTTTGTTAGCTGCTTTGTGGACGTCCTTTGTGGGATTTGGCTTTATTGCTGCGGTGTTGTGGGTCCTTTTCATTTTGGTTACCCAATTCTTCCGTGATCCGGCTCGTGAAGTGCCGGCTATGGCTGATGCCGTTATTTGCCCTGTTGACGGTCGTGTGATTAAGGTTGAAGAAACGGTCAATCCTTACACACAAGAAAATGCGTTGATGATCAGCGTTTTCATGAACATCTTTAATGTTCACAGCCAACGCTCTCCTGTGAACGGTGTGATTGAAGACGTTCAATACTATCCCGGCAAGTTCTTCAATGCTGACTTGGATAAGGCTAGCACGGAAAATGAACGCAATGCTGTGATTGCCCGTTTAGATGACGGCACCCGTATTACGTTTGTCCAAGTGGCAGGTCTTGTCGCTCGCCGTATTCTTTGCTACGTGCAAAAGGGTGATGAACTTCACAAAGGCCAACGTTATGGTTTTATTCGTTTCGGCAGTCGTGTTGACGTTTACCTTCCCTTAGATGCCACGCCTTGCGTGACGATTGGTGAAAAGGTGTTGGGTACCGAAACGGTTTTGGCCAAGTTAGCTCCCAAGGCTTAAAGAATAATTAAAAAAGGACTCTGTTTAATCATGAGAAAGATTCGTCGTTCTGCACGCACCAATATGCAAGCTCGCATTAAGGAAGCTCGTGCTCGCAGTATTTACTTATTGCCGAACTCCTTTACGATGGCTTCGCTTTTCTGTGCCTTTTGGGGCGTGGCTCAAGCGATGGCCGGTGACTTTGGCATTGCTGCTGCCGTTATTTTCTTATCCATGCTCTTAGACGGTATGGACGGTCGCGTGGCTCGTTTGACGCACACGCAAAGTACATTTGGTGAACAGTTTGACTCCATTGCGGACATGACGGCTTTTGGTGTCTGCCCGGCTTTGATTGCCTATGAATTTGCATTAAAGGATTTAGGCAACTTCGGTTGGGCCGCTGCTTTCATTTATTGTGCTGGTGCCGCTATTCGTTTGGCTCGCTTTAACGCTAATATCGGTGTGATTGATAAGGGCTTTTTCCAAGGTTTAGCAAGCCCCGCCGGTGCTGCATTAGTGATGGGTTTTGTTTGGTTGGCTTCTGCCGGTCAAATCTCTCCTTGGATGACGCAATACGTGCCCGAAATCACGGCTGCATTGTCGATCTATGCCGGTGTCACGATGGTTTCCAATGCGCCGTTCTTTAGCGGCAAGAACATGGGCTTTGTCCGCACGATCCCGTTCTGGGTTGTGTTGGTGGCAAGTGCTCTCTTAATTGCCTTCTCCAGCAATCCGACCTTATCCCTTTTTATCTTGTTCTGTGGCTACGCCATCAGCGGTTACATCTACGAGATCTATCTTTGGGTTCGAGGTTTGCCTAATCCGGTTAAGCCTGTTCGCGACGCAGAGTAATATAGTGAGATATCGAAGAGGGATCAGTAAAAAACTGGTCCTTTTTCGTATTTGCCTGTTTTAGCTAAAACGTATAATTAAGTCGTTCAATTATTTTTGAGAGAGAATCATCATGTCGTTTTTATTCGCTCCTCCCGCTCAAGCTGTCATTCCTGTTGAGGGTGAAAAGGACTTATATTTTCCGATTCATCGTATTTATGGTGTGGCTCGTAACTATGCTGCCGTCAACGCTGCATTGGGTGAAAAGACGCCTCCTAGCATTTTCTTGAAACCTGCCGATGCAGCGGTCTATGCCCCTGAAAACGAAACATTGGAATTGAACTTTCCGGTGGCAACAGAAGACCTTCAACATGAAATCGAATTGGTGGTGGCCATCGGTAAGAGTGGTAGAAATATCCCCGTAGACGAAGCGATGGATTACGTTTGGGGCTATGCCAGTGGTTTGGATTTAACGCGTCGTGACTTGCAACGAGCCAGTAGCGCTAAGGGACAACCTTGGGATACGGCCAAGGGCTTTGATGAATCGGCTCCCATGACTGCGATTAAACCCGCGGCACGTACGCCCGATAATGAACCGATGAAGGTTTGGCTTTACGTCAATAATCAAAAGCGCCAAGAAGGAACGACCGCTGAAATGATCATGACGGTACCTGAAATCATCACTTATCTCTCAACGCTTTATGAATTAAAGGCCGGTGACTTAATCATGACGGGCACGCCTGCCGGTATCGGTACGATTCATCCGGGAGACGTCCTTGAAGGTGGCGTACAAGGCGTGGGCGTTTTGAAAGTGAAGTTTAAGTAGGAATCTTGCCATGTTAATTAGCGCAGAAGAAGGTAAGAAACTTCTTGAAGAATTGGGCGACAAAGTAACGCTTCTTGATGTGCGTCATGCGCCAGAATACGAAGCGGGTCACATCCCATGTGCTATTTTGATTGATAATGATGATATTTCAGGCGATGTTATGCATCCGAAGTTACCCAAGGATTTAACTCGTCCGTTGATCATTTATTGTCGATCTGGTGTTCGCACGAAGGCCGCGAAAGCGAAACTTCATCAATTGGGTTTTCAAACGGTCTATGACATGGGCGGAATTATCGATTGGCCCTACGAAATTGAGCGCTAATTTCTTCTTAATCAAAGTTCCTAAAATGGCCTATTCAATTTGATTGAGTAGGCCATTATCAAAAGACATTTCAATTAAATCAACAAGTAATGCAATGCAGGGTTTCCTGGTTGCAAAAGGTTTTTGCGCAGTGCGTTTATTACGGTGATGCGAATGGGTTTCTTGAGTTCATTTAAGACTGTCGTCATCATTCTTGCATGAGCATTCAATCTAACAAATCCTTCGTCTTCCTCAATCAATAAATAGGGGAATTCTTGAGAAATCTCCTCTACTGAAATGTCACATTGAGTGAGTGCTTCTATTGAACACAAAACTTGCATCCAAGGTTCATGGGGAATGGTTCGATAAAATCCGACAGTCAGCAAAGTTTGAGCTCCGGCATGTAAACGTATTAATGGCAAAAATCGTTGGGTTTGATCGATGCAATACGCATCAGCACTCCAAAGAGCACCAACGGTGATGTCAGGTTTCAAAATGAACGTTTGAACAAAATGCTTTGTTATCGGTAATACTTGATTAAAGACGGGCTGCGCTTTTGCCAGATTAAATTGTTGTCGAAGTCCCGGAGACATTTGATCAAAAATTTCTTTCAGATGATTCCTGTGAGGTTGGACTTCGTGATTTTCAGATAACCAACTTTCAACCTCAGCGTCAGAAATCAAGTCTTGAAACTTTTGCTGAGAGCGCCAAGGAGTTTCCACCAATAAGAGATTATCCAACGCAATTCCATAGCGTTCGGCCTTAGCGATGATGTCTTTTTCTTTTTTATCTAAAAATCTTAGGTGCATTGGCATAAATGCCAACTCTTCCATCACAACACCATTTTGCAAGTGACGTTCAAAGCGTCTGATGATGTTGCTGGTTTTGCCAATATAAACGTGGCGATCGGGTCGAATTTGGAGGTAAATCCCCGAGAGGATCATTCGGTTTTCGAAGAGGCTCACGACAGAGGAAATACCTCTGACATCAGCAATTTTCTCAAAACCCAATAAATACGCGGTATGCATGCCGAAATTTGAAATTTTTGCCATAAGTGAAATTTTGTTGTTTGCTTAAAAATCTTGCAATGAAGCTCATAGACTGTATGAAATAGCTCATTGATTTTGATAGATAAAATTCATTGGAAAAACGAGTTGTCGACTCTTTAAGATATCGATAAATGATTCAACTCATGGGCCCTTAAGTTGATATTTGTATTTTTCGTTTTTAGTGAGTTAATCATGTCTATTACCTCTTGTTTTAAAAATTTAAAGAATCGTGTTGTTACGTTTTTAACCGTTCCTCCCGTGCATGAAGACCCTTATGTCAATGCCATTCTGAACACAAAGGTTTCAAAAGAAGAAGCGTTAAATACGTGTTATTTACTGTTCGTTGACCCGATAGTCAGGTTTGCACAAGAGCGTCCTGCTAGTTGTAGAAGAGGACGTCGTCGTTCTTTACGTTATTGCACAAGCCGTTACCCTAGACGTTCTTATCGATTTCGTCGTCGTTTTTATTGATTTAAGGTTGTGTAAGTTCGTTATGTCAGTTTCTTTTTGTTTAAGAAAATTAAAGAATCGAATTGTGCGTTTTCTAACGGTTCCCCCCGAGCATGAAGATCCTTATGTCAATGCAATTCTGAACATTAAGGTTTCAAAGGAAGAAGCATTAAATACGTGCTACCTACTGTTCATCGATCCAATAGTCAGGTTTGCACAAGAACGTCCCGCTACTTGTAGAAGAAGACGTCTCCGATCTCTACGGTATTGTCGAAGCCGATATATCTCTCACGGTTATCGATGTGGTCGGCGTTTTTAATCACTCAAAAAGGGCATTTTACTTATGTGACGTAGCGCTCGTTTCGAGTTCTCGACTTGATTGAATCGCTCGTTCAAAGTCATTCATTCGAACCGTCTTATCCTGTTGCCCAAGTTCACGCAGTGCACGTTTGTCGCTGTTTGAGTCTTGGGCTGTACGGTCAAGTTTGTCTTCATATCTTTGAGGTGAGCTATAAGGAAAACCTCCAAGAAATGCGTTACCTACAACGGTCGATAGTCCTCTTTCTTTTTCTGAATAGAGCGCTGCTGCAGAACGCGTATTTCCTCTTTGAAGCAACAAGTCGTTTTCTTCTCGATTTGCATTAGTGGCAACGGTTTCACGTTTTTGATCTGAGATATTTTTAATCACCTGAGTATCCGGTTCAGAACCAACGGGTTGATGAATGGTTTTGGCTTGTACACCCATAGCTGTGGTGTTGTTATCGATGGTTGATTGCTCAAACTTTTGCTGGAAGTCAGAAAGTGTCGCTTGTTGCCCAGCCTTAGAAATTTGATCAATTTGTTTCAGTGACAAGGGCAAAGCCGTCTCTGGGCGATAAGGAGTTTGCAACTGTTCGCTCTGCAATGATTGCGCAAAGGTACTTCGAGCTACAGCACTATGAAATAGGGCAGATTGTGCTCGCTCGGGAGAACCAAACGTATCAATGGCTTTGAGCATGGCTTCAGGATTCGCATTCATTAACGTACGAATGTCTTGTTGACTGACTTGAGCCATTTGCTCTCCGGCGGAAGCGGAAGCCGTTTGGTTAAAACTTGAAGATATCGAATATTGATAGGCAACCGTTAACTGAGATTCAAACGTTTCTGCAGCTTGTCGAATGCCGGTATCTTTTGTTGTCGCTGCAATTTGTCTTGTTGCTGACAATAGTGTCTGATACGCATTTTGCTTTTGGGTTTGATTGGTTGTATTAGATTGTTGAGTGATGGTGTCAGTAAGATCTTGCGCTGTCTTTATGGATGCAGTAATGGAACCCGTCCAATCCGACTCATTTTCTTGATTATCAGTCGAGTTATTCTTTGTACTTGTATTCAGTTTCGAAGAGTCCGTGGCAGAAAGTCCTGCAACACTAGAGGCCTTCTTTGTAGAAAGCCCAAAAAGTTTTTCTAAATAATCAGAGTTTTTCTCCTCCGATGCTCCAAAGGCAGTTTGAGTCTCAATAGATAACTTTTGCGAATTATTCATTTGTTCGCTCAACGATGTCGATTTACCCACACT
>DYCH01000073.1:11683-15263 GCA_019418235.1 Sutterella sp.
GATCGATTCGCTCTCTGAGCTTCGTTCTGACAGTCCGTGACTACGGCTAATTTCGGTATTTAATTGGTTGGTAAAACCAGCCATCGACTTATCCGTTGTTTGTGTCATGAACTGACGCAAACCATTAACGGCATCGCTGTAACTCATCGTGTTGGTCGTTGCTGAATTCTTACCAAAAGAAGCGCTTTCACCCAATCCCATTGTTGAATTTACGCCCGTTGAAATTTCCGTTGCACTCATGCCGGTAACGGTACCGTCTCCATTTCGAGTGATTGAGCCATAGGCTGACGCGGTTCGCATCATTGAGGAGTCGATGAAAGATGTTGAAAGATCAGATTTATTCCCGTTAACGTTATTTGTGGAAACATTGCCCCATGAGCTGTTACCTAAGGTGATATTGCCTTGAGCCAAGGTTGAACCTTGAGATTGGGCCGCACTTTGTGCGGGCGCCATCATGGACCCCACCATTTGAGCACTGGCAATGTCTGATCCCTTGGCAATCGCAAATGCAATAACAGGTGCCAAAATCATTAAGTACCCGGCAATGGCTTGAGAACTTGCGCCGGTTTCACGAATGAGGGTTGCTGCCATGATGGAGTTGGCACCGTATTGCTGAATGATTTGATTCATGGGATGTGCATCAACATGAATCATCAAATAATTAATCACGGAAGAAATCGGTGCCCAGAGTTCAATCCAAATCAAAAGAGTCAGGTAGTTCCGCAAAATGGAAGCAGCCATGTGTCCCGTGGCAACGACCATAATGAGAATCAAGGGGAAGGCTGCCAAAATCACAAACTGCAAAGCATTTCTGACCTTGGGTAACGCGTCTTGCGCGATTTGTGACATTGTTCGGTAATTCAGTTCACTGGCGAGATTGCCTTGCGCTTTGGCGAGTTTCGTTGCCATCGCTAAAGGGTTTTTCGATAACGCTGCGACTTGCGAGAGGTCATCGTCCAAGGTATTCATAAAGACTGAATGCTTAATGGAACTCGATAGCGTTTGGGAAAGCCCTAAGAGTACCGTTTCTGATTGAGGAAGTGCTGACGCGATGACTGCACTCGGGTTCACATGATCGGGAACGAGTTTCATAGCTAGGCGCTCTTCAATCGCAGGGACTTCCTCTTGATTGAGGTAATTTTCAACAGCGGTGACTGCAACATCGCAAGTTATCCATCTTCCGTCCACATCCGGTGTACGACGAGCGGGATTGACCCAACCGTTTGTTGAGATCGTTCCCCAAAGGTTTCCACTTTCCACCAATGCATTGAGTTTATTGGGGTAGTCGACGAGTTCCGGTACCACGCAGTGGCGATTAAACCCTGAGATTAAGAGTCTACCCTGAGGTGTCACGGGGCCTGCAGCTAATAAAGCGCTCACGGCGCGTTGGGGAAATACCATACCGAAACGGGAAAAACGTTCAGCGTCCGCTGAAGCAAAGGCCGTTTCAAATTGCTCCGTTAGCCAATGTCCGACGTGTGAAGTAGTGCTTGCAAGAAAGGCTAAACCAAGCGGTACGTGATCGACGGGATAGACTTGCGCCGCTCGATCATCTCTGACAATGACCGTTGTTTTGGGGACGATGGTAACGGTATAAAAAAGCAAAACCGCGACGAAAAAGCTCATCACTTCAAGCCCCTTGTAGCGAAGGGCGGCTACGGTAATAACCGATAAAAATCCTGCTAAACCGACGGATTTAAGAAGACCAAAAAAGTCTCCCGTCCCCACAATCATGACCATGGCTTCTAAAAGGTCACGGATTTGAGCGCCGTTCCAATACGCATAAAACTGAAAAGTCATTTTTATTGCACTCCCGTAAGACTCAATCGTTCACTCATTTGGTAAGCAGCATTGCCCAAGAGGCTTCGTTCAATATGTTCAATTTGTTCAATAAACGAGTGAGTACGTGCCATTTGCTGATAGATTTTGTCGGCGCGAGATGAGAGGTCACTTCTGACCTTATGAATGCGAGCAACCAAGGCTTGGGCGTGCTGTTCATTAAGCGTTGATACGGTCGAAGCACTCGATGCTGTCACCGTGCGTTCAATATCAATGGTGAGTTGTTCAAGCGCCCTGACAATCGCTTCAAAGGCAGCCGCTTCCACATAAACACGCAAGATGTCATCGGCAAAACCCATGTATCGACGGCTCGTCACCGTGTTGATGATCGTGATAAGAGGAATGGTTGTCACCGAACCCAATAAAAGAACATCATCGTCAGTAACCAAATGAGGATTGCGTGACAACAAGGCGTTTTGATAGCGCTTGGCAGCCTGCCACATCTCGTAGGTTAAATTGATGTCATCCATCACAACACGACGAGGGGTTAAACATTGGGGATCGGTGTCGGAACACGTCAGACGTAAAGCGTCCGTCAGCGACACGCTATCAATACTTCCTAAAAGGGTGGTGGCGATATCTTCTCCCATGATGAGGCGAGACTGCGCAACGGCGTCCGCTCCTTCGCCGGTTTTCACATAAATCGTTGTCCCCACGAGCGTCATCATCACTTCTTTGAGCTCTTTCGGATAACTCGATGTCAGCTGTCCCCCGTTAAGTAATGACCACGTTAAATTGAGTTGCGGAGCATCAATGACGTTCCCTCCCGTGTCTTTACGAGTGGGAGCGTAGTCGAAAAGAACAGAACCGTTGGCACGTGTCTTCTCGGTCGCTTCATAGGCATCGCTCACAATGCCTCGTTCTCGAAGGCTGTTTGCGGTCGAATACTTCAACTTTTCCATGTAACCTTGGGCTCCCGACATGTCCAAAATCTTTTGGGCAGCCGAGCAAGAGTCTTGAAAATGCGCACCGTACTCACGGATCAAATCCCGAAAGCTTGTCACTTGTTCCGAAAGGTCGGGTGAAAGGGTTTGAAGCGCCAATTGAAACGCAAGACCGGGGAGTGATGAGCCAATCGCTTTGAGGTAATTCACAAACTCGTCTTTGCTGGGGATGCTAAATGCCCCCATGAATAAATCGATCCCGCCACAGCCGGCAGAAAGTTTCGGAGGCGAGTAGTGAAAGGGCGTGAAGTCGTTTCGAGGGGCTTTAAAGACGTAACCTCCTCCTGTGACAACTTTAAGTCCTGCGGTTTCATGAATACCCGCTGCTGTGACATTACCCTGAGAAGCAGCCGCATGATAAAAATCTTCAATGAAGTGAGCCTGGGCGGTCGATGTCACGCCAAGGGCCAAAAAAGATAAACAAAGGGGTTTGATTAAGAGCGTTTTCATCGTGTTTTTAGTTTGATTTGACGGAAGCTAAGAAGCGGTTAATGAGTTCATCAGCTGAAAGGGCGCCTGAGGCAATCAATCGGGCTTCGCCGGATTGAGAGACAATAAAAATGGCTGGTGTTTGAGTAATCGTGGTCTGTGTTTTTTCAGATAATTGACGCAAAATGCCGTTATTGGGTAAGGCATTGGGCCACGAGGCGGGTTGGGTATTGCCAATGTAGATGGGCAATGTTTTAATGCCGGGCGTTTCTTCTAAAAAGCGACTCACCGATGCCATCACGTCGCAAAAGGAACAACCCTCTTGAACGACAAACAAAAGTGCGTAACGATCCCGCAAAGCCGAGAGC
>DYCH01000074.1 GCA_019418235.1 Sutterella sp.
AAAGGAGAGCAAGGACGGTTGAGGCAAGGGATCTAGTCCTTGTTCAACGCGTTCTATGTTTTGGTGATAGATGGCGGTACGAGACTCTTGAATAGCTTTTTGCTCAGCTATAAAATGATTCCAAACGAAACGCACCGCTCCCGCCGTTTGACTTAAGAAACGACGTTGAGCTGTGTTGAGTTTCAGTTCGAATGAGTAGTTGAGCATCAGTTCCATGGTTTCAATTTTATCAATAGAGATCAAAAAACGATATGTTCAATTGATAGATTTACAAAGTCTTACGACTTTGCTCCTTACATCACCTGTTTAAAAACAGGGGCTTTACGGAGGTTGCTGTAATTTGAGGTTTGATTTATGAAATTAGCATTTGTATTCCCCGGTCAAGGCTCGCAATCGGTCGGTATGCTCGATAGCTTCCAAGATAATGCCACCGTGCAAGCCGTCTTGGCTCAAGCTAACGAAGCTTTAGGTGAAGACTTGGTGAAGTTGATTCACGAGGGGCCGGCAGAAGAATTGAATCTGACGGTTAACACCCAACCCGCTCTTTTGACGGCCTCGGTTGCCATGTATGAAGCATGGAAAGCTCAAGGTGGTCCGATTCCTTCTGTGATGGCCGGTCACTCCTTGGGTGAATATTCCGCTTTGACGGCGGCTGGCGTTTTCACCATTGCTGAAGCCGTGAAGTTGGTTCGATTCCGCGCTCAAACGATGCAAAATGCCGTGCCAGTAGGTGTCGGTGGTATGGCCGCTATTTTGGGTTTGACCGATGAAGTTGTTCAAGAAGTTTGTCAAGCTGCAAGCGCTCACGGCGTGGTTGAAGCGGTGAACTTTAATTCGCCCGGTCAAGTCGTCATTGCCGGTGTTAAAGAAGCGGTGGAAGCTGCTTGCGCCACGGCTAAAGAAAAGGGTGCCAAGCGCGCGTTGATGTTGGCGGTTTCTGCACCGTTTCACTCTTCAATGATGAAGCCTGCCGCTGACGCCTTACGCGAACGCTTGACGGCCACACCGATGACCAAGCCCGCCGTTGATGTGATTGCCAATATTGACGTCACGGTTCACGATCAGACCGATGCCATTGTTGAAGCTTTGGCTCAACAAGCCGCTGGTGCCGTTCAATGGGTCAAGACCATTGAGTCTTTCAAAGCACAAGGTGTCACGCACGTGGTTGAGTGTGGCCCAGGTCGTGTGTTGGCCGGCTTAATTAAGCGTATTGATTCATCCATCGTTGTGATGAACATCAACTCTGAAGAATCTTTGCAATCTGTTTTGGCTGAAGTCAAAGCCCTTTAAGGAATATTTTGATGTCTATTTTTACCAATGATGCATTAGCCGGTGAAGTCGTTTTCATTACCGGTGCTTCTCGCGGTATCGGTGCCGGTATTTTGGATCAATGCTTGGCAGCCGGTGCAACGGTGATCGGTACGGCCACGAGTGAGTCCGGTGCCAAAGCCATTACGGATAAAATCGCTGCCGCTCAAGGTAAGGGTTGTGGTGTTGTATTAAATGTGACGGATGCTCAACAGTCTGAAGAACAATTGGAAGCTGTTGCTAAAGAATACGGTGCCGTGACTGTGTTGGTTAACAACGCCGGTATCACGCGTGATGGTTTAGCCATGCGTATGAAAGATGAACAGTGGCAAGAAGTCATTGATACAAATTTGACGCCGGCATTTCGTTTAAGCCGCATTGTGATGCGTGGCATGATGAAGGCCCGTCGCGGTCGTATTATCAATATTGTGAGTGTCGTGGGCAGCATGGGTAATGCCGGTCAAGCCAACTATGCAGCTGCTAAGGCTGGCGTTGCCGGTATGACGCGCGCTCTTGCTCGTGAATTAGCTCCTCGCAATATTACGGTTAACTGTGTGGCCCCCGGCTTTATTGAAACGGACATGACAGCAGCATTGCCTGAAGACCATCGTGCCGCTTTAATGGCACAAATTCCTTTGGGTCGCCTCGGACAAACGGATGATATTGCTCAAGCCGTTTTGTACCTCGCTTCGCCCGCCGCAGCCTATGTGACGGGGGTTACGTTGCATGTCAATGGTGGCATGTACATGGTATAGCTAAGGGCCCTCTTCACTAAAAAGTGTGCAAATGGGCATGGCTCTGATAAAATAGGGGAAATTTCATTTTTACAATGCAGTTTCCCTTTTTTGTGGGGACTGTGTTGATTAAGTATTTATCAAGGAGACTTATCAAATGAACGACATCGAACAACGTGTCAAGAAGGTTATCGCCGAACAATTGAACATCAATGAAGCTGATATCAAGAACGAATCTGCTTTCATCGAAGACCTCGGTGCTGACTCTTTGGATACGGTTGAGTTGGTTATGGCTTTGGAAGATGCCTTCAAGGTTGAAATCCCCGATGATCAACAAGAAAAGTTGCGTACGGTTCAACAAGCCATCGATTTCATCCAATCCACGGCTAAGTAATCGTAACCATCGTTAGATGGCTCCCCGCTGTAAACGCCTAATCCATAGGGTCGTTTAGGCGGGGATTCTTTTTTGAAGTCTATTTGAAAATTTTCGGAGAGTATTCATGCGTCGTGTAGTCGTGACGGGGATCGGGATGGTTTGCCCGATCGGTAATGATGTCCAAACGAGCTGGGAAAATGCTTTGGCCGGTAAGTCCGGTATCACCAACATCACCGCTTTTGATGCAAGCAACTTGGGCTGCCAAATTGCCGGTGAAGTGAAGAACTTTGATATTGGTGAGTATTTGAATCCCAAAGAAGCTCGTCGTTATGACCGCTTCTTGCACTTTGGTGTGGCCGCCGGTGTTCAAGCCATTCGCGACAGCGGCATGGATTTGGAAAAAGAAGACTTGACGCGCTTTGGTTGCTGCGTGGGTTCCGGTATCGGTGGTTTGCCGATGATCTGTGAAAACCAACACGCTTGTGACGAACGCGGTCCGCGTCGTGTTTCGCCCTTTATGATTCCGGGCTCCATCATTAATATGATCTCCGGTCAATTGTCCATCATGTTTGGCTTGAAGGGCCCGAACTTGGCTCACGTGACGGCCTGTACGACGGGTTTGCACTCCATCGGTGAAGCCAGCTGGATCATCCGTCGCGGTGACGCTGACATGATGGTGGCGGGCGGTGCCGATAGCGATATCAGCCCCGTAGGTGTTGCCTCCTTTGACAACATGCACGCCTTGAGCCGTCGCAATGACGATCCCGCTCATGCCTCTCGACCGTTTGATAAGGATCGTGATGGTTTTGTGATGGGTGAAGGCTCCGGTTGCGTGGTCTTGGAAGAATACGAACACGCTAAGGCTCGTGGCGCCAAGATCTACGCTGAGCTCGTGGGCTACGGTTTAACGAGCGACGCTTATCACATCACGACGCCGAGCACGGATGGCCCGACCCGTTGTATGCAAGCCGCCATGAAGCAAGCCGGTGTGACGCCTGATCAAATCGACTACTTGAATGCTCACGGTACGTCTACGAGCGTGGGTGACGTCAACGAAACGAAGGCCATTAAGGCAGCCTTCGGTGAAGCGGCTTCTCACGTGGTTGTCAACTCCACGAAGTCCATGACGGGTCACTTGTTGGGTGGTGCCGGTGGTATTGAATCGGTCTTTACGATTTTGGCCGTGAAAAACCAAATTTCGCCTCCGACCATCAATATCAACGAATTGGATCCGGAATGCGATTTGGACTACTGTGCCAATGAAGCCCGTCCGATGGAAATTCGTTATGCAATGAAGAATTCCTTCGGTTTTGGCGGTACCAACGGTACGTTGATCTTTAAGCGCTTCGAAGAGTAAGATAGTCGATAAGTCAAAAGGTCAAGGGTGCACCTCTTGACCTTTTCTTTCACACAAAAAAGGATTGTCATGGATATTCGCAAAGACAATGAGATGTACATGCAAATTGCCCTCTTAACGGCAAAGCGCAGCTATGCGCAACGTTTGAAAGTGGGTTGCGTGATCGTAAAAAATCATTCCATCATTTCGTTTGGTTGGAATGGTATGCCCACGGGTTATGACAATTGTTGCGAGATGGAAGTTGACGGTAAGTTGGTGACGCGCCCTGAGGTGCAACACGCTGAACTCAATGCCATTGCCAAGCTTTGCGAAAATGGTTACTCCTCTAAGGGAGCTTCAATCTTTATTTCACACAGTCCTTGCATTCACTGCTCACTTTTGATTCAAAAGTGCGGCATTACGCATGTGTACTATCACGAGGCTTACCGAGACGATGCCGGCATTCAATTTTTAAGAAAGGCCGGTATCTACGTCGAGCAACTTTAATTATTGCTCGTCGGTTTCTTGAGGACGCTCCGCATTGTCGGGGCGTTTTTTCTTTGAGAGTTCGTCACCGAGTTTCTTGCCTTCTTCGTAGCCCGCACGAAAGTCCTCGAACGCTCTTTTGTAGAGGTAAGCGAAGATCGCAACGGCTGCAATAATTACGATAAAGTAACGCATGGCAAGAAAGGTTTTGTATCAATAGTCAAAGATTAACACAATTGCTTTGTTTTTCTTGCGAAAAATGAGACTCGCTGACAGGTAAAATGACCTAATTGACTGGTGTTTAATGGTAAAATAGATCGCTTTCGGATTAAAGGGAAAGGCAGTTAAGAACAGCCGGTTTTCCCATTGGTCCGGTCTTAACAAAAATTGTTCGGAACTGAAAAAGTTTTTATGCAAAATATTCGCAATTTTTCCATCATTGCCCACATTGACCACGGTAAGTCCACGTTGGCTGACCGCATCATTCATCGTTGCGGTGGCTTAAGTGATCGTGAAATGGAGTCCCAAGTGTTGGACTCGATGGATCTTGAAAAAGAACGCGGCATTACGATTAAGGCTCAAACGGCAGCTTTGAAGTACAAAGCTCAAGACGGTCAAGTCTATGAATTGAATTTGATCGACACGCCGGGGCACGTGGACTTCTCTTACGAAGTTTCCCGTTCTTTGAGCGCCTGTGAAGGGGCTTTGTTGGTGGTTGACGCAACACAAGGCGTGGAAGCTCAAACGGTTGCCAACTGCTACACGGCCATTGATTTGGGTGTCGAAGTGCTTCCGGTTCTCAATAAGATGGACTTAAATAGTGCCAATCCTGATGCGGCCAAGGAAGAAATCGAAGATGTGATCGGTATCGACGCAACGGATGCGGTGGCTTGTTCTGCCAAGACCGGTATGGGCGTTGATGAAATTCTTGAGCGCATCGTGCGTGATGTGCCGCCGCCCAAGGGCGACGAGGAAGCACCTCTTCAAGCGTTGGTGATCGACAGTTGGTTCGATAACTACGTGGGTGTGGTGATGTTGGTGCGTGTTGTCAACGGTCGTTTAAAGCCCAAGGATAAGATTTACTTGATGAGTACCGGTGCCAACCACTTGGTTGAGCAAGTCGGTAAATTCACACCGAAGTCAACGAGTTGTCCGGAATTGGTGGCAGGCGAAGTGGGCTTTGTGATCGCCGGCATTAAGGAATTGAAGGACGCTCGTGTGGGCGATACCATCACGTTGGTCAATAAGATGGCCACTGAACCTTTGCCTGGCTTTAAGGAAGTTAAGCCTCAGGTGTTTGCCGGTCTCTATCCTGTTGAATCCAATCAGTACGAGGCCTTGCGTGACGCATTGACGAAGTTGCAACTCAATGACGCGGCTTTGCAATTTGAACCGGAAGTCTCTCAAGCGTTGGGCTTTGGTTTCCGTGCTGGTTTCTTAGGGCTCTTGCACATGGACATCGTTCAAGAACGTCTTGAACGCGAATACGACATGGACTTGATCACGACGGCACCGTCCGTGGTCTATGAAGTCTTAAAGACCGATGGCGAATTGTTGCAAGTGGAAAACCCGTCCAAGCTTCCTTCGCCCGATAAGATTGCCGAAATTCGTGAACCGATTGATCGTGTGACGATTTTTGTGCCTGATGAATATGTCGGTACGGTGATGAAGCTCTGTAACGAAAAGCGTGGCGTGCAAACGAATTTAGCTTACCACGGCCGTCAAGTGCACTTGACCTATGAGTTGCCGTTGGCTGAAATCGTGTTGGACTTCTTTGATCGCTTAAAGTCTTTGACGCGCGGTTATGCCTCCATGGATTATGAGTTCTTGGAGTATCGTGCAGCAGACGTCGTGAAGGTTGATATGCTTATCAATGGGGATCGTGTGGATGCTTTGTCTTCCATCATCCACCGTTCGAATTCTGTACACCGTGGTCGTGAGATTGTGACGCGCTTGCGCAGTTTGATTCCGCGTCAAATGTATGACGTGGCCATCCAAGCGGCCATTGGTGCCAACATTATCGCTCGTGAAAACGTTAAGGCCTTGCGCAAGAACGTGCTAGCCAAGTGTTATGGCGGTGACATCACGCGTAAACGCAAGTTGTTGGAAAAGCAAAAAGCCGGTAAGAAGCGCATGAAGCAAGTGGGTTCTGTGGAAATCCCGCAAGAAGCCTTCTTGGCCATTTTGCAAGTTGATGAAAAATAAGAGGCCTTGTTGTGAATTTTTCTTTCTTTTTATTGGTGCTGACGATTGGCACGGGGATTCTCTGGGTTCTCGACAAATTTAAGTGGGCACCGGATCGCATTAAGCGTGCCAAGGCTGCAGTTGCTCAATTTGACGAAGATAACCGTACGGCCATTGACCGTGGTGATATCAGCGTTATCGGTGAGAGCCAAAGCCTGTACAACAAGTTAGCTGCACAACCGAAATGGATGGAATGGACGGGTGCTTTGTTCCCGGTCATTTTCTGTGTGTTTATTGTTCGCTCTTTCATTGTTGAACCCTTCCGTATTCCGTCGGGTTCGATGTTGCCGACTTTGCATGTGGGTGACTTTATTGCGGTCAATAAATACGAATACGGTATGAAGTTCCCGGTGTTGAATTGGCAAATTACCGAAGGTGTTGAACCCAAGCGCGGTGAAATTGCCGTCTTCAAGTATCCGCTTGATCGCAACGTTGACTTCATTAAGCGCGTTGTCGGTGTGCCGGGAGATGAAATCCGTTACGTCGGGAAAAATCTTTATGTTAATGGCGAACTTCAAGGCAAGGTCGAAGACGGAACGTTCTTTGATAAAGACACGTACACCGATTTTACGAAGTACGAAGAAACGTTAAATGGCGTCAAGCACGCAATGATTGAAAATCCGAAGATGCCCTCCATGGCTCGTCCTGTGTACGGTCATAACGGGTTGGAACATTGTGTGTACAGTCGTGGCGACCTTGTTTGTAAGGTGCCGCAAGGTTATTACTTTATGATGGGCGATAACCGAGACAATTCTGCCGATAGCCGCTTCTGGGGTTTTGTGCCTCGCGAAGACCTTGTGGGCCGGGCCTTCTTTATTTGGTTGAACTTTAGCGATTTGACCCGCATCGGTTCGCTCAAATAAGGAGAGTACACATGTTGCCGTTAGAGAGTTTGGAAGCAAAAATTGATTACGTCTTCCAAAACAAAAGCTTACTCAAGCGTGCCGTCACGCACCGTTCGTTCGGTGCTGAAAACAATGAACGTCTTGAGTTTTTGGGCGACTCCGTCTTAAATTGCGTGATTGGTCAAGCGCTTTTCTTACGTGATTCACACTTCAATGAAGGGTCTTTGTCTCGCGTTCGCGCTAACTTGGTGTGTCAAGATGCTTTGGCTGAAATTGCGAATCGTTTGGTTTTGTCGGACTACCTTCGTTTAGGCGAAGGCGAAATGAAAACGGGGGGCGCTCATCGTCCTTCGATTCAGTCCGATGCAATGGAAGCCATTTTCGGTGCCATCATGACCGAGAGCGGTTTTGATACCGCTAAGCGCGTGATCCTTCGTCTTTACGAACCGGTGCTCTCACAATTAACGCCGGAACGCATGGGCAAGGACTCTAAGACCTTATTGCAAGAATTCTTGCAAGCTCATCACTTGGGGTTACCTGAGTATCATGTGATTGACGTTCGAGGTGCTGCGCACGATCAAACGTTTGAAACAGAATGCCAAATCAAGAAATTAAATATTGCTGTGCGTGGGATCGGTAAGAGCCGTCGCATGGCTGAACAGGCAGCTGCTAAGGTTGCATTGAGTATGGCTGAAGAACATTTTGCTGCCAAGAAAAAGGGGGCACACCATGGATAAACCTAATTTCCGCTGTGGCTATATTGCCGTGGTCGGTCGCCCCAACGTGGGTAAGAGCACCTTGATCAATACCATGATCGGTGAAAAAGTCAGTATTACGAGTAAGAAACCGCAAACAACGCGTAACCGTGTTTTGGGCGTGGTCTCCACTGAATCGTCTCAGTTTGTTTTCGTTGACACCCCGGGCTTTCAAACCAAGCACGGTAATGCTTTGATTCGTGGTATGAATCGCTCTGTGCGTTCGACTTTGAGCGATACGGACGTGGTTGTGCTCTTGATTGAGAGCTCCGGCTGGCGTGCTGAAGACGAAAAGGTTTTGCAGTTGATCAATAAAGATGCCAAGAATGTTATCTTGGTGATCAACAAGGTTGACCTCATGAAGCAACGCGATGAGTTGTTGCCTTTGATGGCTCAATCCATGGAAAAATTCCCGTTTACGTGCATTGTGCCGGTTTCTGCTGAAAAGGGTCGTCAAGTGCCCGATTTAATGGCGGAAATTGAAAAACTCTTGCCGGAAAATCCGCCGTTCTTTGATCCGGACATTTACACCGATAAGTCGCCACGTTTCTTAGCCAGTGAAATCATTCGTGAAAAGGCTTTCCGTTTGTTGGGTGACGAATTGCCCTACGGTATTGCCGTGACGATTGATAAGTGGCAAGAAGAAGGCAAAAAGGCTGAAATCATCGCAACCCTCATTGTTGAGCGCGATGCTCATAAGGGTATTGTGATTGGTGCAGCTGGTGAAAAATTGCGTGAAATCTCGCGCCTGGCTCGTATGGACATTGCCGAAATGTTGGGCAAACAAGTCTATTTGGAAGTTTGGGTTCGAGTCCGTAAGGGCTGGAACGATGATGCTCGAGCATTAAAGACCTTGGGCTACGAATAAGAGTTTGAATGGTTAACACCTCGGAACACTCCCACAATCGCCGCGTCATGGATGATGCGGCGTTTGTGCTTCAAACGTGGGACTGGAAAGAAACCAGTCTCCTGGTGGAGTTTTTTACGTTAACGCACGGCAAAGTCGTGGCAGTTGCGCGGGGTGCGAAGCGCCCATCGAGTCACTTTCGAGGCATTTTGACCCCATTTTCTCCCTTAAAGATATCCTATACCGGTCAAAATGACGTTAAGAATCTCTCCAAAGCTCAGTGGATGGGAGGCTTTTTCCCGATTGAAGGGGAAGCGCTTTTCTCGGGCTTTTACATCAATGAGCTGTTGGTGAGACTTTTAGTGCGAGAAGATCCTCTGGACGGTCTTTTTGGTTCTTACGTTGAAGTGCTAAAGAACCTTGCCCAAAGTGATGAGAGTCATGAAGTGGCTTTGAGAACGTTTGAATTGGACTTAATGACGGCGTTAGGCTACGGATTGCCTGAAAGCGAGGAACCTTGGTTTTGGGATGGGGAAGAGTTAAAACCCATCGCTCAACGCCGATTCGATTCCAACTCGCACTTGGTCATTCCAACGGAGATGATTGATCGACTTCGACGTCGAGATTTCTCTGATCCCGAAACATTGTCGTTTGCAAAGAAACTTTTGCGACCGATGATTACGCATTATGTGGGCGACAAACCCCTTAATACACGCCGCATTTTGCAAGAATATAAACGACTTTAAAAAAAGGAATAAATCCTATGAAGACCAAACTGTCTGTGAACCTCAATAAGATTGCTTTGATTCGTAATGCACGTGATGACGGTAACCCGTCGCCTTGCGAGTTTGGTCGTATTGCGCTTGAAAATGGCGCAGCCGGTTTAACGGTGCATCCGCGCCCCGATCAACGCCATATTCGCGCTAGCGATGTGGCTCCCTTAGCCGAAGTTGTTAAGGCTTTCCCTGGTGCTGAGTACAACATCGAAGGTAATCCTTTTCATAATTTAATGGATCATGTTTTAACGACTCGCCCGCATCAAGCCACTTTTGTGCCCGATCAAGAAGGACAAAAGACGTCAGACCATGGTTTTAATTTGGATGTGGATGGCGCGCGTGTGAAGCCTTTGATTGAAAAAGCCAAAGCCGCCGGTGTTCGCGTGAGTCTTTTCTTGGACCCTGAACCCTCTGAAATGGTGAAGGCCAAAGCCTTGGGAGCCGATCGCGTGGAGCTTTATACCGAAGGCTATGCCAAGGCCTATGGCACGGCAGACGAAGAAAAGGTCTTGGCTCGTTATGCGGCTGCTGCTCGCGCTGCTCATGAAGCAGGGTTAGGCGTGAACGCCGGTCACGATTTAAATTTGGAAAATTTGGAAGCTTTGTTGGTGGCTTGTCGCTACATTGACGAAGTTTCCATCGGCCATGCTTTAACGGCAGAAGCGTTGCGTTACGGTATGGCAGAGACGATCCGTCGTTATGTGGCGATTTTGGATCGTGCTCATCAACGCATTAAGGACAGTGAATGATTTCAGGAATCGGTTGCGATGTTGTAGAACTCAAGCGCGTTGCCGACGTGTATGAAAAGCACGGAGAGCGCTTTGTTCATCGCATCTTAACAACAGAAGAACTTCCGCTTTTTAATAAACGTAAAGCTTTAGGTGAAGAACGTTTGCATGCGTTTTTAGCCTCCCGTTGGGCCGTTAAAGAAGCGATCTCCAAAGCCCTTGGAACGGGGATTACGGCTGAGGTGAGTTTCCATGCGATGGAAATCCTTCACAATGCCTCGGGCGCTCCGATGGTGCTTTTTAAAGGAGAGCTTAAAGACCGCCTTCAAGAAGAAGGCATCTTTGTGCATGTCTCCATTACGGATGAAAAAAACGTGGTAGCGGCTTTTGCTGTGGCTGAAAAGCGTTTCTAAGATTTGAGGAATTTGAAAATGATGGGTCCCTTAGTATTGGACATTGAAGGTACAAAATTAACCGACGCCGATCGTCGTCGCATTGCCCATCCGCTTTGCGGCATGGTGATTTTGTTTACGCGCAACTACGAAAGTCGTGAGCAACTCAAAGCCCTTTGCGATGAGATTCATGCCGTGAAAGACGGTGTTTTGATTGCCGTTGACCACGAAGGGGGGCGCGTGCAACGTTTCCGTGAAGGTTTTACGGAAATTCCGGCCATGGCCACTTTGGGGCAACGCTGGATTGATTCGCCTGAATCCACCTTAATGGCCGCTATGGCAACGGGCTACGTGATGGCCTCTGAACTTCGTGCCTGTGGTGTGGACTTTACCTTCGCTCCGTGCTTAGACATCAATTTCCAACGCAGTGAAATCATTGGTCACCGTGCCTTTAGTCACAATCCGCAATTGGTGACGCAATTGGCTTTGGGGATTGTTCAAGGCTTGCGTCAAGCTGGCATGAGCAACTGCGGCAAGCACTTCCCTGGTCACGGTTGGGTGAAGGCCGACAGTCACTTAGAGTTGCCCGTTGATGAGCGTCCCTTTGAACGTTTGTTGTTTGCTGACTTAAAGCCCTATCGTTGGATGTCCACGGCGTTGGACTCTGTGATGGCGGCGCACGTTTTGTATACGGCCATTGATGATAAACCTGCCGGTTTTTCTTCACATTGGTTAAAGAAAGTCTTGCGTGACGATTTGAAGTTTGCCGGTGTTGTTTTCTCGGATGATTTATCCATGAAGGGGGCCGTTGGTGTGGGAAGCGTTGTTGATCGCGCACAAATGGCCTTGGACGCAGGCTGCGATATGCTGATCATCTGTAACGACTTTGCCGCAACGGATGAATTGTTGGACAATTTAACCTTTACGGATACGACTGAGCGCGCCTCGCGAGTCAAGCGCTTAGCGCCGATGGGAGACGCCTTGACTTGGGATGAACTTCAATCTAGCGCTTTATACCAATCCGCTAAAAAATTAATTTAGTTGGAAATCAAGGAGATAGATTCTAATTTTGAAATATCTTAAAAATATTTCAGAAAAGCGCTTGCAAATTTAGAATTTATTCTTAAAATACCAATCCTGTCGCGGGAATAGCTCAGTTGGTAGAGCGCAACCTTGCCAAGGTTGAGGTCGCGAGTTCGAGACTCGTTTCCCGCTCCAAATTTCTAAAGAGAGCTCTGATTTTTGTCAGGGCTCTTTTGTTTGTGCGCACGACATGTGTGCTGTTCTAGCGGGTGAAAGTCCCGTGGTC